>DGOD01000320.1 GCA_002389265.1 Gammaproteobacteria bacterium UBA4475
TATCGCCCTGTCTTTCTTAAAGCCTACAGTGCTGACGTTCGCCAAATTGTTAGAAATTACGGAAAGGCGAGTCGACTGAGCGGTTAAGCCCGTTTTCGCTACCCACATTGATGCATCCATTATCTCTACTCCTACTATTTATTTATCGGACCTGAAAGGTTCGCCTATGTGAATAAAGTCACTAAGCTATTAGTGCGCTACCCTTCTCGTCTAAATTGTTTATCTCGGAAATTATTTTAATCTGCATTTCGAAGGATCTTGAAAAATCCATCATTTTGACCAGAGACGCTACCGGGTTCACATTACTACCTTCAAGAGTACCCGTTTGTATCCTGCGATCCTTTGGACCGCTCTCAAAATCCACACCTCGAACTTGCGAACCAGCCGGCTCAAACAATCCGTCAGTGCGACGCTGGAGTCTTTTCTCACTCGCATCTCGAAGCAGCATTTCGCCTACTTTGGTCTGCAAGCTCTCCGGGGTGTTAGGATTCCGAGCATATATCGAACCATCGACACCGAAGGTAATTATTTGGCCAAGGGGCACCGATATTGGGCCATCTTCACCCAACACTAAATTACCATCACCGGTTTCAACGAGGCCAGAGGACGTGATATGCAGATCGCCACGACGGGTAAAAGCCAGGCTTTGATCGAGTTTTGACTGAACGCCTAAAACCGTTTCCCCCATCATAGCGATATCAAGATCGTTACCCGTATTAATATAGGCTCCGGGAGAAAGATCAACCGAACCTGTCGCGTCGTTACCAGCAATTTTTGGTTGAAATCTTGTCTCGAACCCAAGACCATCAACTTTTTCTGCGCTGTGTTGAATACCGCTAGTCATTTTAAAACCAACAGTGTTCAGATTAGCCAGATTATTCGTCAACTGAACCCGCTGCTTAGCAGAGCTGATCGTCGCTGATAAAGCTGTATATGCTAGTCGGTCCACGCTAATCCTCCCACTACTGGCTCGTTACACTTAGCCGCGTATATTAATAATTGTTTGTGTTAATGAAGAACTCGTTTCAATCGCTTTGGCATTGGCCTGAAAGTTTCGTTGTGCTGTAATCAAATCAACCAGTTCAGCAGTAAGGTCAACGTTGGACCGTTCTCGCGCACCAGCTCTCAACGTACCGAAACCAGCGGCGCCGGCTTCGCCATANNCGCAAGCCTTTGGGTGTCGCAAAGTTTGCCATAATGATCTTACCCAGTGACTTCTGAGAGCCATTCGAGTAACTCGCTACTACCAGGCCATCGTCACCGATATTCACACCCACTAGATTACCCTCAGCAGCACCGTTCTGGCTTTGGCTCAGTACAGCAAACGGCGCGTTAAACTGTGTACTACGATTATAGCCAATGGAGATTGCGGTACCGGTAATTGCTTCGCTGCGTAATGTCGCACCGCCTAAGGGAGAAACAATCGAGCCACTGGTATCGAAAGTTAACTCGCCCTTATCTAAGAAAATCGGCGACCAATAGGGAATATTACCGTCATCAAATTCACCCTTGTCAGTGGTCTCCACCCATTCGCCATCTTTGGATTGAGAGACGTATAGTGCTGCATTTCCCTGCAAGTCGTTCTCTAAGCTGATGTAGGTAGACGTTGCTCCGAACGCTGCTTCAATATCCTCAAGGCCCCAGTCAGAAGATCCTGCAATTTGAATGAAGGAGTCCGCTGAAGTTGTCGAGCCCGTGATAATGAGTGATTCAGTAACATCATTAAAATCGACTTTCACACCAGAAACGGTTCGACCGAGACTATCGCCCATCTGGTTTATTTTACTTTGCATATGCTCAGTAAATGTACCAATGGAGTACTGACCCGGGTCCAATGAAAATTGAGCTGAAATGCCGTCAATAATGACAGTCATATCCTTATTAGCGTCACTAACAGTGAACGACTTTCTTGGGTCTACACCCATAGTTGATCCGAACACAATCGCCGGTATAGAAGCTTGACCACGAACGGTTGGCAGATTATCGATCACCGAGGTCTGCGGAGTAATAGCAAAACCATTTTCTGAGATTCCCAACAACTCGGCAGCCAAAACAGATGAGTCAGTGATAGTTCCATCAGTATTTAAATTGAGCTTCACTGAAATACTGGATTCATCTCCTGTTGTACCAGAGCTAATGAGAAACTTGCCATCGGTGTAACCGACTTTTATGCCGAAGCGTTGATCTCTAAGGGCCCGCTCACCATCGCCGTTAGCAGAGATATTTCTTAGCAGTAAGACGTCTGAGTCACCGGACACTTGAACAATTTCAGTACCAAAAGTTGGTGGCACATCCTGATCTGTGGACATAACCGCTGCGCCAACTTTGAATACCTCATCAATATCTCCGTCGCTGCTACTGAGATACATACTTGATATTTTAGCAGGATCCCCCTGGCTAAAACGAAAACCTTGATTAGCATTGTCACGTGAAACAGTAACGTCAGAAAAATCGGTAGAACCTGCGAGCTCTTGGTTAATGAGATAAACCAGCTGATCATTACTGATCTGATCCACATCAGGATCATAGCCTCCAGCTGTCATCAAACCTCGCACATCAATATCGATCGACTCAAGAGCACTCCATGCTCCGTTCGCAAAACTAGACTCGCCTCTGCGCAGAGTCAGCAGACCGCTACTTGCATCACTAAAGTCATAAAGTTTTCCGTCACCGAAGCGCGAATTTAGAACATTTTGCAACTCAAAGGCGATTTCGGAGCCAGAAAGCTTCAAATCTTTACCGACTAAATGTTCAAGACCGACGTCAACAAACGTCGATTGATCAATAGAAATTTGAAACATATTCTGGAGCTCTTCATAAGAAAAGCTCGATATATCCACACCGTCCTGGTTATTCGTCAAATTCAAGTTATCGGCATAGGTACTCGTATCCGAAATAGGCATAGTCACTGTCGCGGGGGTAGATTCGACGGGTGAAGACAAGTTATCGAAAGAATATTTTTTATATTCAGTACCCGTGGTAATCAAGAACTTTGCACTGTCAGCACTAGTTCGCTGTAATTCTAGCAACTCAGACCGGGTCTTGATCTCACCATATTTATTAACAAAGTATGCGTCACCGCCTTTGTCTGAGGCTTGAATAAGTTGGGGATCAACTTCCGTACCGTCTATGGAAACATAGGTTTGCCACTTATTGAACGGTGAATCTGCAGTAGCAGCAGCTGTTTTCACGTAGTAGATGGTTGCGAGGTGGCTCGATCCAGATGCGCCGTATACGGTTAAGGAAGTCGTTTTATGATAGGTTTCCTCTTTCGCAGGATTAAATGCCTCTAGAATCGGAATACTGTCAGACGGCAAGTTAAGACCCAACTCAACCTCACTGGTTGCGGAAAACTCGGCAACGGTTTGCCGAGGTATTGCTAGAGCACTAAGAGGTTCGCTGAAGTCAGCTTTATTTGTCGAGTCTACGGGTAAAGCCATGAGCGCTTGACCCGCGGAGTTGACCATTTGGTTTTGCTCGTTGAGCATAAAGCCGCCGTTACGAGTAAAAATCTTGGTGCCATCTGGCGACTCAAGGGCAAAAAAACCGTCACCGGTAATAGCAAGATCGAGCGAGTTAGCAGAGAATTCAATATTACCTTGACTGAACTCCTGAGAAACCGACTTTAACGAGACACCAGCACCGATGACACTAGAGGCCTTCTGCAAAGGTGAGGTTGCGAAAATGTCGCCGAAGTCAGCTTCAGATCTTTTAAATCCTGAAGTACCCGAGTTGGCAATATTGTTAGACGTCACAGCAAGTTCTGTTGTTGCTGCGTTCAAACCGGTCAAAGATGTATAAAATGACATATTATTTTAACTCCGTAACAATGTTATATTTCTATTCGATCTACTTGAGCTAGAGACAGTTTCAAGCCCCCGTCGAGTTCAACAAGGATATCTTGCGCTGAAGCATCCCAAGTCACTGCTCTTACGGTTGCGGAGGTTTTCACCATTGCCGTTTCCATTTGAGCACCGTTGACTACCGAGGCAGACATGACATAGTTTCCATATGGAGCAATATCACCGTTGGTTGTAAGCCCATCCCATGTAAGAGGCAGAGTACCTTTAGATTGGTTTCCTAAGGTTTGTCTTGCGACTAAGTCTCCAGTTTTTGGCTCGTAAATACTGACAATGACTGACTCCGCACCATTTGCGAGTTCAATATCACCATTAGCGGTCACCCCGCCGCCGCCAACAACTTGTCCGCCTTGCAACGCAATCTTTTTACCCAACAGATTGGCTCCGCCTACAAACTTTTCATCCCTGATCAGGTTTGCAACCTCGCTCATAGTCCCTTCCATCGACTTCATGGATTCAAGAGATGAGAACTGCGCTAATTGGGCAACAAATGCCTCGTTTCCCATTGGATCTAGTGGGTTCTGATTTTTCAGCTGGGTCGTAAACAGTTGCAGGAATGCATCACGACCTAGGTCCTCCTGGGTTGTGTTGGCTACGATTTGCTGATCTTCGTATTCTTTTGTTGTCAGCATGCTGCTATTTACACTGGATAACATCTTGATATTTCTCCTTTAAATCAGGCTTTACTAATTTCTAGCGTTCTGAGCATTAGCTGTCTTGCGGTTGTCATCACCTTGACGTTGTTTTCATAACTTCTCGCCGCTGTCATCATTTCGACCATCTCGGTCACTTCGGATACACTCGAACCGTAAACAAAGCCATCTTCGTCCGCTAAAACATTCATCGGATCATGGATTTGTTTTGCCTCAGCGTTATCATCCACAATATTCGTGACTTTAACGCCGCCGAGAAATTCCTTTGAGTAGCCTTGTAGATTTGAGTTAACCAGGGTTGCAAAGACCGCCCGCTTGGCATGAAACGCTTCTTTTTCACTACCGGCGACCACACTCGCGTTGGCGAGGTTAGAAGCCGTAGTATTCAAACGAACCATCTGGGCATTCATGCCACTGCCAGCGATATTAAATATATTGTTGATAGCCATTTATTATTCTCCTCTTAGGGCTTTTCGGATCCCGCTAATTCGACCTTCCAGTATCGTCAAAGTCGCTTGATACTCTCCTGCGGCGCGGCCAAATTTCGCCTGCTGAACACTCATCTCGACGGTATTTCCATCTGCTGAGGGATTTAAAGGTACTTCGTAAGTTAGGCTGCCATTGCCATTAGCATTGCCGACGCTGAGATGACCTTCATTGGTAAGTGCCAGCTTGCCCATGCCGAGCTCTCTTTTAAGGACATCGTTAAACTCAAAATCCCGGGCTTTAAAATTTGGTGTTTCAGCATTGGCAATATTTCTCGCCAAAACTGTCATGCGTTCGTTACGCATACCCAGGGCTTTTTCATGAACGCCAAATACTGAATCGATCATACTCATGATTTTTTTCCCTTTTCAGTTAAAGCTAACCTGTTTGCTGCCGATCATCTTTGTGACTGCAAGTCTCTCTCGAACTGCACTTGCTCACTGTGGTGATAATAGACAGCCCCTGACTGCACGAGTTAACTAATGCAATTGCAATGCCAACTTTTGGAAATTGTGTTTACTTTCGCACTCACCATTGATAATTCTTTGATAATTGTTTGTAAAAGCAGGAATCCTGCCAATCCCCTCCCGAGAAACGATTAGCATGATCTAAAGCGGCTAGATGCGGCCTAGACGGGCAAAAATTTGCCACTTTTGCGGCTATCTCGTCGCCGCGTTGCGCAAATGACCGACCTGGGCGATACTCATGAAATGCTGAAATTTTTTGATTTTACTGTAGCGGTCTGGCTCTTTCTGGCCTCCGCTGTCGTATTTGCGACACCCGAGACCCTTGATCGACGTCAATTACTTGACGATCAGATCGTCGACTACTTGTCGCAAGCGCTCAATCTGGCGCCATCAGCGGCAGCGACTGTGTCTATCGATAATCGACTTGAGATACCTGAATGCCCTGATGGTTTTCGAATTAGCCTCCCCTATAAGGACCATCAGACAGTTCTCGCCGAATGTGATGATCCCCGGTGGTCGACGTACCTACGCATCAAGATTGCGATAGTCTCAGAACTTCTGACTTACGGGAAAGATCTGCAGGCCGGCAAACTTCTCACCGCCGCAGACCTGCGCGTCGAGACGAAAGTAACCCGCCAGGCAGTCCCTCGAGAACAGGTCAGTGATTTTGTCGGTCGATTGCTTGTCAGGCCCGTCAAACAAGGTCAGGCGGTGATTGCGTCGCATATCGACGTACCGATTACAGTTTTTGTATTAAAGGTAGCGGTAGAACGTGGCGACCCCGTGACCCTTGCAAAGCTGTCGACCGAACTCAAGGGCAGTACCAGCGTACCGATTAATCAACGAGTGAGCAGCCAACTTTTGCAAGACGCTGTTGCTGCACGAAACTTGGCCCAAGGCCAGCAACTCGTCGCCAACGATCTGCTGCGGCGCTGGCCGAGACTCGTCGTCACTAAGCCCATCGCCTATGGCCAGGCGCTCAGCCCGGAGAATGTTGAAGTGCAGTCAATCTACGATGTTGAAAAACCACAGGCACTCGGCGCTATGACAGACATTACTCAGACACAAGCCACCCGTACCCTCAGTGCTGGCCACACGATATTAGCGACAGATATCAGGCCTGCACCACTGATTAGGAAGCTTGATAACGTCAACATGATAATCGAAAGTGGCGCTTTGACGATTACAGTGGGCCTGGTAGCGGAAGAAGATGGTGTATTACATGAGCTAATCACGCTACGGAATCCAGACTCTGGCGAACAGTTACAAGGCATAGTCACCGGCCCTGGACGCGTTAAATTGCAGTATTAGCCGGCGAACCCAGACCACTTTAAACGAGCGCAGGCCATGTAGATCGATATTCCGAATGTTTCGTAGTTAGTAGGTACGACTTAACCTATTGAAATTATTGTATTTAATATACTCAAAAACACTTTTTCGAGATTATTATCGAAAATACTTAAAAAATGGCTAAAGTTTTTTAAGTCAGGGTCGATTAAGTTAGTGGAGTAAAACCAATCGCGAGAAAGAAGGACTAAGGAAATGATCGACAGCATATCCAATTCGCCACCACCAGCGAACCGTCAACAAAAGGCAGCCGCAGCGGATAGCCAGACTAGCCTTGCGTCGCAGACCGAGAACGCCAAGGTTGACGGTCAGATGAAAACTAAAATTGCCGAGACGACTGATAACGTCAAATTGAGCGAACTTGCAGCCACAGCGCTGAGCAACGCTGAATTTGATCAAGAAAAGACGACTCGGATTAAAGAAGCCATAGAGCAGGGCAACTATCCACTGGATCACAAACGCCTAGCTGAAAGCTTTTTGGCGCTCGAACAGTTGATTAGCGATAACGCTTGAACCGTTTCGATAAAGCGCCGTTGAAGGTCCGCCATAGATGGCATTAACATGATAAGCTATCAATCATTCATGCTATAGCTGGATCTAATGAGCCTCAACCAACAGGTCGTGCAGTCACTTAGAAAATTGGAACTCCTTCTCGAAAGGGAATTCGTCGCGCTCAAATCTCAGGATCTAGATGATTTTGATAATATCCAACAACAAAAGGCGCCCATTCTACGATTTTTCTCTGAATCAGCGTTTGTAGCCTCTAGCGCTGCTGACGAACCGGTGAGTCAAACGGCGCACTCCAGCGGTGACCCAACCCTTCCCGAACAGCAGGCAGATTCGACGGCAAGCACTTCGAACCCCTTAACGCCGGAACTGACCGAACTGGCACGACATTGCCAAACTCTGCACCGCAGGAATGAAATACTCATCAATCGAAAACTAGAAGCTGTTCGCGGCGCCTTACAGGCCTTGCAGTCTCCCGCCCACAGTCGTGAAGTAGAAGTGTACGATCGGCTTGGCAAATTAGCCGGCGGACACACGTTAAAGCGTCCTATAGTCCGCTAACCTTATAATTTCCGGTGCTGTTCCGGGGAATCACCACGCATCCAATACACCCACGACAGCACAACGGCGACGGCAACATAAAGCTCTTCAGGTATTTCGGTATTTAACTCAACTTCAGTGAGCAACGCCGCTAGCGCCGGATTTTCTGAGATCACGGTACCTTGGCTGATCGCCGCTTCAATGATCGCCCGCGCCATCTCCCCTTCCCCTTTCGCAACCACCTTGGGAACTTTGAATTCGCCATATTGCAAGGCTACAGCTCGACTCAAGCCTTTATCATGAGGCTTCACGTTCGCACATCCATAAGGTCTCCAGGCACATTTTGATTCTCACGCCTCACTCGGCGACCCAAGACGACATGCAATGCATCAATGACCAAGTCGTTGGAAGCTAATTCGTAGCGTAATTCCGCCACCATCGATCGAACGGTACTGAGCGTTTCGGGCTTGACCGCCCAGATGGTTAAATCTACGTGGCCTGAAGATCTTAAAACCGACTTCACGGCCAGATGATCAAGCTCTTGAAAATCAGTTTCCAGATACACTGACCAGAGGCGCCGCCCAGCTTGTAACGTGTCTTGCTGTGCCTCAATTTCTATCTGCACTAAATCTGAATCGCCAAAAGGCAGTAAAAAGCGCCAAAATAAATCTTTTCGACCATCGGCCGCCAAGGCTTCAACCTGATTACCTTCGAGCACCTCTACCAGACGGCTTATTCCTGCAGTGTCAGCGAGGGAGCCTTGCCGAATCAAACGTTGCAGTGAAATAATGATTTGTTTGAAGTCGAGATTTTTTGGGTCGCTTGACCTAATCTTCAGCAGCGCTTCGGTGAACAAGCCTGATTTTAGTAACCCCTGCTTAATGGCCTCAGGGGAAATACTATCTGGGCTGATGCGCAAGCGGCTGAGCTGTTGCTGCAGATCTGGCCGCCCCGACAGCCCTACCCATTTGTTCACTTCGGCGATACCAAACGCGCCAAGAAAACCCGATGTAGCGTCTGAAGCTCGCACCATCAGCGAAGCAGCGAGCGGATTGCTCGGTGTTGCCGGCACAGGGGCTTGCTTCTCAGGTTGCCGCAGTGAATCAGGTGCGAGTTGCTGCAGATATCGACCATAGATGCTAACGACATAGCGGAAGTTGAGTACTTGACCCACTTCCACCGGCAAGGACGACGCCACCAAGGCATTAAGCTGGCCGTTCACCAATCTTAACTGGCCAGGGCTATCGGCCACCGCACGCACGAACTGGCCATTTCTCAACCCCAACTCTCTAGCAACCATATCATTTAGCTGCATGCGCGGCATCGAAGACATTTCGATACCGATCGGCTTGGCGCTCAGATTATTTAATTCGGGGCTATGCAACGCATTCTCCTGAGGGCAGCCCCACGACTAGGACGCCTAACGCGGAAATGTTACCCAATCAGACTTATCAACAGTACTTCGCCGTGAAGCAGTATCATCCTTAAAGACCACTTTGTAGACCGCATCTTGATCTGGCAAACGTAACACAGTCCCTGCCAACATCCAATTCGCATTATTACGTCGAAAAGACTGCGGATTACCCTTGACGAAGGCGTCTCTCAATATCTTTTTCTGAAGGGACGAGTCCCCATAGAAACGCATGATGATACCGTCCAGCGTGTCTCCAGACCTAATGCGATAGCGACCTTTAGCAGTTTCTCCTGGCATGACCTTATCCACTCGAGGCAATGATGAGCTCTCGATATTGAGCAGCCGCAGCAACGCCGCATCCACCTTGCTATCAGCATTAGCTTGCGAAATCGACGCGACCAGCAGCATCGATGCCAATATACCGCCAGACATAAGCATTTTTAAGGGATATACAACACATTTCACAGTCTTCTCCTAACATTGTTTACTGCCGCCGCACTATGCCTTGGGTCAGAACATCTTGGGTCAAATGCCCAGGTTCAGAAAGGCAAGGCAGCCACATAGTCTGACGCCGGCGCTTTATGTCCCGCAATCACCTCGACAACAGAACTGTAATCATTGACGCGAGTAATCCGCCCTAACCCGAGATGGTTGATGCCATCACCATTGAGTACCACAGTGAGAAAATCACGAGAATTGCTCAAGAGAAATTCATCGCCCACCGCCATCCCAGCAAGCGCGCCCGACTTCAGAACCAAGGTTGGCGAGCTCCGCCCTGCCCGCGCTACCATAAAAGAAATCGGCAGGCATTTCGCAGCGGCGCGCAGACCATCGACCTGACGACTTGTGGCCGCGGCAATGAAGGCCAACATATCCGGCGGCAAGTCTGCACCCGGTGCTTGTAAATCATCACTAAAACCGATCATTTCCTCACGATTAAACAACACCTCACCCGAGGCAATATCGATCAACCGCAATTGATAGCGGAGCTCATTTGACCTTGATGTCGCCTTGGGGCGGTAACCCAACAAAGGAATGTAACGCAAACCATTCTTGAGGGATTTACGCACATTGTAGTAACCTTCTGTCAACACGCCTGGTTCCGCCGCCTCAATTCGAAGCTCAACACGCAGAGCGGCGGCGCCTTGGCTGCCCGTCCCGCGAAGAGAAAGGTCATATACACTGGCATAGGCAGCCTGACTGGTGATTAACCAACCCTGATCCTCTCCAAACGTCTCGATCACCGACTCGCGAACCACCCGAGCGACCTCATGAATGGACTGACTAGAGTGCCTCAAGTCAGCGCCTATATGCATGTCGAGCACTGCATGACGGCGATACCGACTTTGGCGACATTGCTTGCCGTCAATCTGACCTAATATCTCAGCAGCCAGCGCTGGAGACTGACTATCTTGAGATACATAATCAGCGACTCGAATTCCCCGCACTGTACCATTCGATGCCATATAAGTGGCCTCGTGCAATTCGCCTGTCTCATCAACGAAGGCCGAAGTCACAATTTCCAGCTCACCATTCAGGGCATGGCTGAGTAGCGCATTGCGCGCAGCGGCTAGTCGCTGCTCCGCCGCATCGCCAGTGCTTTTAACTTGAGGAGGCACAAAAGATACCGGCGTTTGCGCTGTAGCAACTACTGACCAAGAACCTACGAGTAGCAACCAGACGCTAGCCCGCAGTTTGGTGGACCTTAGGCACGCCCCTGATTCACGCACGAGCGAGTTGCTGCATGTGCTTGAGGTATAATAGCCGCAAGTCATTAACCACTGAGCGACGCAGTGAAAGCGTCACTTCATAGGTATCCTCCCCTACTGGGCTGACACTCACTAATTGGGCTCCATAGATCACACCCTGAACCTTGGCACGGTAAACATCATCGCTCAGCACCAGGTCAGAAATCTTAGTTGATCCATCCACATACTGGCCGTAAACCTGTTCCGCTAAACCACGATAGGCATCCAGCTTGGAGGCTCTGATAGCCAACAAACGCTGTTGCGCAGGGTTATCACTTGCCTGAACGCTGATCACTGCATAGCCCGTCGCACTGATTACCAGCTCTTGCTGAGCGATCTTCATCACAGATCCTTCGCTGCGTACTTCAATGGGCGCACAACCAGAAGAGCCTAAAACTGCACTCAGAGCCAGTATTGCCGTTATCAATTTAATCTTCCACAAACACATATTGTCGCTCCCTTTAGGCGCTCTGCAGCCTGCGTTAACCCACCGAGCTTCTTATCGAATATCTACTGGTAATAGCATCGACTCTAACGCCCCAACCTTTACCACGGATCGTCATTTTTTCGGATTTAGATGTTGGCACGATAATCGCTATATAACTCATCGAGAGCGATTTACACCCGTACGCACTCTTTTAGATCGATGTATCTTACTGTTTTTAAAGGTTATATTTTTAATGGCTACAGCAAACGTGTCAACAATACGACAGACCCTGTCCACTTTCGAACTATCTGGGCTCGGGATACCTGTCTTAGTTCTGTTAATCATCTCAATGTTGATTCTACCGCTGCCCCCATTTTTGCTGGACGTGCTGTTCACTTTTAATATCGTCATCGGGCTCGTGATCATCATGATTGCCATCAACGTATCTCGCCCATTGGAATTTTCTTCATTCCCGTCAATATTACTGCTAGCAACCATGCTTCGTCTCGGCCTCAACGTCGCCTCGACTCGCGTCGTGCTAGTCAACGGACACGAGGGACCCGACGCTGCAGGCAAAGTCATCGAAGCATTCGGCGAATTCGTAATCGCCGGTAATTATCTCGTTGGCTTCATTATCTTCTCTATTTTAATGATCATCAATTTTATTGTGGTGACCAAGGGCGCCGGGCGTGTCTCAGAGGTTATCGCCCGTTTCACACTCGATGCTATGCCGGGTAAGCAGATGTCTATTGATGCCGATCTCAATGCCGGCGTGATAGACCAGGAGACCGCCAAACGCCGTCGTGAAGAAATATCTCAGGAATCTGACTTCTTCGGCTCCATGGATGGTGCATCTAAATTTGTTCGCGGCGACGCTGTTGCCGGACTGATGATCCTGATAATCAACATCCTGGGCGGCTTGCTCATTGGCATCGGCCAGCATGACCTGAGCTTCTCCGAAGCTGGTCGAATTTATGTTCTGCTGACCATTGGTGACGGTCTTGTGGCGCAAATCCCCTCACTGTTACTGTCCTTATCCACAGCGATTATCGTCACTCGAGTCACCACCTCCGAGTCGATGACCATACAGGCCAAAAGCCAAATCGCCCAGCCGGAAGCCTGGATCATCTCAGCTGTCATACTCATGCTATTAGGCTTGGTCCCTGGCATGCCACACCTGGTCTTTATTAGCTTGAGCCTAATCTCCGGCGGGCTAGGCTATTACTACTTACGCCAACGAGGAACGAGGACGCTTGACGAAAATAGTAGCGTTGTTCAACAAGAGGACCAAGAAGACCCTGTAAACAAGGAACTGGATTGGGAAGATGTCGAGCAGGTGGATATCGTTGCACTGGACATCGGCTATGGGCTCATTCCATTGGTGAGCAGCGATTCTGGCGGAACCCTGTTGGCAAAAATCAAGGGTGTACGAAAGAAGCTATCAACGGAGTTTGGTTTCCTGGTGCAACCGATTCGCATCAGAGACAACCTCGAACTACCACCGGACGTCTATAACATTGTCCTCAGCGGTGTCGTTCGCGGTCAGGGTGAGATACGGGTTGGCCAGGAATTGGCCATCAACCCGGGCGTCGTCCATGGCGAGCTCACTGGCACACCAACAAAAGAGCCTGCATTTGGCCTGGAGGCCGTTTGGATAGATGCGTCGCAGCGAGACTACGCTCGCACTTTGGGCTACACCGTTGTTGACGCATCTACGGCCATAGCCACCCATATGAACGCCATTTTGCGAGAAAATTCTGCCAATCTTCTCAGTCATGACGAAACCCAACAATTACTCGATAAAGTGGCAGAACGATCGCCGAAACTGGTGGAAGATCTGGTGCCCAACAAGTTACCCCTGGCAGCCGTAACCAAAATTCTGCAAAACATACTTGCAGAAGACGTCAGCGTCAGAGATATGCGCAGTATTATCGACGTACTCACTGTCGAGAGCAGCAGGACTCAGGATCCAGAAGAACTGACGGCGCTGGTCCGTCCGCGTTTGGGTCGTATGATCATGCAGGGCTTGGTCAATGTAGATGAAAACCTTCCTGTCATGACCCTCGAGCCATCTCTTGAGCAGATGCTGACAACGATACTCACACAAAGTCAACGCAACGGCAGCCTCGTTATTGAGCCTAAGCTAGCAGAGGATCTTTTCGCAGCCATTGCCACCAGCTGCCAGCAGGTTGAAGAGCAAGGACTACCGACGGTATTGGTCGTTTCACCAGGCCTCAGGCCCTGGCTGTCACGCACGGCACGCCAGCGTGTACCCCGTTTGACTGTACTGTCTTACAGC
Organism: Gammaproteobacteria bacterium UBA4475; assembly: GCA_002389265.1. Lineage (GTDB taxonomy): Bacteria > Pseudomonadota > Gammaproteobacteria > Pseudomonadales > Azotimanducaceae > UBA4582. Next base: position 13,749 of record DGOD01000320.1, read on the forward strand.
GAAATACCCGACGATCAAGATATCAAAATTATTTCTAATATCAGCGTACGCGATAAGCAAGGAGAAACAGCATGAGACTAGAGCAGGTTTTTGCACCCGACACTCGCATGGCTATGGCCCAGGTTCAGCATCACTTCGGCGAAGACTCTATGGTCGTGTCTAATCGTCGTTACAATGGCCGCAACGAGCTTATTGCCGCCGTGGACAACATCATAAAGCCTGCCGTAGCACCCCTTGCGCCCGCAGCGACTGTTGCACCCGTGACGGCTGTTGCCAGCGCTGCACCAGCGCCGGTCACTGAACAGCAGCGGGCGTTATCCTTAGTGGAACTCATCAAGACCGAATTTGAGACCTCTCGTCTAGAGATGCAGAGCCTGACACGATTGCCACGCCAACCTCACACTACTTCAAAGCATATTATCGAGTTACAACGCTTATTCATGAATACGGGCATGTCTGCTCGCCTAAGCCAACAAGTACTTGATCAATTGGCGTCGACGAAAAGCCTGCAAGACGCGTCGAACGTTTTGAGCCAATGGATAAAAACTCAAATTACAAACTATGACCTCGTTGCGGACCCGGCTCAAGCACACCTGATCGCTGGTCACCCCGGGTCCGGCAAGAGCACCATGATCGCGCGAGTTGCGCGACAATTGGCAATGGCAGATTCATCACGAAAGATCGCCTTAATCAGTTTCAATGATGATCGCATCGGGGCCTGGCAGGCAACTCAGATCGCCGGGGCTCGCGCAGGTGCTGACACCTATCGCACAACATCATTTAAGCAACTACAGGCCCTATACGCTGAAATCGGCGCGACTCATCATCTATTGATCGATACCGCTGGCGCGAACATTCAAAGAGAAATCAGGTGTATCACAAAAATTATTCCCGAACTCAAGTCGCACCTGATGCTAGCTGCAGATACGAACGAGACCTCGGCGCTCAACCTGCTGGGCCACCCCAATTTGAATTGGACTTCCTGCATGGTATCTCGATTAGATGGTATCGATTATCCATGGGCCATCATCAGCATTCTCGCTAACAGCAACATTCCGGTATCTTTGGGCTCTTACTGCACTGATATGACAAGCCCCCCACGAGCTTTATCCGGCGACTTCCTGGCGCACTTGATCGACAAAAAGGTCCAACGGCATATCGATAGCGCTCTTGCCCAGAAAGAAACGACCAAAGTGCCCGCCCATATTGGCAATCCCGGGTTAAAAGAATACCCGTATGAACAATTAAATTTCGGCTGAAAGTCTGTTAAGTTATGCAATGTTAGCAATGAAACTGCGTACAAATCAGGAACATACAAAGATGCAATTAGGCTCCAGGGTTAGGGTCATCGGTATTGCCAGCGGCAAAGGTGGTGTCGGCAAGACGACGATCGCTGTGAATTTGGCTACTGCGCTTGCCGAAAGCGGCAAAACCGTCATGCTCCTTGATGGCGACTTGGGTCTAGCCAACGCACAACTGGCTTTCGGCTGCCAAGTAAAATACAACTTCAGCCACGTTCTCGCCGGGGTTAAAACCCTTGAAGAGATTATCATTACCACCTCAAGTGGTGTCCAACTGGTTCCTGGTGCCAGCGGCTTACAAGAACTGGCATCACTAACCTCCCTGCAAGCTGGCATTATGCTTCAAGGCTTTGAGTCACTAGCCGCAAAACTCGACTATTTAATCATCGATATCGCCGCCGGTATATCGGACTCAGTCATCACCTTTTTACAAGCCTGCGATTATCGCTTTATCATCTGCAAAGACGATCCCTCTTCTTATGCGGATGCTTACGCGACGGTTAAGGTACTCAACAAGAATGCCGCCAGCGACAATCTTTATTTGTTAACAAACGAAGTCAGCGATGAAGCTCATGCGTTACGCTTACATAGTAGCTTTAATAACGTCACTAACAGATTTCTTGAATTCAGCATCGGCATGATTGGCCATGTGGTGAAAGACGAGTCAGTCCCCTTGGCATGGAAGAAAGCACAACCGGTTGTGCAACTGTATCCCTCATCCGCGGCGGCAAGCAATTTCAGGCAACTTGCCAAGAACGTCGATGCATTGATCAAACCAACTGTCAACTTAACCGCGCACACTTAAGCTAAAATTTAAGCCCACCCGACAAGGGCCAACTAAGCACCTAGAGTTATAGAAAATGGTAGACGTCAGCAGTTACAGCCAGATTGAAAATGATAAAAGTCATGATGTCGATTTGATGAATTATATTGGCCTCGTGAAACGGATCGCCATCTATCTGAAAGGCCGCGTGCCCGACTACATCCAACTCGAAGATATGATTCAAATTGGAACATTAGGCTTAATCGAAGCCAGCAAAGCTTACAACCCCAATGTTGGCGTTGACTTTGAAGTGTTCGCCAAGAATCGCGTGCGTGGCGCCATATTGGACGAAATTCGTAAACTTTCAAGTATACCCAGGTCTGCCGTTAGTCATCTTCAACAGCATAACAAGACGACAATGGCATTGAGCCACCGCTTGGGCCGCTCGCCGACCCAGACCGAGATTGCCGAAGAGTTAGGCTTAAGTACAGATGCGTTTCATAAGGAAAGAGAGCATGCGAATAGGTTTCAGACCACGTCTTTAGAGCTGACAAGTGACGATAATACAGACTTAACGGCGCAGGACCTAAGCTCGGTCAACCCTGAAACACTGGTCTCGAACCGAGAAATCAACGATCAAGTTGCCTTGGCGATCAGCCAATTATCTGAGCGAGAGCAGCTCGTTATTTCGCTTTATCACAAAGAAGAAATGAATCTGAAGGAAATCGGCGTCATTCTGGGTGTCAATGAATCCAGAGTCAGCCAAATATTGTCAGCGACAGTCGCCAAGCTAAGGACTACTATAGCTGAAATAACAGCATAACCAGCAGAATCAACGGAGAAAATCATGTTTTCGTTTTCAAAAAGTGGAGCACTCAAAAAAGCCTTTAACGAGGCAAAAAAGCTGTATGAAACGGCTGTTGACTCACCGGGCCAAGCAAAAAATGCGCGGGCTTTACGCATGAAGGTCATGGTTCGCTGTCGCGCACACATCGACTTAGTATTTATCGAGGGCGCAAAAAAATACGAGGCCTATGAAGCCGTACGTAACCAAGCCATAGCAAATGGTCAAGAAACGCCCGAACCACCCACGCCGGCGCCCTATCAAAAAATCAAGAGCCAGGCGGGAGAGATCATCTCTTATATTCCCGACCACTTTGCTATGGAGATTTTTTCAACGGGCGGCCTTTATCAGACCGCCAAAATCAGCATTGTTGAAGCTATCAACCAAACACAAGCGATAGCTGATAGAATCTGGCTAGACTTAGATCTTAGCGACGACTTTGAAGTCTTGCGTTTTTTACGAGACCAAGCAGGGGAACAAACTGGAGAACAAGCAGACACCGAGGCGAATGAAGCCACTGGTGACCATTCGGACAACACAAACGCCCATAACGAGCCAGAATAGTGTCTCTGCTGATGACCATTGTGGGCATCATATTATTGCTGGCAACGGTAATAACGATTATTTACTTAATCGGCAGAATTGACTTGCTCGAATCGTTTATCAGCACTCGGCTTAGCGCCAATCCCGCCAGCACGCCAGAAAAAGACGGCAGCACCGACAAGTCCTTTTTAGGAATGGACGGCAAAACACTATGGGATGCACTCAGCGGCATAGATAAAGGCTCTGCAAGCGAAGAAGACATCAATGGCATTCGCGGCCGCTATGCAACACTGTTGAAAAAACACGTTAGCACGTTATTCACAACCGGCTTTAACGACGGCAAAAATGGCGCCTCGAAACGTAAAACTGAAAACCCCATGACAATAACCACACTCCGAGGCACCCTTAAGTCATGGCTCCCTCAGCAACATGTGTCAAGCCTCTATAGCACTGGTTACGAATCAGCGCGGGCCACCGAAATCGATTTGGCCCGCCTTCTCTCAGCGCTGACAGAAACCATAGAGATGCTTTATCTTCGCAGCGGCCTCACTATGGAGCCAGACTTTCCTCAATCTCTGCTGAACGCGGCCACTACTGTACCTGCCGACGAACCAGACGAACCAGACGAACCAGCCGAACCCGACGAACTCGACCAACCCGAGGCCTAACACGCCATTTAGCGTGGTGCTTGGTACCGTATAGTGCCTGGCTCATCGGGGGGCGGGATGCCAGCGGCCGCATCTTTTTGCAGTTGAATTTGCGCATTGATTGTGTCGAGGTAACGTGCTCTCTCCAGCGTTAGCAGCGCTTCAACATCCCGACTCAACTGCGCAGACCCATTTAGCGCTTCTTGAACACTTGCCATCCGTCGCTCAATCTTGACGACATCAGCGCTCAGTGCGACCATCGCCGCCTGCTGCTCGCTGAGACCCTGGGTTGTCGATTTAGACTCATTCTGCAAGCCGACGAGACTTCCGTCCAAATGCGTCGCTGCGCTTTGCGGCAGTTCGACACCCATTTTCACCACCAACGCCTCGGTATTTTGAAGCTGCTCTGCCAACAACAGCAATTGAGCAGTCTGCGCCTGCTGCTGTTCAGCGACATTACGCACTGCAAATCGGACGCTTTCAAAGGCCTCCAAACCACTATTTAAATTCGTTATGCGCTTACTCGCCGCAACAATGACGGTATCAAGTTCAGCGACTCGAGAACTAATTTGCACACTCATCACGCCAAAGACGATGATCCCTATAAACAACATACTAAAGCCGCCGATATAGATCGATTTGATAATCACGGCTTGCTTTTCAAAGGTTTCTGCCAGCCGCTTCGAGGCACGCTGCACCGATTCGCCACTGTTCGCAATTTTGGTCAAGGCATCAAGACCTAATTTAGACGCCTTGTTCGCGGCCTCCGCTGACTCCAGTGCTGCCGGAATCAAGCGTTGCAGTTCTTCCACCACCTCCTGTCCCGTGATAACGATCTCTTCGAAACCTTCGTCATCATCTGCACTGCCTGCAGAACCTTGGTCATCATCTATACTGCCTGCAGAGCCTTGATCATCGGTGATTTCGGTGACTGCAAATTCAGTATCTTCATCGTCTTTTGTCTGATCATCTACTGTGTTATCGCTCATAATGGCGTCCCTATATCGTCTCAGGCAACGACTCAAATCGATCTCGCATCGCTTGAGTCTCGTCTATGATGGTGACCAAGCGTTCGGCAAATACATGCCCGGCTTTTCTTTTATAAATAATAGCAACCCGCTTAGGCACCTCAGGCACCTCAGGTAGCTCAGCATCACCAGCTAAGTCTGCCTGCTCAGCTGTTCGTTCTGGTTTAGCCAATTCACCGGCGGGTACTTTTCTGACAACTGAATGACTAACACGAATATCAACTGCCTTTCGAGCACCGGGTTGACTGAGAGCTTCTTGCCGAGATTTCGCGGTTGATTCTTGAGCCATAGGCTGCACTTGCGCCTGATCACTCAGGCCTGTCGTTCTTAGTATTTCATCTTCATCCCTCAAAACTTGACTCCGGCTCTATTACTTGGCGTCGCTTGAGCTGTGCGCCCTGCACTATTATGCTATCGACATTATTCGCCGCTTCTTTAGCTTTTGCTGCGTCAATCATTGTTCCGTAGGGCCCAGCGACGACCACGAACAGGACACCGCTAGCTGAACTCAGGCGCAAAATGTGCGTGTCGAAGTTCGGCGCGAGACGCTCACGTTCCCGCGTGGCATTCACTTCAACCTGCAACGCATTAAATTGTAAGTAGTACCCTGCGGGGTCAAGTTTAACAACGGGTTCGGGACTAACCGCGAGAACATTTGATTCTTCCGGCGCCGGTTGCCGCTGGTTCTTCGCCGTCACCGCCGTCAACCATGCCGGCAATTCGACAGGGGCTGATGTCTCTGGTTCAGAAGCGCTATTGGAGACTTCCTGAAGCGAACCATCCATCGCCTGTGGCCCAGAACCTTTTATCTCGGAATCTGCACTGGCTTTACGCTCAGCCGCCGCACCATCAGTCTCTGGGCCGCCTGGTGTGGATGGGATAATCGCCACACGCTTCGCCGCATCGCCTTGGAGCTGGTTACTCTCAGCCGCCTCACCGCCTTCGCCGTCGGCTTGCATCAATTCAGGTTGTATTGGCTCTGCCGCCAGCAACTCTTCTGGACTGTCATCCCTCCACCCTTGCTGAATAGCTGTCGGCACCCAGCCTGCGACTAACTCCGCCAGACTTTCTGGCGTCAGATCATCATTTAAGGCCAAAGACACCGATACCGACACAGCCACTGCGACGAACAGACCTAAAAGCAAGAGCTTTAGCTGCTTGGAACCCTTGCGCCCCGGCTCTGCAGGCGTGTGGGGCGCCAACCCCGACTCAGAGTCGTTTACGGGTGGTTTCGCCACACCCACTTGAGCCTGTGGTTCAGCTGCTTCGCCAAAGCTAACACTCAAACGCCGTAGTGTGTCGAACACCTGGCTTTCCTGGCCTTCGCCAGCAGCCGCCTGCAGCAACTGTTGCAGCTCATCGCCATTCGGAAAATTCAGTGCGCATTGGTTGAGCTTGGGTCCCATGGACTTGATAAAGCCTTGCACCAGGGCGTTGTTCGGCTCATCGACAAACGCAAGCAGACCAAAATTCGCGCCTGGAAAATCACTCAGCAAGCGTGCCATCAGGTCCCACTCACGCGGCCCCAGGTCTGAGCTTTCACTCAGCATGAGTATACGTCGTTGAGAAGTTTCCGCTGGTGGTTGCCGTGCTTCAGCCACCGACAACTCGGCTAAAACATCATTAAATCGCTTCAACAAACCATCTGCTGTCGATGGCAAAAAAGCCTCAATCGCCATGCCATCAGCGGACTTCACCTGACGATAGATCAGTTCAAAATAATGACTGATTAGCGCGGCACCCGGCCCGACAACGACAACGTAGGGATTGGCACCCAATAAAATATCAGGTATTGCCCCTATCGCCAGCTTGTCTTGGCGACGCAGACACAATGTGTTGCCTTCAAACCAGTCAGATAATGGCTCAGACGAATCAATCGATGGATCATGCATATTCTACGCCCTATTCTTCCACGACTCGGTTACCAGCAGCGTCAAATTGCATCGACTTGGGCACAACGGGTTTTGGCATTACGACGCCAGATTTGTCGCCTGCATAGGTATTCATACTAAAGACATAGGCTATGACCATTGCCACCGCGTGATACAGTTCCTCTGGCACATATTCATTCACATCCGCAGTATAGTACAAGGCTCTGGCCAGCGGCGGCGCCTCAAAAATCATGACGCCACTGGCGACGGCCTGTTCCTTGATTCTGAGCGCCGCAAAATCAATACCCACAGCCACTACCCGCGGGGCTTGGCTCGTCGCTGCATCATAAGCCAACGCGACCGCAAAATGGTCTGGGTTGGTAATGACGACATCGGCGCCAGCGACAGCTTCCAACATAGAACCCATCGCAATTTCTCGTTGGCGACGTCGAATTTGCGCCCTCACCTCTGGCCGACCTTCCGCATCTTTCGACTCATCTTTTATATCCTTGATCGACATCTTCATGCGATTTTTAAAGGAGATTAGCTGGTAGGGCACATCAATCGAAGCGATGACGATCAGGCTCAAGGTCACCAGTAAAAAACCACCACCCACAATTTCAGCAGATGATTCGAGGGACGGCTCTAAGGGCATCACACCCAGAAAATTGAGATCATCCACATACGATAATGCGACAAAATATAACGTCGTCCCAATGAGAGAGAACTTAGCGATCGCCTTCAGCAGCTCAATTAACGCCTTCATCCCAATGACTTTTTTAATCCCCTCCAATGGGCTTAACCGAGATAACTTCGGTTCCACGGCCTTCATGGAAAAGATAAACCCACCCATCGACAGAGCAGACGCTATCGCTATGATGATGGTCAATACGAAGATCGGCGCCACCACCAGTAAACCATCAACTGCAAATTTACCAAACATCGCCGGCAACATTTGTGGTGAAAACAAGATTCGGCGGTCAAAAACGAAACCGCTGGAAAAAATCTCAGCTAAACCCCGAAAAAAGTAACTACCGAACATAAAAAACGTGATTGCCACGAAAATCATTGTAATCGCAATGGTCAGATCTTGTGAACGCGCAACCTGACCATCCTCTCGCGCCTTTTCAAGGCGCCTCTCGGTGGGTTCCTCTGTTTTATCATCGTCTGAATTATCAGCCATTATTGAATCCTGAGGAGCTGAGTGACCTGGTCAAACGCCCCCATCCACATGGTTTCGATACGTTGGAAAATCGCCGGTAGCGCGACCAAGGTCACCAGCAATCCACCGATAATCATCGCCGGAAAACCAATTGCAAATATGTTCAAGGCCGGCGACGCTCGTGTGATCACCCCCAGGCACATATTAAAAAACAACAAGGCAACGATGATTGGCAGGGCTATTAACAAGGCTCCATAGAAAATCATAATCGACCAACGCAACAGTTGTTCTGCAATCTCAATAATATCGAGATCAGCCCCAATGGGCATAGTGGTAAAACTGATCAGCACCAATTTAATCAGCATTAGATGACCGCCCAGCGCCAAAAATATTAATGTCGAGCAAATGACAAAAAATTGAGATAATACGGGCACATTACCGAGGTTGGGGTCGATCATATTCGCCATCCCTAAACCCATAGAGGCCGTGATTGACTGGCCGCCAACCACTAGAGCCGCGTTGATAATTTGCAGTATTAATCCGGCAGATGCGCCAATCGCCGCTTGAATAAAAATTGCCTTAAGCCCTTCTGGAGAAAGTGGATCAATAGCAGGCCATTCCACTGTCGGATAAATAATCCAAGTCAAAGTCAGCGCCAGCACAATTCTGATTCTGAGACTCACGGCTTGCAGCGAAAACAATGGTGCGGCGAGCAACAGCGCCGAGATTCTCGTAAACGGCCACAGGAAGCTGTAGAACCGCTCAACCACCTCTTGGATCAAAATCTCCATTACGCCAGCATCATGGGAATATACTCGAATATTCTTTGAATGAAGCGCGTCATTATCATAATCTGCCAACCACCAAAGGCCAGCAAGGCTAAGACTAAAACAAGGAGTTTGGGTATAAAACTCAAAGTCATCTCCTGAATGGAGGTCGCCGCCTGCACTATACCCACCACGACACCGACGAGCAGCGCCATGCCCAACAGCGGGCTTGCCACCATCACAGCGACCCACAATGCCTCTTGGCCTAATGTTAAAACTTCAGAAATGACCATCGCAGTCCCCTATTGTGCGACGAGAAAACTCGAGACAAGTGATTGCATCAACAAGGCCCAGCCGTCTGCCACCACAAACAGCATTAATTTAAATGGCATCGAAATCATCATCGGCGACAACATCATCATACCCATGGACATCAGCACGCTCGCAACAACCAGGTCTATGACGACGAACGGGATATAGATGAGAAAACCAATGGTAAACGCCGTTTTCAATTCAGAGGTTAAAAATGAGGGCGCGAGAATCGTAAACGGCACTTTGTCCAAACCGAGAGATTCATCATAGTTAGCAATTTCCGCAAACATGGCGATGTCTTCCTGACGAGTCTGATTCAGCATAAATGCTCTAATAGGGATCTGGGCTTCCTCGAGCGCCTGTTCGGCAGTGATTGTCTCGCTAAGATAAGGTTGGTAGGCTTTTTCATAAACGGTATCGATAACAGGCGACATAATGAAAAATGTCAAAAATAACGACAAACCGATCAACACTTGGTTAGGCGGTGTCTGCGCCGTACCTAATGCCTGACGCAGAAGAGACATCACAATGACGATTCGAACGAATGACGTCATCATCAGCAATATCGACGGCAGCAGTGTCAGCACCGTCATCAACACAAGAACTTGCAAACTTAAACTATACTGGGTGCCTTCGTCCCCGGCATCGATGATATTCACCAGCGGCAAACCCGGCGCCGCCAATGAGATCGGCACCCAAAACAGCAGCACAAGACCTACCAATGATTTCCAATTCAGCCGACTGCTTATCAAACTCCGAACCCCATAAATGCCGCTAAAACACCCTTATCATATCATTGATCGACCAGCGGATCGTCGGTTATCTGCACCGGCTCGGTCCACTGCGCAATACGCGTAATAGAGGTTTGAGTGACTCCTAATAATATTTGCTCACCACGAATTTC
>DGOD01000154.1:0-35248 GCA_002389265.1 Gammaproteobacteria bacterium UBA4475
CTTAGTTTTGCGCCTAGGGTGACTGTGGTATATTCCACGCACAATAAAAAAACCTAGAAACCAGATTCTGGAGGCTCATGCAACAACCCGTTGAAGCACCCGTCATAATTACCAAACGCTACCGCAACTACGCCCTGTTTGTGCTAACCCTGGTGTTCACCTCGAGCCACGTAGATCGACAAATTGTCGGCATCCTATTACAACCGATCAAGAATGATCTAGGCGCATCAGATACGCAGATGGGGTTTTTGGTCGGTCTGACCTTTGCCATTTTTTATGCCACCCTAGGCATGCCCATCGCCATGCTTGCGGATCGAGGCAATCGGCGCAACATTATCGCGATTGCGATAACAATATGGAGCGCGATGACCATCGCCTGCGGCTTTGCCACTTCATTTTTTCAGCTTGCGCTGACTCGAATCGGTGTCGGTATTGGCGAGGCTGGCTCCAACCCACCTTCGCATTCGTTGATTTCCGACTACTTTCCTATTGAACAACGCTCAACGGCAATGGCGGTTTTTGCTGTGGGTGTGAACCTGGGTCTGCTATTTGCCTATATTGGCGGCGGCTGGATGAGCCAGCATCTGGGCTGGCGTACCGCGTTTTTTGTGGTCGGCGCGCCGGGGTTGCTCATCGCTCTTATTGTCAGATTCACCTTGATCGAGCCTGCTCGAGGCGCCGCAGAGAAAACCGTGCAGACCAATACAACACCGCCGTCATTCATGGCGGTGGCGAGAAACATGTGGGCGACAAAATCCCTGCGCCATGTGGTCGCCGGCGGTTCCCTCGCCGCCTTTGTTGGCTATGGTATGGTCTTATGGCTACCCGCTTACTTCGTCAGATCACACGGTTTATCCCAAACCGAAGTGGGTTTTACCCTTGCATTTCTGTACGGCATCATCGGCGGTATTGGCACCTTCTGCTCTGGCGTGATCGCCGATCGAATGTCTGCCAGAGATGTGCGTTGGAATCTGTGGGTAGTCGCCATCGGCCTGACCCTTGTTGTTCCTTTGGCAGTCGCGTCCTTTCTGGTCGAGACAACCTGGTTAGCAATCGCCTTATTCTGCATACCGGCGTTTTGTAGCGGATTTTATATCGGCCCCGGATTTTCGGCGATTCAAAGCCTGGTACCGGTTCGCATGCGCTCCGTGTCGGCGGCCATCAACCTGTTTTTAACTAACCTGATCGGTCTCGGCATTGGCCCGCAACTGGTCGGCGTACTCAGTGACTACTTCAAGACAGACTACGGTAACGAGTCCTTACGCTACTCCCTGATGATCTTCGTCTGCATCAATCTGTGGGCGGCCTTACACTATGCCCTGGCGAATCGTTATATCCGCGAGGATCTGGCGCTGGCTGAGACTCGCTGAACGATGAACACTCGACGAGTCGCCATTATCGGCGCAGGTGCAGCAGGCCTCGTTGCGGCTCGAGAGTTGATCAGAGTCGGGCACGAGCCCGTGATTTTCGAGCAATCTGCTCGCATCGGTGGCGTCTGGGTATTTGATCCGGCGATAGATGACGACCCGAGCGGGCGCCAGGCGGACAAACCGGTGTATTCATCGATCTATGCCAGCTTGCGAACTAACCTGCCTCGTGACCTCATGGCGTTTCTTGACTATCCATTTGATAGCCAGGGTGGCGGCCAGGATGACTGGCCTCGCTTTCCTCATCATCGGTGCGTGCTGACTTACCTGGAAAATTTTTGTCGTGACTTCCAGCTCCAAAACTATCTGCGCTGCAATCACAGAATTGTCAGCGTCAGACCTGAAAGTAATTCCTGGCAAGTCACCTGGGACCTTGCTGATCATTCGCTGACAACCGAAACCTTTGATGCAGTCATGGTCTGTAACGGTCACTATTCCCAGCCCCGAGTGCCACATCTGCCCGGAATTGAGCATTTTAAAGGTCGTATCATCCATAGCCACAACTACCGCGACGCGAAGGCCTACCAGGATCAACGCGTGGTTCTCTGGGGGGCCGCGGCATCAGGAGCCGATATCTCTCGCGAAATCGCGACCACAGCAGCTAAGGTAGATTGGTGCGGCCAGGCACTGGCGGGCAGGCAGGCATCGGTCCTGCCCAACCCGGTTCACACTCACGGCGAACCCATCGGCTTTGATCCTCAGGGCGACCTCGTGCTCAGCGATGCCGAGCGACTCACTGACATTGATGTATTGATGTTTTGTACTGGCTACGAATACCAATTTCCCTTCCTGAGTAACGACATCGTCAGCGTCGAAGACAACTGGGTGAGTCCGCTCTATCAGGATCTTGTCGTGCCGGCCTATCCAACCCTGGCATTCATCGGCCTGCCTTACTTAATCGTGCCATTTCCCTTATTTGAGATCCAGGCGCGCTGGTTTGCTCGCTGGCTTGCCGGCCAATTCAACCTGCCGGAACAAAGGCAAATGGAAGCGGACCAACGGGCCCATGTGCAAAGCCTTCGTGACGCAGGCATTAAAACTCGACACTTCCACAAGTTGGCAGAAAAACAGACCGACTACTTCAACCGGCTCAGCGCCCAGTGCGGTGAGCCCCCCTTAGCTGAATGGTTTTCAAATTTAACCCTACTGGCACAACAAGCTCGCTTAGCCAGCCCCAATACTTTCCGAGACGTGCCTTTAAGTGACGAAAAAACGCCAGGGTGATTAGCTCTTGGCGACTGGCATTACTCATCACGCCGTTAGTGTTAGTATCCACCAGATTTCTACTCCAAATAAGGTACTGTGGCGAAAATGGACATCACTATTCAAGGCGAGGTAGCAACGGGCTTCGAAGCGGTCAAACAGACCTTCCAGGATCTATGGCTAGATGTTGAAGTGGGCGCCAGCTTTTGCGCTTACTACCAGGGTGAGAAAGTCGTCGATCTTTGGGGTGGCTTTACGGATCCAGAGATGACTCAGCCCTGGCAGGCAGACACCCTGGTCAACGTTTATTCCACCACTAAAGGCATGGCGGCGCTGGCACTGGCGGTACTGGTTGATGAAGGCAAGATCAACTATGCGGATACCGTCTGCCAACACTGGCCCGAATTCGGCGCGGCAGGTAAGCAGAACGTTACTGTTGCCCAAATGTTATCTCACCAAGCCGGCCTGTGTGGCATAGAAACCCGAATCGAAGTGGCAGACCTTTATGATTGGCAAAAAATGACTAACCTATTGGCCGCCCAACGTCCCTTATGGCCACTTGGCGAAGGCACAGGCTATCACGCGGTCACCTGGGGCTATTTGCCCGGCGAGCTCATCCGCCGGATCACAGGCAAGAGCTTGGGACAATTCTTCAACGAGAAAATCGCGGCGCCGTTGAACGCCGACTTTTATATTGGCCTGCCAAGCTCAGAACTCGCCCGCTGCGCGGCCATGATCGGGCCCAATCGCGCCCGCAAGCAACCAGCCCCAGGCCCCAAGGTCAGCGCCCCGCCACTTTTTGCCATAGCCCAACAAAACCCAGTCATCAGCCCCTTTCGTGATGTCAGCAATGCAGCCTGGCGCCAGGCTGAAATCCCCGCTGCCAATGGTCAGGCCAATGCGAGAGGCATCGCCAAAATCTATTCAACTTTAGCCATGGGCGGCCAATTTCAAGGCGGCCAACTTATCAGTCAAAAGGCACTTCAAGCTGCAACACAGTTAGAGATCGATTCGCCGGTTGACCGTGTGTTAAATAAACCCATGCACTGGGCAAGAGGCTTTATGCGCAATAGTCGACAGGAATTCGGCCCTCACGAGCAGGCTTTCGGCCATGATGGCGCAGGCGGATCCACGGGTTTTGCGGATCCTGTCGAGCGGGTGGCCATCGGTTATGCCATGAACCAAATGCGCAGCGATGGTGATGCTGTACCAAGGGCGACCCTGCTATCGCGGGTTGTTTATGATTGCATCGCAAAGCTAGTCTAACCTTCACGTTGCCATCTAGAACGAGCGCCAAGAGACGTAATTAGCCAACGGACTTCGACCAGGCTACGGTCAAACCATTAGTTAGACCTAGGACAAACATTACACTTCCTAACATTGTCGGCCCATAAAAGTTGGCGCCCGTGATAACGCCGGTGCTCGACATTATGGATGCAGTGATGTCTATGCCCAAGACCTTGAGCAAAATGTGGCCCTTAGCCACCAAGGAAGTCTCAGCTTGGAGACAGGACGGTTGAGCTCACGCTTTGGAACCCTGGTAGAGATGCACATCCGTTTGTGGAAACGGAATACTGATTCCCGCTGCATCGAACGCTAACTTAGTATTTTCCGTTAGATCGAACAATACGGGCCAGTAGTTCGCCGCCTCTACCCAAGAACGGGTCGTAATATCCACCGAACTGTCACCCAGTGTTGAAATCACAATCAGAGGCAGCGGGTCTTTAAGAATCCGTTCATCCGCTTCAATCAAATCACGAAGAATGTCCTTCGCTTGACGCAGATCATCGTCATAGCCAATGCTAAAAATAATGTCGACTCGTCGCGTGGCTTGTGCCGAGAAATTCGTAATGGCACTGTTCGAAACCGCTCCGTTCGGGATGATGATCGTTTTGTTATCACCCGTAGTCATGATGGTGTGAAATATGCCAATTTCTCGGACGGTTCCCATATGTCCTTGCGCATCGATAAAGTCGCCGATTTTGTAAGGCTTGAACAGCAAGATAAGTACACCACCGGCAAAGTTCGCCAAACTACCCTGCAAAGCCAGACCAACAGCTAAGCCGGCCGCACCGAGGACAGCGATAAACGAGGTCGTTTCGATGCCAATCATGGAGGCCACACTGATGATCAATAAGCCCTTGAGGCCAATACCTATCAAGCTCAGCAGAAACTTCTGCAAGGTTGCCTCTACCTCAGCACGAGAAAAAGCGCTGTGTGCTCCCGCCAGAATGCCTTTTATCACCCATAAGCCAACAAACAACGTCACCAGGGCGAGGACCAGTTGCGGCGCATAAGTGATGACCATCGAAATGGCCGCATCAGTGTATTTATCCACCGGCAATAACTCTAGTTCCATGGTCGCTGTTCCTTATGTGTTCAATTCACCAACAATCGCAAGGTTACCTCAAGTTTGCGCTAAACAACCAGTCTTGTCCGTCACATAAAACGGCGAAACCCAACATGCTATATACATTATGCGCCTTTTATCAGACGCCGGTTTGTGGCAACATCCGCGCACCAGTACAAGCTGTGCACAGATAATCCAAACGTCTCACCCAGGCGACTTTTGATTCAGGGAGATCAAAAATCTCTTCACTACAGCACAACGGACATTGACCAACGTACTATGCGTGATTATTTCTTTAGAAGATTATTGCTCATCTTACCGACGCTAGTCGGCGTGACGATTATTGTCTTTGCCATTACTCGCCTGGTACCAGGCGGGCCGTTGGAACGGGCCATCATGGAATCACAGCAGATGAATGCCTCCACGGGCATCAGCACCCAGGTGGCCGGTGAAGGCATGGCACTATCAGAATCACAACTGGCTCGATTAAAAGAATATTATGGCTTCGACAAGCCGATCTTCGAGAGTTATCTGGACTGGGTCAGCAAGGTAGCGCAAGGCGACCTGGGCTCCTCCTATCGTTACAACGAACCCGTATGGGACGTGATCAGCGACCGCTTCCCTGTCTCCCTATATTACGGCCTTGTCACGCTAATCATCACCTACGCCGTCAGCATTCCGTTAGGTGTTGTTAAGGCCATCAAACACAAAACTCCCGTTGACACCATCACTTCGATATTGATTTTTGTTGGCTATGCAGTACCCGGCTATGTCCTTGGCGCCCTACTATTACTGTACTTCTCAGTCCGTCTGGAATGGTTTCCCATGGGTGGCTTCGTGAGCATGCGCTTCGATGACCTGACTCTCTGGGGCAAGGTGATGGACCTGATCAACCATTCCGTACTGCCGTTGATTTGCTACCTGATCGGTGCCTTCGCCTTCACCACCTTATTGCTGAAGAACCACCTGATGGACAATCTCGCATCAGACTACATCCGCACAGCCATCGCCAAAGGCGTGTCATTTCGTCGTGCGGTTACTGGACATGCCATGCGCAATTCGCTGATTCCTATTGCCACCACGTTTGGTCAAAACATTGGCTTACTGGTCGGGGGGTCATTCCTCATCGAAACCGTGTTTGACATTAACGGCTTTGGTTTGCTCGGCCTGACTGCAGTGCTCGACCGCGACTACCCGGTAGTCATGGGTGTCGTTTTATTGACCAGCTTTTTGCTTCTGATAGGCAATATTATCTCTGACTTTCTGGTCGCCCTGGTCGACCCCAGGATTCGTTTTCAATGATCGGCCGTAGCCCATGTTGAGTCTAAACCCCCAGACCCAAAAAAAATTGCGGCGCTTTCGCGGGATCAAGCGAGGCTACTACAGCTTTCTGATTCTGGCTGGCCTGATGCTGCTGACCTCCATTGGCGAACTACTGGTGAACAACCGCGCCCTGCTCGTCTCCTATGAAGATACCTGGTATTTTCCAACCTATACCGACTTCCACCCGGGTACTGACTTTGGCTTAACCTACGGCTACGAAACTAACTATCGTGATCTTCAGCAGACATTTGAGCAGGCTGACAACGGCGATTTTGTGATCATGCCGCTGATTCCCTATAGCGCCTTTGAGAACCATGCGCCTGGCGGCATCTACAAACCACTGCCGCCCACCCTCGAACTCAAGCACTACCTGGGGACTGATACCACGAGTCGCGATATATTAGCCCGCCTGTTTTACGGCACTCGTATCGCCTTAATGTTTTCCATCGCGTTCATGGTCTGGGTTTACGTGATAGGCATCAGCATCGGCTGCGCAATGGGTTACTTTGGCGGGGTCTTCGATCTCATTTTCCAGCGTTTGATTGAAATATGGTCAAATATTCCGTTCCTGTACACAGTCATCATCGTGTTTTCGGTGATACCGTCAACCTTTGCCGTTGCCACGCGGATCGGCATTTTATTGACCGTGATGGTGCTATTTTCCTGGCCTGGCATGACCTATTACATGCGCACCGAAACCTACAAAGAAAAGACCCGAGACTATATAGCCGCGGCGCGCATTATCGGCGCCAGCGATAGTCGAATCATCTTTAACCATATTCTACCGAACGTCATGTCGACCCTCGTGACTTATATGCCATTCACAATCGTTGGCGCCATCGGCGCGATTACCGCCCTGGACTTTCTGGGCTTCGGCCTGCCTGCGCCGACGCCGAGTCTGGGCGAATTGCTCAAACAAGGCACTGCGAACCTGCGTACAGCACCTTGGATCGTCACATCAGCATTTCTGACCCTGGTCACATTGTTGACGCTGGTCACATTTATCGGCGAGGCAGTGCGGGAATCCTTTGATCCAAAGAAATTTACGGTTTACAAATAACAAGCCCTTAGTAACGGCTATCATTAATCGAGGTTAACTATGCACACCACTACCAGTCGACACCTTTTCGGCGTGCTCTTGCTTGGTTTTCTCCTCAGTGCCTGCGGTGGCGCTGAAGAGTCTCAGTCCACAGACGCGACACTAGCCCCCGATAATCGTCAGGAAGTGCAGGACTACTACGCCGCGCGGCCCGACTTTTTCAGTTTCAAGACCCTGGCCGATTTACCCGCTGATCTGGACTGGCAAGACGGTATGGACTTGCCCGAAATCGGCTCTGACCAGGCTATAAAAGGTGGAACTGAATACAGCCAAATTGGAGATTTCCCAAGAACTCTACGCACCGCTGGGCCGGATTCTAACGGCTCTTTTCGCCCCTGGATCCTCGACTACACCAGCCTCGGGCTGGCCCATCGTCACCCTGACAAATTCGACTTCTACCCCGCGCTGGCCGAATCCTGGGCAGTGGATACCGACAACAAAACGATTTACGCCAAATTGAACCCCAATGCCCGCTGGTCTGACGGCGAACCAGTGACGGCAGAAGATTTCATGTTTATGTTTTTCATTTTTCAATCCGACTATATCGTCGCACCCTGGTACAAGAACTGGTACAGCACCCAATATACGAATATTACCCAGTACGATGATCTGACGTTCTCCATCACCATCCCAGAGGCAAAGCCCGACATGGACTCTCGGGTACTTGAACTGCGGCCCATGCCTCGCCACTTCTACCAAGAGCTAGGGGATGACTATGTCGACCGCTATCAATGGCGCTTCCAACCTACTACTGGCCCTTACATCATCAAGGACAAGGACATCAAAAAAGGGACCTCTATCGCCCTGACGAGATTGAAGGACTGGTGGGCGATCGACAATAAGTTTTGGAAAAACCGCTACAACCTCGACAAAATTCAACTGACGGTCATTCGGGATTCTGCCAAGGTATTCGAGGCCTTTAAAAAAGGCGACATCGATCAGTTCGGTCTTAACTTGGCGGAGTACTGGTACGATAAATTGCCGAACACAGACGTCGATGTGGAACATGGCTATATCCAAAAGTCGATCTTCTATAATCAGAAGCCAAGACCCACCTACGGCCTCTGGCTCAATACGTCGAAACCCTTACTCGACAATCAGGATGTCCGCATTGGCATCAATTACGCGATCAATTGGCAACTCGTGATAGACCGGTTTTTCCGTGGCGACTACTCCCGGCTGCAGACCTCCTCAGACGGTTATGGTGAATTCAGCCACCCTACACTGAGCGCCAGAGAATTTAATATCGACAAGGCCCTGGCCCATTTTGCTAAAGCTGGGTTTACCGAACGTGACGAGAACGGCATTCTCATCAATGCGCAAGGACAGAAGTTGGCATTCACCCTGTCTTCCGGTTACGAGAATCTCAAAGATGTCATCACCATCTTGAAGGAAGAGGCATTAAAAACAGGACTTGAACTGCGAGTTGAAATTCTGGACGGTACAGCGGGCTGGAAAAAAGTGCAGGAAAAACAGCACGACATTCATTTCTCTGCGTTCAACACCTCGCTCGAAATGTATCCGCGTTTCTGGGAAACCTATCACTCCGATAATGCCTATGATGATGCGTTCCTTGAGGACGGCAGTGTCAATCCAGTTCGCAAGTTAAAAACCCAGACTAATAACCTCGAAGCCATTGCCATATTTGAAATGGACAAGCTGATTGACGCTTACCGCGCCTCCTCGGATAAGGCAGAAATGATCAGCCTGGCGCACAAGATGACTGAGATGCATCACGACTACGGCTCTTTCGTTCCCGGTTTTTATCAGCCATTTTATCGCCTCGGCCACTGGCGCTGGGTCCGTTACCCTGAATTTTTCAACCATAAACATTCGGGCTCGGCTACCCAGTATCATGTGCACTGGATAGATCCGGTGATGCGCGCCGAAACGCTGGAAGCCCAGAAAACCGGCACCTCATTCGGCCCGGCAATCCGCACTTTTGATCAATACAAATGATCTTGGGTGACCATTTCCAAAGAGACTCAATCCATGTCTGAAGCATTGTTGGAAGTCAGTCACCTGGTCACGGAATTCGATACCGATGAGGGGGTCGTCCGCGCTGTCGACGACGTCAGCTTTTCTGCGCTTGCTGGCGAAACACTGGGTATTGTCGGCGAGTCTGGTTGCGGCAAGAGCGTCACAGCCTTGTCGATCATGCGCTTATTACCGCAGCCTATGGGTAAAATCACCAGTGGCGAAGTCCTGTTCAAGGGTCGTGATCTGACCCGACTGCCCTTGACGGAGATGCAGAAAATTCGCGGCGCAGATATCAGCATGGTGTTCCAGGAACCCATGACAGCGCTCAACCCAGTTCACACTATTGGCCGACAAATCACCGAAGTGTTGCTGCTGCATCGAAATTACACGGCACAAGAAGCCATTCAGGAAGCGGTGAAAATCCTCGATAGAGTGGGCATTCCCTCTCCCGATATCCGCATGGGTGAATATCCCCATCAATTATCCGGCGGTATGCGCCAGCGAGTCGTCATCGCCATCGCCCTGGCATGCAACCCATCGCTGTTGATCGCCGATGAACCCACCACGGCACTTGACGTGACCATTCAGGCACAGATCTTGGAGCTGATTAAAGAGTTGCAGTCCGATCTTGGCATGTCAGTCATTCTGATCACCCATGATCTCGGCGTCATAGCCGAGACCTGTGATCATGTCGTCGTCATGTATGCTGGCAGGGTTGTGGAGAAGGGCTCAGTCTATGATCTGTTTGACAACCCCGCACACCCCTATACCCGGGGCCTGTTGGCGTCGATCCCGCGCCTCGACACTATTCCCAAAGCCAAACTCAGCGTAATTGACGGCATGGTACCGGGGCTGCTCGATCTGCCGCAGGGTTGTCGTTTCGAAAACCGCTGCCCACATGCGCAACCTTCATGCACACACGCGTCGCCCTTGATCGAGCAGGTTTCGACCAGCCATGAAGTGAGCTGTTTTCGGTGGCAAGACCTATGAGTGAATCACTGTTAAAAGTTCGTGATCTGAAGATGCACTTCCCCGTCAAAGAAGGTATTTTTCTTCGCGCCAGCAAATTCAACAAGGCCGTCGATGGCGTGTCACTGGATATTGCGCCCGGTGAAACCCTGGGTCTGGTTGGCGAGTCAGGCTGCGGCAAGTCGACACTAGGGCGCTGCATTACCCGACTCTATCAGCCCACAGCTGGCAGCATAGAATTTTGCGATCAGGACATCACGCATCTCGGTAGCCATGCCTTGAAGCCTCAGCGGCAACATATTCAGATGATATTCCAGGATCCGATGGAATCATTGAATTCGAGGCATACGGTGGGCGATATCATTCAGGAACCGCTCATTGTCCAGAACATCGGCGATCGAGCATCGCGGGCCAAGCGTGTTCTGGAGTTGCTGAATATCGTCGGGTTACCGGCGCGCTCAGTCACCCGTTATCCATTCGAATTTTCAGGCGGTCAACGCCAGCGGATTGGCATCGCTCGAGCGCTCGCCCTGAACCCCAAACTCGTGATCTGCGATGAGCCTGTCTCTGCGCTGGATGTCTCGATTCAGAGCCAGATACTCAATCTCTTGATCGAGCTACAACAAGAATTCAATTTGTCGTATCTGTTTATCGCCCATGATCTGGCTGTTGTAAAACATATCTCGGACCGGATAGCGATCATGTACCTGGGCAAGATTGTTGAGAGCGGCCGCAGCGAAGAAATTTATCGAAACGCTCAACACCCCTATACTCAATCACTCATTTCTGCGATACCTGTGCCAGATCCCCATCGCAAGGTACAACGCCAAATTATCAGCGGTGATGTGCCGTCACCGATTGCGCCGCCATCGGGCTGCACTTTTCATCCTCGATGCCCCAGCGCCATGTCTCGTTGCAGCCAAGACATTCCACATCTCGACTCGCCGATGGCAGACAAGAGTCACCTGGTATCCTGTCATTTGATGGATTAGGCTTTCTATTGAACCTGGGCATTGCCCGTGACCCCAAAGGAGCTAAACCATGGCCCATATCGATTCTGTTCCCCGCGATCGACTCGCCGACTTCGAGCCTTTATTTCAGACCGTGGAAGCGGGTATGGGGTTTGTGCCAACCAGCTTTTACGCCATGGCGCACTGGCCAGAACTTCTCAGCCAATTCACGGCATTGGCCAGCACGGTACTGAATACAGGACAGGTCGATCCCGGTCTCAAGCAGCTGGTCGCTTATGTCACCAGCAATGCCGCTGGCTGCCGCTATTGTCAGGCGCATACTTCACACAACGCCGTAAAACGCGGCGTTTCTCGGGAAAAGATGAGTAAGGCCTTCGAGTTCGATCAGTCAGACCTGTTCTCCGTCGCCGAGCGCGCGGCTTTGCGCGTCGCACTCCACGGTGGCACTGTGCCAAATGGCGTGGAGACCATCCATATGGAAACGCTCAAGGCGCATTTTAGCGAACGTGAGGTGGTTGAAATCGTCGGTGTCATATCTCTGTTCGGCTTCCTGAACCGCTGGAATGACACAATGGCCACCCGCCTAGAACCAACCGCGGCAAGTTTTGCAAGCGATGCACTCAGCGCCTCCGGGTGGCAAATCGGCAAGCATACCTGAGTCAACCCGTGTCTATGCGCCGCTGGCGCCTAGACACCGCCCCCAATTACCCCAGCGCTTTCATGTAAGTGTTCAGGTCGAAATAGTCGCGCCAGACTTTGATCTTGCCGTTTTCCAGCTCGAAGACCCCGCAGCAGGGCAACTCAACGGCCTTATCCCCGAGCATGATACGATCGACCCGCTCAGCAATCACCACACTACCTTGTTCAAGGATATTCAGGATTTCCCAATCAGTCTTGGTCCAGCTGGCAGAAAAGGCAGCAATGAATTGCTCGATATTGGCCCGCCCCTGGGTGGGCACTGACGGCATATTGTAATAGGTGCCATCTTCGGTGAAATAGTTGGCTAACGCGGCGGCGTCCAGTGTCGACCAACAAGCGCAGAATGCCCGAATGATCTCTGTTCCCGACCGTTCTCTTGCCTCCATAATCCTCTCCATCTGATGAATAACCCTCAGATTGAACCGCATTTAGGCGGGAAAGGAAAGGCAGGGCAGGACAGAGAACAAAGTCAGACAGGCATAAACGACAGAAACGGGTTGAACAGACGGCTGAATCGACCCACCAGCCGAATCGGTGCCTCGAGTACCGATAGACAAACGCACTCGGTGTTGGCAGTGGCGATCGGTGTGTGAACATGACCGGGTTCGCGGGTGATATAGTCGCCCTGGTGATAAACCCCTTCATCATCAGAGAAGCTGCCATGCAGCACCACCGTAATCTCTAAACCGCGATGGTCATGGGCTGGCGCGCTGCCACCCGCCTTGATTTGGTGCAGAGCAAGCTCAAAGCGCCTCTCACCTACCGGTAGTCTGGCGACTCGCAAGGACGATGATAAGTGTCGCCAACTAATGCCGCTCTCGCGGAACAGCCTGTTCACCAGTGGTGGCAAGTTCTTCCAACGAACACCTTGAGGCGCTGCATCATTAATTTCAAGCTTCTCCGGTGATGCAGTACCCACCGTATCAAGCTGCGCCATCACATCGCTTCGGCAATCCACAGACACGCTGACGGCTTCGCTATCGGCGAGTAAGTTGCCGCCGATAGCATCCAGGGTACCTGATTTTGCCTGACAATGGGGGCAGTAAAAAAGATGGGCCGAGACCGCTACGGCTTGCGCCGGACTCAAACTCCCTGCTGCAAATTCTAGGAGTACGTCAGTATTTGGGTGAAGTCTAACCTCAGGCATCTTGTTTCGCCTCCGCTGCGGTCATCCGCACCTGCAACCGGTTCAACGCCAGTCGTATTCTCGATTTAACTGTCCCTAGCGGTAAGTCCAACTCTAGGGAGACCTCACTATGGGTCTTGCCTTCGAAATAAATTTTAGCCAAAACCTCCAACTGCTCCGGCGGCAAAAATGCAAGGTTCTCTCGAATCTTATCCCGGTTGCGAATTTGCACCAGTGAGTTGAACGACGGGTTTTCATCGCCGAACTCATAAATATCTTCCGCCTCAATATCCCGACTCGACTTGGCTTCCCGGCGCAACCAGTCGATGCGGCAATTCCGTGCAATCGTGTAAATCCAGGTGCTGGCAGAGGCCTTGCTGGCATTAAAACTATCGGCTTTACGCCAAACCTTAATCATGGTTTCCTGGGCCAATTCTTCTGCCCGCTCCGGGCCTAGCGCCGAACCCTTCATCAGAAAACCCTTCAAAAGTGGCGCAAAATGATCGAACAGCAGCGCGAACGCCGCTTTGTCACGATCGGCACCCACTTTCATGAGCAATTGGCTCCAATTGTCTGATCTGGCCTCGGCTAGCATAACTACCTTATTAGCATCATTAGCATCATTAGCATCGAATGACATTTTACTGGCTGTGATCATACAGATTCCGCCTCTTTTTAACCAATATGGCCGGTTGTACGCATCGCAGGAAGGGCTAGATCAGTCTCAAACCTATCAAACGATGAAATCCTCTGTCGCTGGACCACCCCCTCCAGCCCTGACAAGCCACAGGTGGGCTCTGGCGACGAAACCACATAGTCTAATGCCCACTGATCGCGCTTGCATAAGTCTGAGCACCCAACGGCGCGCCCTTGACAATAAAAATCCAACTATGCGCCACGCAGCGGCAGCGCCTCACCTTCACCGCCAGCAAGTCAGCGTTCATCCCAGCAAGTGGCGATGAGAAAGCCGGTGAATTTAACCAAAAGCACCATAATTCATCCCACACCTGCATTTTGATCGCGTATAATCACCCACCTTAATTAGTCATCTTGTGGTAAAAAATTCGTGAACATCAAAGAGCGCATGGCCTTCATTGTCCAGAAAGAGGCCGAGGCCATTAACCAAATCAACATCACGGATGAATTTGAGACCGCAATGCACCTGTTGCTTGCTTGCCCAGGCAAGGTCATCACCACGGGGATCGGCAAGGCCGGATACGTCGCTAACAAGTTTTCAGCAACCTTGTCATCCACCGGCACACCAGCATTTTTTGTTCACCCCGCTGAGGCTGGCCATGGTGATCTAGGCATGGTTAACCCTGAAGATATCATCATCGCCTTCTCTACTAGCGGCAAGTCCATTGAGGTGATCGAAATGCTGGAAAATGCCCGTCAGCTTGGGGTCAGCCGTGTTATCGGTGTCACCTCCCACCCCGACTCGCCCTTACGTGATCTCAGCGAGCTGGTCCTCGACATGGGCAGTAACATTGTTGAACCCTGCCCTTTACAGGTAACACCCAGCGCCAGCATTGCTGTCATGCAGGCTATTAGCGATGCGCTAGCGCTGACGTTGATGGAACTCAAGGGATTCACGACCCACGACTACGGCATGCGCCATCACAAGGGGTATCTTGGCTCGATCACGCGTCAGCAACACCATTACGATGACTGAACCACGGAGCATGCTGTGACTGAACCCGCCGAACAACAAAACAACCCGCAACTCGATCCGGCGCAGATTGCCAAGAAATATGTGGCAGAGGTCAAAGTGCAAGTCGAGCGCATCTCGACTCGAATTAAAGTCGTCGGCCTGATTGCCAGCCAGGATAAACCCTCCTTGGCTTATGCGCGCGCGACGCAACAAAAATTCGATGCCATCGGCATCGATTACGACCTACGTAACATTGAACGCCTCGACCTGGAGAATGAAATTCTGGCCCTCAATGCCGACCCGGAAGTACATGGTATTTTTATCTATTTCCCTGTGTTTCATAATGAGCAGGACAGCTATCTGCGCAACCTAGTAGATTATCGCAAAGATATCGAGGCCGGCAGCCAATACTGGACTCACAAGCTATACACCAACGACCGTCTCGCTGTCCCCGGCGATCCATTAAAAAAGGCCTTGTTGCCCTGTACGCCATTGGCCATCATTAAAATACTGGCTGAAACGGGTATTTGCGAACCCCAAGATGAACACCCACTCATGGGTAAAACAGTCACCATATTCAACCGCAGTGAAGTCATTGGCAGACCATTAGCGGTAATGCTTTCTAACGATGGCGCCAAAGTGTACTCCTTCGATATTAATGGGCCATTGCTATTTAGCAATGCCAAGCCTGCCGAGGTCGACATTTCCCGGTCGGAGGCATTAGCGACTTCCGATATCGTCATTACTGGCGTACCAAGCAAGCACTTCGAAAAAGTTCGCTGCGATGAAATTCTTCCCGGCACTGTCTGCCTGAACTTTTCCAGCGTGCCGAATTTTGCCGATGATATTGCATCCCACACAAATATTTTTATTCCGAAGGTCGGTCCCATGACCGTCGCCATGTGTATGCGGAATACGGTGCGTTTGTACAAGAATTTTCACGGAGCCTGAGCGATGTTAGCCGACCAGTCCATTGACACGTACTTGCAACGACTTGCCGGCAAAACCTCCACACCAGGAGGTGGCGCAGCCGCCGGCATTTCAGGCGCTCAAGCGGCAGCACTGCTAGGCATGGTGGCGCAATACAGTAAAGATGAGTCGTTATCGCTGCCGACGATTATCGCTATGTGCGAGACAAGCAGCCGGCACTTTCTCGAACTGGCGGAACAGGACATCGCTGGCTTTAACGAAGTAATGGCAGCTTACGGTTTACCCGCTAACGACTCGGCAGCGAAACAACTCAAACAAGTTGCGCTGCAGCAGGCCCTGGAAACTGCCGCGCTTGCACCAACAGAGATGCTCAAAGCTTGTCTCGCCCTGCTTTCCACAGCAATCACTCTGCGCGACCGAGGCAACAAAAACCTGATCACCGATGTCGGCATCGCCGCAAGTTTACTGCTCTCTTGCATCCAATCTTCGCGCCTGAATCTGTTGGTCAATCTGCAGGCGATTACAAATCAAACCTTCAGAGATGACAGCCTATCCCTGTTAGCGGCGACAGCCGCACCCATCGCCGATTTCAACCAGCTGATCAGTAGCATCGAAGATGGACTGGCACCATAGGTAAGCTTGGCTGCCGTTTGCCCACAGACAGGCAAGAGCCGCCTACCAGCAATGCCACTTCACAGCACTAACGCGACAAACCTATGACAAGCTCCCGCCTTATCACTGCTCAAAAATCTCGCCCCGGTATCAACAGGGCAGCCGATAACCTGTGGCAGATATTACTGACAGGCCTACCACGCCGCAGTCGCATCGCTACGGCGCTGTGCCTGCTGCTGACAATAGCGCTGGGCTCATCGACGCTGCAGGCTGACGCCCGCAACAACAGACCTGGCACCGAGTCGTCGAGTATTATAAACGATTTTGAAAATAGCATCCTTGATGAACTACTGGCGCGCTTACAGTTAGAGTTCAATCAGATTCCAAATAACATTCTTAGCTTTGAGTTCAGTGAGACTCGTATCATCAACGACAAGCTTAATATCCTCAATTATTACCACAAACAAATCCAAAGCATTGATACCCAGCGGCTTGATTCGGAGCGATTACTGCGACTGAAATTGCTACGCTATACCCAGTTGATGCTCCAGCAACAGGCCAGATTTTCGGCCCAAGACCATGCACTATCACCTTACCACGGCCCTCAAGTCGATCTATTGCGATTGCTATCTAGCCACCCCATCAACCCCGACTCAGGGCTCACGCCTTTATTAGCGCAAGTCACTCTTCTCAACCGATCGCTGCAACAAGCACCTATTCTGCATGAAAATCTGACGACGGCAGAATGTCTAACCCTGAAAAACGGCGTCAAAGCCCTCGGCGAAACTACCGCGCTCAGGGATACGTTACATTACCGGTTAGTGGAGATGGGCTTGCCCGAGCGAACTCAGCAAACCTACCTAGATCAATTTGATGTCAGCCTGGAGGCTTCTATCACCCCGGCCTTAAAGCATTTTTACGCCAATATCGACTGCAACTCCGCAACTAACGGCCCGCAAACTGAGCCCGACTATTATCAATATCGACTGCGCCGCTTTAGTGCCGATGAACGCTCCGCCGAGTCGATTCACGCTTTAGGCCTGGTGGAACTACAGAAGATTCAAGAAGCCTTGACGACTCAATGGCAAAATCTACATCCGGAGACCAGCACCAACAACGTCTACGAACAGATGCGTGCGACCCAGGACGTTGTCCTTAATAATAACGACGCAAGGCAGCAGTATTTGTCAACGGTGACGGACCAGATACTTGCTATTCAGCAGGCGAGCACCTTCTGGGTCAGCGACACACCCCTGACAAGCCTTGAAATTATTGCCGCACCACCGCTCATGAGTCGATACGCACTGCCCATCGAATATCAGCAACCCAGTGAAACGCTGGGGCAAATGGTGATCAATTTCAGCGAGTCATCGCCTAGCTGGCATGAACTCACCGCCAAGACCTATTATTACACCATCCCGGGCATACACCAGGTTCGCCAACAGCCCCGTAGCCTATCCACATTATTGAGCGCCAACGATGACCCAGGGTATATTTCTGGTTGGTCGCTGTACCTCACCAACATGGCGCTGGATGCTACCACTGAGCGACCAAAGGACCGCCTCGGTTTACTCGCCATGAATGCGGAACTCGCAGCGATGCTGGTAATTGATACCGGGTTGCACCATCTTTACTGGACTCGACAACAGGCTATCAACTTCCTGTTGGCCAATACCGCAACGCCAAAAGCCACCGCGACCCGACTCGTCGATGAGGTTCGGTTTCGACCGGCGGTCATGTCGGCGCCATACCTGGGCATGCTGCGGGCCAAACAGCTGGTCGGAAGTCAACCAACGACAGCGCAGAGGTGGCAACACCTAGTGGTCACAGGCCCGGTGCCCGTCCCGCTGCTGCCTGAACTGCAAGGTTGGCTCAATAGCCACTAAATTTTATCGGTTGGCACATCAAGCCAACCCGCAACGATGCAGTCAGTATCCAACAGCCTATGAAAAGCCTAATATACTCCTCAAATGACTTTGGGAATTTTTGATGACTTTGCCACGCACGCTCCTGATTCTAATCATGACCACCACCCTGCTCTCAAGCTGCATCGCCGTCGTAGCCGGCGGCGCGGCTGCCGGCGGCTATATGATGGGTAACGACGAACGTAGCGTCGGCCAAATTACAGATGACGCGGCAATTACTGCGGCGATCAAGACCAAGTTAATTCGCGAGAGAGCCATTAAGTCGCTCAACATCAATGTCGACACTTATCTGCAAGTGGTCACACTTCGAGGCAAAGTCTCGAGTGCCAGCCAGGAACAAATCGCGATCAAAATTGCTCAAGAAGCCAAAGGCGTCAAGCAGGTCATATCAGAGCTCAAAATCAATCAAGTAGAGGTCGAAGACCGCCAATAAAAAAATCTGGTCCGACGCCTGTCGGGCCTAATGCCGGCTAGCGCATCGGACGTAAACCGTGGC
The DNA here is from genome assembly GCA_002389265.1 of Gammaproteobacteria bacterium UBA4475. GTDB lineage: Bacteria > Pseudomonadota > Gammaproteobacteria > Pseudomonadales > Azotimanducaceae > UBA4582. The sequence goes on from DGOD01000154.1 coordinate 18,762, forward strand.
AAAACCTAAAACTTGGTCAATTCCATCATTTTGTGTCCGTGAAATTTGCCACCCCTGATGGCAGACTGCCTGTTTATCAAGGCATTAACCGCCTGGCCTGCAATTTGCTAGACCTACACTGACACCCTTATTCAAAGGTAAAACTCAAAATGAAAAAAGCTATATTGGCTATGCTTGTCGGTTATATATCAATGATCGTTATCGTCTCCAGTGCTTACGCAAGTACTCCTAGTCTCTGCAAGTGGCAGCTAGACGGTAACATCGCCGTCAACCCAGACAATCTCGTACTGACTAATGCGGCGGGTAATCACCTTAAAATGACCCGCGACAATCAGGTCTTCATTGATGACCAGCCGATCGTGGTCAATGAGCACCAAAGCGCATTAGTCGCCAGCTACAACCAACATCTACGAACCACGGTTCCCGCTATCGTCAACATTGCCCTAGATGGCGTAGAGATTGGATTAACGGCTGTCACGGAAATTTTTTCGAGTATTGCTGGCACACCACCTCCCGCAAGTCTCACCGCCGCCATGGAAACAATTCGAGCTGACATCGACACACACCTCAGCCGCAACCAGCAAACTTTCCAGCTCAACGGCAGCACGATTCAAATGCTGAACTCTGGCATGGACCAGGCCATCGAGGATCTCAAACCTAGTTTTGTTGCGTCAGTTACTGGCGCTGTCCTGATGAACCTCGGTCAATCCATAGCCTCTGGTGATGACGACCTCGAAGCACGACTCGACGGTTTCGCTAGTCGTATGGAAACTTTGAGCGACGAGCTCGAGACAAAAATCAGGGCGAAGACTGCCAAACTTGAGGATCAAGCGCAGGCTTTATGTGTACAGATAACGGCACTACAAGCGACAGAAATGCACCTGCAAGCGGCAATGCCAGGACTCACATCTTTTGCTGTAGTTCAACACGAAGCTACACCGAACAGTATCTAACGCGGCCGCTAATTGCACATCAAGGACATTGCAACGCCAGGCTATGGGGTGCTTGTGCTGAGCGGCTCACCGGCTTACGCCTCTCGCTCAATCGTGATCCCTTGCTTAACCAGCTCATCGATCTGATCATCGACTAAACCCAGGTTGGTTAACAGCGCTCGCGTTTCTGTTGCGAATGGTGCCGTGGCTGTCTGTGCTTGAAAGCCATCATCATTGAGTTTAACCGGTGGTGACAAGGCCCGGAAAGCGCCAGCGGTTGGATGTTGGAGGACGTAAAACATCTCATTGGCAGCTGCTTGCGGGTCTTCAAACAATTCTACGGGGAATTTTACAGTCGACACAGGAACGCCCGCCGCCTGCAAAATATCCATCCACCATTGACTCGGTTGTGCGCGCACCAGCCTCTCCACCTCAGCTTGTAAAGTTGGGTAGTATTGTTCATCAATGGGGGCAGCCTGGCTGATACCCAAATAGCGATCTGCGAAACCCAACGCTTTCGAAAACCGTTCTTGTAACCCCCGGCTCGCACAGGCAATCGCGATACAGCCATCCTCGGTGTCAAAGGTTCGAAAATAAATCGCAGTCAGCGCCAGCATCCTCGCCGAGGATAAACTCGCACGCTGCGCCTCAAAGGTTGCACCATCGATCCGCTGCTGATTAATTTTGGCAATCATCTCTTGATGCTTGGCCTGATCGAGATCTTCAGACCGAATGAGCTGATTATTCGCGAGCGTCATCGCCGATTGCATCAGGCTGATATCTACGATACCCCCTTTACCCGTGCGTTCCCGGCGAAACAATGCCGAACTGACACCAAAAGCCAGGGAAGTCGCTGCCATATAATCGGAGATTACTGGCTCTCCTGGTGCGGGCCGACCATCCACCACACGCCCCATTGCCGCCATCAGGCCACTGCGCGCTTGAACCACAATATCCATAGCCGAAAGACCGGCATCGGGACCCAGCTTACCAAAGGGTGTGACCTCGCCAATAATCAGTTGCGGGAAACGCTGCAATAACGTCTCGGCATCGATGCCCATCTTTGCCGCCAGACCTGGCCTGAAATTCATAAGCACCACGTCAGCCCAACTCAGCAGCGCATCAATGACCGGTTTGGCGCTGGCATCGCTGAGCTTTAGCGGTAGGGTATGCTTGCCACGATTCCGAGAAATAAAAATACGTGATTCAAAAGCCACAACCTCACCCATATGGCGATTAGGGTCGCCTTCCGGAGATTCCACTTTGATGACTTCTGCGCCTCCCTCTGCGAGCAGCTGGCCACAAAATGGCACGGCAACAAACTGGCCGAACTCAACGACTTTAATCCCTTCAAAGGGTTGAGAAGCGGCCATGCGTTTTACTCCGGATTAGCTAGGTCCAATGTCGACCAAAAATTAAATGACAGGCTTAAGCCTGACTAGTTACCAAAGCGATAGCGCAATTTTGCCACCAGTCGGCTTATCGTCGGCTCCCGAAAGGTCTCGTCAAAAAGCCCATTAAAATCGGCATTAATCTGGTTAGGCAAAGCATTTGCCAAGTTATAGACGAGATAGAAATCTGTCAAAGGGGCTATTTCCCAGCGATAGCGAACCTGAGCGGTGACATTGCTCACGGTAAAGTCATAACTGGCCTTGGTCCGGGTACCTGGCACAAGCTGACCATCGCCTTCAGGTATTGCCCAAAAGCCCCTTTCTTGCGCTTGCACGCCAACCCACTGAAGGGAGAGACGGAATTGATGATTAGGGGCTGCAAACCAGTTGAACTTCATCCCAGGTTGCCACTCAGTTGCCGCATAACTCCCAAAATTACGCGCGCCTTGATAAACCAGCCAGCCATGTCGACGCTTGTACCGGGCGTCTATTTCAATCGAGACAGTATCCAGTGGTCGAATAGTAATGCCCAGGCTGCCATTGTAAGACCAGTCGCCCTGGTTCTCCGTCACCGCACCGATACTTGCCGAATAGCTCGTCACTGCCGCTGCATCCGTTGCTATGTTGACGTTAACCCAACCGCCTTCATCCACCTTATAAGCGCCATTGCCGCGACTATCCAGATCTTCAAAACGACGGGGAAAGTAGGCCATCGCTGTTCGCAGAGAATTTCTGCCAGGTAATATCATCGACGCACGCCAATAGATTCCACTACTGATCGTTTGCTGCTTGGTAACATTTTGCTGCTTCTCAAGCACCACAGTGGTACGGAAGTTAGTTACTGACTCACTAAATTTCTGCTTCTCGTAGCTCATAACATAACGAGCACTCGCGTAGTCATTACGGCTCAAAAATCCAAGATCACTGAAATTGATGTTTTCATTCATATAGTCTAATTCAAATTTATGCCGCAGATTATTGCTAGAGGCATACAGCAAATCAAACATGCCACCGTACCCCTGCAGACTATCCACATCACTCATGATCATCTGGGCGTCTAAGGTAAGATTCGCACCACTGCTTGTATAGTGGCCGTCAACACCGTGAACGATCGCATCGTAGCGCGGGCCTGAAGCTAATGTGCCGAGATAGCCGATTGAACGTTTGTCCTTGCCTACGCTTTCATACAACAATCTGGTGACTGCAAAATCCCGGCCTTGATCTTCAATATTCACCGCCTCACCGAGGCTATCTTGCCCAAACCAGTTCACATCATCCTCGAAAGCGCCAAGCACGCCATATCGCAGGTCCCCAATAGCACCTGTCAGCTTCGCCGCACCCAACAAGTCCGTTGGCCGATCACGCTCACCACGATTTGGCGTAACCCCGGCCGGCACGGTCACCTGATTGGCAGTACCACCGATTCGCCGGGTATTCATCAAGGATATGGGTGCGGGCACATAATCGCTAACGGTAACTTTACGCGACGTTGTATTGAAATCATCATTTGTCACCACACGAAATATATTGCCTATGCTCGACCTTGGCGAGGTATCGAAAACTTCATTGCCCTCGAGAAAAAACAGGCGCTTTTCTGGGAAAAACGTTTCTGCGGCAGTTAAATTCAACACGACATCGTCAGCCTCAACAGCACCAAAATCAGGCAACAGGCTACCAGTCATTTCAAATTTTGGCGACGGCTTCCAGGAGATATCCACACCAACTCTGGCTTCGTTTTCACCGATCGCATCATCAAGCGTGGTGGAAATATAGGGGATAAAAGATAGCTGCTGGCGTGGCAAAACCCCCTCAACATCCATCTGATTCAAAGCCGATACAAATCTTGAAGAAGAATAGGGGTAACCAGGCCACTGATATCGCTCGTTAGAAGCTGAAACTTGGCGACTGGCCGCAAAGCCAATATTGCGCATAGCGCCAGTATCAGGCATGTTCATCATTGACCATGGTAGAAACATTTCAACGCTCCAACCATCATCACGAGTCGCCGACTTGCCAATCCAGGGACCATCCCAGTCCCGTTGATAATTTCGCTCGGGCAAAACCTTGCCATCCATCAAACTGTTACCTAAGGCTACGATAAACCAATAGCCCACCAGACCTTCACCGGACATATCGAGAGTGATGCCAAAGGTATCTCTGTCAATGAATTCATCCCGAGTAGTAAAGCGCTTAACCAATGTATCTTTCGGTTGGCTCATGATGCTACTGACGTACAGACCCTTTTCTGTCGCCAACATGCGGATTTCACTGGCGTACTCTCCCGGCAGCCCTTTGTTAGGCACTGCCACGATCATGTTGTCGTAGTAGCTGATGGTTTTCCAGACAGCTTCATCGACGACCCCATCGAGAATGATGCCGACCTCAGCGTGGGGCAGGGTTTTTATCGCGACGCGGTGAAAGGGTATTCCATCCTGGTAGCCCAGCAGGAATTGCTCACCGGCACCATTGCCGCCGAGCGGCTTGGTCAAGGCTTCGACGCTGATAGCATTGGAAGCTTGGCTCGCTTGCGTGTCGGCCTGAATGCCCATAACAAAAAAGCCAAACACCAGCCCCGCTAATCGCGGGCGGAATAGTCTGACTTGCGCCAATAACAATGGGTGCCCCATAGAGAATCCTCGAAATAGGCGCTATATCGGCACAAATCCATCAATAGCTTCGGTTCGAATCTAGACAATAGGCTATTTTTTGACCAAAGGTAATCCGTCCCGGCTAATTGGGCACGATAAACACCATTGATGACTAAGCCACTATGGGCGGCATCGGGCAATCCAGTGAATCAGCGACAGTCCTGACAAGCTCGACTTCCACTGGGCTTGCGACCCCGTCGGCGGTGATGGTGGCGATACATGCCTTTAAAAGCTTGGGCTTCAGCAATGGTCGTAACTCCGCCAGAGTATCAACAGAGTCGTTCAAGTTGCTCAAACTCAGGCTGGATTTATCCACCAGCTCAATGTCGAGGCCCAGCAAATCTCGCCCCACAGCAAAGGCAACTTGCGGGTCAGCGGTCGACGTCACATCCGTATAAGCCAGCACGGACAGCAATTGTGCGCACTGACCTCGCACCGCCGCATAACCTTTATATCTTGGTCGGCGATGAGCGCCATCAAACGCCTCACCAAGATGCTTGATGACGAATTTCTGCAAGGCCCACTCACTCAGACTCATTTTTTGATCCGCGATGACCAGTCCGTAGATGTTCGCTTTGCAAGCCTCATACTGAACCCGCGTCATTTGGCGCAAGGCAGGCATGGCAATCTCAAGCAACGGCAGCCGCATAACCGGTTTGACGGCGGAAAATAACGGCAACATTTCATGCAGTCGTTGCAATACGGCGGCATCGGCAGCGTGCTCCAGCAGGTTTAACTGGTGCTGCCGAATCTCCGCATCCTGATCGAGCAAGAGTAGATAGACGATCGCCCTGGCGGAAAAGGTCTCGTGGGCTGCATTCAGCAATTCATCGGGGATGAAAGCCAGCAAGCTTCGAGCGTGGGATAATTGAGCGCCGCCTGGCTGGCCCATAGTCTGGAAAACCTCATCGGCATTGATTCGTATCGCCGCGCCGGCAAAACTTGATAGCAGCGGTCCCGCGCCTTCCGCCGGCAGCGACTCGTCTGGCACATTGTGAGACAAGTACTCACCATTCCAGTTTGGCTCGAGACGCCTGATTCGCTCGGCCAGCGGTGGATGGGTCGACGTCAATGCACCAAAAGCAAAGTTCACCCCACTGCAGAAGAATGCATGACTGATTTCTTCGCTCTCGGGATTAGCCAGCACCGTACCCTGTGAATAACCACCGATCCGCTTGAGTGCGCCACTGATACCCCGAGGATAACGGGTGAACTGCACTGCTGAGGCGTCGGCAAGGTATTCACGCTGACGACTGACTGCCGCCTTAATCAGGGAACCAAAGAACTTACCCAGATAGCCCAGAATCAATAGTCCAAGACCCACTGCCAACATTGCACCACCACTATTACGCTTCGACGAATACCGTAATCGACTGCCGTTAAGGACGATCCGGCCGATCACCGCCAGCATTAAAATGCCATAGAGCACACCCATTAAACGGATATTGAGCCGCATGTCACCATTCAATATATGGCTGAACTCGTGGGCAATGACACCCTGCAGCTGATCGCGGCTGAGATTCCGCAGCGCGCCTTCAGTGATCCCGATTATCGCGTCGCCAGGCGAATAGCCCGCCGCAAAAGCGTTGATTGATTCATCGGGAATAATATATACCGGCGGCACAGGGGTGCCCGCAGCAATCGCCATTTCTTCAACAACATTGAGCAGACGGCGCTTCTCAAGGCTGCCTTGGGGATCAATCAGCAACTGACCATCGAGCATCTCCGCTACCACCGATCCACCTTTCGACAAGGAATGAATACGATACAGACTACCCAGACCAATCAACAGTATGACTAACATGCTGACCATCAAAAACAAATCCCAGTCATAGCCCTGACTGGACGTCATCAACGAGGCACTGTCAGAGAAGCCCAAGACGATAATGACTAACAGGTTAGTCAGTATGATAATACTGATGACCGCAGCGGCATACAGAGCCAATAGCAATTTGGTGTTACGGCGCGCCTTATCCTGGTGCTGAAAAAAATCCATGACCTGTCAGACTAGATTAAAAAGACACGCCAGGCGCAGCCTGGATTGCCGCACTGTCGGCGAATTCCAATAAGACAGCATCTGCACCATGACCAAAAAAGTTGGCCAATAGGACATTCGGAAATGACTGACGATAAGTGTTGTAGGCCATCACCTGATCATTGAAGCCTTGCCGCGCAAATGAGATTTTGTTTTCCGTGCTGGTCAACTCTTCCGAGAGTTGCATCATATTCTGGTTCGCTTTGAGATCCGGATAGGCTTCCATCGCGATATTAAATTTAGCCATCGCACCACCTAACACCTGCTCCTGACTCGCAAGTTTTTTGAGCGCTTCAGCATTTCCGGGGTCTCGCGCCGCATCGGCCAGACCATTGGCGGCGGCATCCCGCGCCTTGGTCACCGCCTCTAGTGTCTCTCGCTCATGGGTAAGATAGCCTTTCGCGGTTTCTACCAGATTCGGTATTAGGTCATAGCGCCGCTTGAGCTGGACCTCAATCTGGGCAAAGGCGTTCTTGTAACGATTTTTCAGAGCAACCAACTGGTTGTAGATTGAGATAGTAAAAACGAGCAGACCGACAACGATAGCCAGCGTGATGATAGTTGATATTTCCATGCTTGATCTCCTTGGACCTGCTTCAATTAAGTACTTTTGATCGTACTTTCAAAACCACATTTGATACCGCTCTCAAACCCACAGCTAAAAACTTGCCTAAAAAAACATAATAACATTATTTCAACATCACATTGTCCATGCGCCAAAAACTACCGATCCTTTATACCGGCCCTGCACCCCCCAGTTTAACACGACAGATTCATACAGTGACAATGTCCTCCCCGCCGGAATCACTCCGGTTGATTCTCCAAGCGAGACAGCCAGTAATGGCTATCAAACTCAGGGTCATCTATCAGAGCACGCCACAGCCGAATTCGATTAACGGTTTCAAGCCGACTTTCGTCCATGGGAAACCATTTCTCAGGTCGCTCGAAGAGCGTTTGAATGCGATCTTGGTGCCGGTACGCGTCAGGGTCAAAGATCGCCGCGGGTCCCACCGACAACGCTGCCAGGTCATCCGTATTCCATAATCGTACTTGTCGACAGGTTGGGTTGAGGCGAATTTTTAGCATATAACGCGATTCACCGCTTCGATTACAACCACCGCCATGCCAGATGCCATGATGCATGATGAGCAGGGTTCCAGCCGGGCAAACCACATGCTGCTGACCCGCTATGTTTTGATAGCGCGCAATGGCCATTTCGTTGATTCGCCGAAAATGGCTACCGGGAATATAGCGGGTACCCCCCATTGAGGCCGTTACCTCATGAGGGTAATACATCAGCTGAATATCAAAGGCGGTGCTGCGAACATCAACAATGGAATCTGCATGAGTGTCCTGCGCGCGAGCCTGGTGCGGCGGGCAATGATGCACGGCATGATGATCAAACAACGGATTCAAACCCACCAGACTCTGAATCATCCCAGCGACCTTAGGCAGCCGAAGCAAAGCGCCAATCGGTGGACAAGTTGCATAGCACTCCGCCAAAGGTGTTCCCGGCGGATGACTGCGGACTTCGTCTCGCATGATCCGTTCGAGGAAATCCCGATTAATCTCGTCAGGTATCAGCCCATCAAATCGCAGAAAACCGCGAGCGACGAATCGGGCCATATCGCCGGTAGACAATAGATCGGTTCGCCGCACAGAATTATTTTTCATCAAATTTGACCCACTTTTCCAACATCACTTCAAAGGGCAAATAGCTCGTCTGATATTCTGCACTTGGATAGGGCGGGTTTAACTGTGAAACCTGCAATACCCGCCACCCAGCTTGCATGGCATCTAGCCCGGTGCTGTAGGGCGCGGCGTCCTGATCGCCGGCATAGTGAGTGGTAGCACCGGTGCCGTCATACATCGCCCAGGCTACGACTTCAGAGTCAAGGGCCGACGAGCGGGTATAGAGCATGAGTATCTGCTGCCGATAGTCGGCGTGGGACTCAATGATCATGACCGTGGGGCCTAGCTGACAGCTCAAGCTGACGACTATCTAGTTCCGCATCGGGACATAAATTTTTCTCTGCCAACAACATCGTCAAGGTCTGCAAGAAAATATCGTAGTAAGCATAGGTGTGCGTCGAGTGGTCGTCCTCCCATTCGCGAATATTGGTTATCAGCAGGCGACGAAACTCATCCCAGTGAAAAATACCGGCCTCGCATAATACTCGCGCCATACCAAAGGCACGGCTCTGCCAAGGGAACTCGAACAGCAATTCACCATTCACCATCGGCGGCGCGCCAGGTCCGGCCAACTCGGTCAACGCTACCCTCACCTCACTAATATCGTCAGCAGAAACATCAACCATTAGCGCACCACTCCAATCATGGCGTCTCGGCTCACTCGCTCAGCCAACTCAGCCTCTGTCATTCCTGCGCTATCCAAAGGCTGCTCTGGCAGCACCATATAACGAACCTCGGCGCTCGAGTCCCAGACTCTGATTTGCATGCCCGATTCCAGCTCCAGGCCCATTTCATGCAATACAGTTCGGGGCTCTCGAACGATTCGCGAGCGATACGCGGGATCCTTATACCAGGTCGGTGGCAAGCCCAATATAGCCCATGGATAACAGGAGCATAAGGTACACACCACCACGTTATGAATTTGTGCACTATTGGCAACCACCACCAGTTTCTCAACCTGGCCACCCTCAAGATCAAACTGATCGATCGCCGCCGTGCCGTCTTCAAGCAACCACTGCCTGAATTCCGGATCAACCCAAGCGCGAGCGACGATCCTGGCGCCATTCATTGGCCCCACTCGCTCTGAGTAACGGGTTATCACTGCGTCGACAGCACTCGCCACCAACAAGCCCTTTTCAATCAGCAGCGTCTCCAGCGCCTCCGCACGCAGCGCCTGTGGCAAATTTTCTGGATGATCATGGGATTTCGACATTATTTTAACTCCTGAGCATCTTGCGCATCATTTGCGGGCCAGGCGACGTGATTTAAGTAAGGCTCAAACAAATCCAGACTGACGGTCATCAGAGGATCCCCACCGGGCCAGAGCTCTACGCCATCAAAGGTCACCGTATATAGATAACAGGGGTTTTCGCCTCGACCGTGAGCATTATCGTCCGGATAGACCCAACCACCATGCACTGCGGCGATCACGCCGGCTTTGCCCCGCGCATAGGCCGGCAGGCGGGTGTGACCACCGAGCACCTCAGTGGCGGTGGCAACGCGATCGCCCACCTTGAATTTTGGCGGGTTAGCCATGCCGCGCTGGCTACCGGCCATCTGCGGAGGTGGGCCCATGGGGTCAGGTCGAGCCTTGGGGCGTGCTGCCACACGCTCGTTATGGCCAGAGGGCCTTGGCTGAGAAACTCGCGCCAGACGTTGCTCAATTTCAGCAGTGGTGATGAGTCCCGCCTCGACTAACAGCGTTTCAAGGCCGCCGAGCCAACGGCCGTAATAACCATGGACCAGGTAGGCCACCGGATCGATTCGCTCCACCGCATGGCGAAAGCGATCAAAATTGTTCCAGGCGCCCGCCCGTGCGCCGGCATTCACCATAGCAAATACCGTTGCCTCCCAGCGTGCATGAAAGACTGTTCCCGGCGCCTCGTAATCAACCTCACCGTGGCCGTGCTTACCACCCAGATCGTGTATACCATCCACGAATTGGTCTCCTACGCTCAAAGTGTTAGCCACTGGCCCATGCCAGAACTTATCAGCTTAGCGGCGCCGCCTGCCAACGCTGTCGATCAGCCCGCCCGCCTGGGTAAGCGGTCGCTAGGACCTCACCCAACCTTAACTCAAACAGGACGAAACGCGCCGCCGGCCGAAAATTACTGGCCGCCTCTGCCTCCGCCCTAACCTGCGGATCAGTCACATGAACCGCGACCCCAGTAATTTGAAATTCACCACTGCTACCAGAATTATCACTCATTCCACAATGCAGGCAATATTTGCCGACGTTCAGCAGATCCTTGACCTTCGGCGATTCAGGGTCGGCAAAGAAAAAACATCGACCCGCACCGATGATAGGCGTCACAGGATGGGTCCGAGGCCAACCGGACTGCCGAATTGTCGCCAGATAGGCGACCCTGCCATCAAGCCTGGTTTTGCCATAGCTGGCCAGGGTCGGCACCTGCTGCTCAAGCACCCGCCAGGATTCGGTCATTCGTTCAAGCTTAGGATCAAGCGCTGGTTCCGTGGTCAAGCTTGTACTCCTGTCATATTTTCATGGTGCGTGAATGGCTCTTACACTTTACTTTAGCACCCACTGTGGTCGCCAGCATCCCCATTTTGTACTCTAGTGTCTTTGCAGTACTATCGATGATTCCCTAGCGTGGAGAGCGCCCAGATGGCACACGATTATCCCTTGTCCGACCTTAAAGTATTGGACTTATCCCGCGTTCTGGCCGGGCCGTTCGCAGGTCGAATGCTCGCCGACTTGGGCGCCGAAGTCGTCAAGGTCGAGCCACCTGAACTGGATGTGACTCGCAACTGGGGTCATCAGGTCGGCAATATTTCAAGCTATTACCAGCAACAGAACGCCGGCAAACAGAATATCAGTATCGACCTGCGCAAGCCGCAGGGCACTGCTTTGCTCAAGGATCTGGCGAGCCGTGCAGACATTTTGATCGAAAATTTCCGCCCCGGCGTGATGACCCGATTGGGCATCGACTGGACGAGTCTGCAAGCCATCAACCCGCGGTTGATCATGCTCTCAATCTCAGGCTTCGGCCAGACCGGTCCTGAATCGCAGCGCGCCGCCTACGCACCGATCGTCCATGCAGAAACCGGCACCATCGACCGCCAAGCGGCGAAAAGTGGCGGAAACGCGGTGGAGATGTGTATGGCTTTCGCCGACACGAATGCCGGCCTGCATGGACTGGTAGGTTTGTTAGCCGCCGTCCATCAGCGCCACCGCAGTGGCCACGGGCAACATATCGACATCGCCATGGTTGACGCCATGTTGGCGACTGACGATCAAACACATTATTACCTTGAACCTGCACCTATTAATAACGGGGCCAGCGAGGTCTGGGATGCCTGTGGCGGCAGAATCATCCTGGCCGGTGATTTTCGTCACGTCTGGCGCTTAATGTCGAGCATTCTCGGCGTTCAGGAGCCCGCCAACGACGACCCCTCCCTCGACACCAAAATCAACGCAAGACGCCAGGCTGTGGCCGACTTTCTTGTCAGCTTCACCGATCGTGAGGAGCTGGTTAAGGCATTGAACAAGGCCAATATCGCCTGGGGTAATGTCACCACCACCAGCGACTACCTTGAGCACTCCGAGGTCTTAGCCCATCGACAAAGTATCGTCGCCATTGATGACCGCCAAGGCGCCACGCGGCGAGTGTTTCAAAGCCCCTATCGGTTTTCTGCCGCTAGCAGTGGCGTGCGCGGCGGTGCGCCCCGCCAAGGTGAACATAATGGCATCGTCCTGAACCACTGGCTGGGCTACGACGCGCCGCAAGTACAGGCACTGGTTGACCAAGGCGTGCTCTTACGCGAGATACCATAGGCTGCCTTCCGCAAAGCGTCAGGCTCGTGCCTAAGGCGCGACCAGCTGCCCTGGGCTGCCTACCTTCACTTCTACGGTTAAGGCTTCACCCGATTGCAACACCAGGGTCACGTTGAAAGACGAGTCCACCACCAGCGGCTGGCTCAAACCCATCAACATCATATGCATCCCTGCCGGTGCCAGACTGACCCCTTGTCCCGCGCCGATAGTGAGCGGCATCGCCGAGCGCATTTTCAACATGCCATCAACATTGATGGTGCTATGAATTTGGGCGGTGCGCGCCACCGCAGTTTCAACCTGAACAATGGTCTCAGCGACATTGCCTGGGTTGAACAGGTCCATATACACTGCACCCACACGAGCACCTGCTGGCGTGGCGCGAGCCCAGGCTGAATTCACCTCCAATGGCGCCGAAAAACCGGGCACACTGAGGCTGAACAACAGAACACCAAGCAACAGTGCACTGAGTAACAGCACACCGAGCAACTGCAAAGGGGACCAACGCTTCAACATGAGGTACACAACCTATTACGCATCTTCTGAATAGGCGCACATTATAGCATTCGGATAACGATAATCCGCCAACCGCGCTGACAAGATCGACCCTACTAATGTGCGCATGACCGAAAAAACCCCACATTTTGATTTAAAACACTACGCTATCTTCTAAACTGCCCATCAGTGAACATTCTGAATAATCACGTTTTCAGGTTGGGTACGCCAATCTTAAACGAGAGATTGCCAAGCAAAAATGAGGTAGACATTACATGTCCGATGCTAGCCAGGAAGGAATCAACAATCAGAACTGCTATGCCGGCTTCCATGCGCGGTTTCAAGCCGGCGGCACTTTTATCCAGGACATTGCCGGCCAGCCAGTGCACACCTACGCGGACTTGCATCACCGCAGCGGCCAATACGCCAATCTGCTCACCGAAATGGGCCTCAAGCCCGGCAATCGAGTCATGGTCCAGGTCGAGAAATCCGCTGAGTGCCTGTTCATCTACTTTGCTTGCCTGCGCGCCCAGCTCATCTACCTGCCCTTGAATACCGCCTATGGCCAGGAAGAACTCGCCTATTTCGTCGAGAATGCCGAACCCGCACTGATCATCTGCACGCCGAATGCTGCACCTCAGTTCAGCCAATTACGCCGCAATGACTGCCAAGTGGCGACGCTCGACAGCCATGGCGGTGGCAGCCTGCCCAATGACTTGGCCGCTGGAGACTATGCCGCGACGTTCGATACGCCTGCGACGAAGGCAGATGACGTTGCCGTTATACTCTATACCTCGGGGACCACCGGTCAGCCCAAGGGTGCCATGATCACCCATCATAATCTGCTATCCAACGTCGAGGCTCTGCACTTGGCCTGGGGCTGGCAACCCAGCGATGTGCTGCTCCATGCCCTGCCGATATTTCATATTCACGGGCTCTTTGTCGCCACTCACCTCGCTGTCTTTAATGCCAGCCCGATTATTTTTCTGCCGAACTTCGATCCCGCCGAGGTCATCGAGTCGTTGCCAGCGGCGACGGTTTATATGGGCGTCCCGACCCACTATGTTCGCCTGCTGAAACATGGGGGCCTGAATCAAACTGTATGCCGCCAAATGCGCTTGTTTACCAGCGGATCTGCACCACTACTGCCGCAGACCTTTGACGCCTTCGAGGCCGCCACGGGCTATCGAATTGTGGAACGCTACGGCATGACTGAGACCGGCATGAATACCAGCAATCCGCTGCTGGGTCCGCAAAAGCCTGGCACTGTGGGTCCAGCATTGCCAGGGGTTATGACCCGCATTGTGGACCTCCAAGGCAAACCCGTCCCCCAGGATACCGCAGGCGAACTACAGATTCGTGGCCCCAATGTCTTCAAAGGCTATTGGCGTATGCCCCTCAAGACTCAAGAGGAATTCACCAGCGACGGCTATTTCAAGACCGGCGACCTCGCCCAACTGGACGCCGATGGCTATATCGCCATCGTCGGCCGCAGCAAAGACATGATCATCAGCGGTGGCCTGAATGTTTACCCGAAAGAAATCGAAACCATCCTTGATAAACTCCCGGGGGTAGTTGAGTCTGCCGTCATCGGCTTGATGGATGACGATTTCGGGGAAGCGGTCACCGCCATCATCGTCGCCACTGAAGATAGCGAACTAGATGAAACTACAGTCATCCGCTATATGAAACAGCACCTGGCAAACTTCAAGATCGCGAAAACCGTGCATTTTGTGCCGGCGCTACCTCGCAACACCATGGGCAAGGTCCAGAAAAAAGCGCTGCGGGAACAATTTGGACTGAAGACCGGCGCAAGTCTCAGCTAAGTTAGCAGCATTTTTGATCAGCGCCGTGGTAGAATTCCGCGCTTTATCGGTATCTCATTTCAACATGACTCGACTCGGCATCTTGGCCTCTCATCGCGGCAGTAACTTCCAGGCTATCATTGATGCCTGTGCAAGCCGCGAACTCAACGCGCGCCCCGTCGTCGCCATCAGCAACAACAGCGGCAGCGTGGCTCTGAGCCGAGCGCGCCAAGCTGAGATCCCGGCGTTGCATATCTCCAATATCACCCACCCGAATGCCGCCGACCAAGATCAGGCGATCCTGACCGCGCTGCGCGACCACCAGGTCGACCTGGTGATCACTGCCGGTTACATGAAGAAGCTTGGCCCCTTAACCCTCGATTATTACCGCGGCAAAATCATTAACGTTCACCCCTCTTTGCTGCCCCGCTACGGTGGCCACGGCATGTATGGTTTGCGCGTGCATCAAGCGGTCATCGACAATGGTGACCAAGAGACCGGTATCTCCGTGCACTGGGTGGAAGCCGACTATGATACCGGGCCGGTCATAGCCCAGAAGATCATTGCCGTTGCTGCTGACGACACCGCTGAAACCCTGGCGGCGAAGGTACTCGACGAAGAGCACAGCTTGCTGGTGTCAACCTTGGCATCCTTGATTCAAAGCCCATCCTTGGAGACAAACCCATGAACCCGACACCTCGCGCGCCCATTGCCCTGATGACCTGCGAGTCTGGCCGGAATTTCGCCCAGACCGTTGCCGACCATATGGGCCTGCCGCTGATCCCGACGGAAGAAACCTGGTTTGCTTGCGGTGAAGGCAAGCTCGCCATCAACGCCAACGTCCGCGGTCACGATGTCTATGTGTTTCAATCCATGATCGGCAAGCAGGACGAGCGGACCGTGTATGACCGACTCATTATGCTCCTGCATGCGGTTGAAGCCGCTGCGCTATCTGATGCGCAATATGTGACTGCCATCATTCCCTATTACCCCGGTGCGCGGCAGGACAAACGCAAGGGCCGAACTCGCGAGGGCATTAGCGCCGGCTTGTTTGCACGGATGCTGCAAAGCGCGGGCGCTAATCGCGTGATGGCCGTCGAGATTCACAACGACGCCATCGCTGGCATGTTCAACCCAGCGTTTACGCACCTGGAAAATGTCTTCTTAACCCGCCATCTGACAGAGTGGCTCGTGACCAAAGGTCTCATCGGCGACGTGGTCGTCTCACCCGACGTGGGTTATTTGGAGCGGGCTCGCGCCTATGCGGAAGAACTGTCGGCGGATCTCGCCGCTTTATCCAAGGAACGCGATTATTCAAAACCTAACCAAGTCTTTCGTTCGACCCTGATCGGTGAAGTGCAGGACCAAAACGTACTGCTGGTAGACGACATCGTCGATTCCGCAGGCTCCGTGGTCGCCGCCGTTGATGAGCTCAAAAGCCGGGGCGCCGCGGACATCGTCGTCGCCTGTGTCCACCCCATACTGTCAGAGCCAGCCTGGGAACGCTTGACCGCACTCAAGGCGCGATCAGTCAGCGAAGGCTGGCAGTTTAACTTCGTCGGCACCAGTACCGTTGAACACGACAATACGCCAGACTGGTATCACACCTTCCATATCGGCCGCCTAGTGGCAACCATCGTCCAGAAGATCAATTCCAGAGGCAGCGTTCGCCAGGTCCAGCAGGACCGTGAATAAA
>DGOD01000154.1:35329-53054 GCA_002389265.1 Gammaproteobacteria bacterium UBA4475
GACCGTGAGCAAGAGGTCCGACAGGACCGTAAAACAGGCCCAAGAATAAAGGGGCCAGCAGCAAGGTTCTTGACATGCCAGCGAGAATGCCTATCCTTTGGCCTTATGCGAAACCTGACAAGAATAGCCTTGCTTGCGATTGGCATTATTCATAACAGAATAATGGGGTGAAGCGCGTAGCAAGATAATTCCGCAACCCGCCACCAGGCGGGTTTTTTGTTTCTACATTCGAAGACTATGATCTGGCGACCACAGGTTAGGCCGGGTAAGGTGAAAGATGGACGAAGAAAACAGTACAGCCAGCAGCGAGACGTTCTCGTTCGTCGAATCCGAACACAAGATTCTTGAGTTCTGGCGCGACAACCAGGTTTTCCAGCAATCCTTAGCGCAAACCGCCGATGCTGCGCCTTACATTTTTTATGACGGTCCGCCGTTTGCGACAGGCTTACCTCACCATGGCCATCTGGTAGGCTCTATTCTCAAGGATGCTGTACCACGGTACTTCACGATGAAAGGTCGTTATGTGCAGCGCCGATTTGGCTGGGATTGTCACGGCTTACCCATTGAGCACGAGATTGACAAGGCCCTGGGCATGTCCTCCAAAGAAGCTGTCGCCAAGCTTGGCGTCAAGGGCTACAACGATGAATGTCGTG
Organism: Gammaproteobacteria bacterium UBA4475; assembly: GCA_002389265.1. Classification (GTDB taxonomy): domain Bacteria; phylum Pseudomonadota; class Gammaproteobacteria; order Pseudomonadales; family Azotimanducaceae; genus UBA4582. Next base: position 35,983 of record DGOD01000154.1, read on the forward strand.
CCATCGTGCAGCGCTATACCAGCGAATGGGAATCCACGATCACTCGAATAGGCCGCTGGGTTGACTTCGAGAATGACTACAAGACGATGGAACCCTGGTACATGGAGTCTGTCTGGTGGGTATTTAAACAGCTCTGGGATAAGGGACTGATCTATCAAGGCATCAAGGTCGTGCCCTTCTCCACGGCGCTCGGTACCGTACTGTCAAACTTCGAGGCGACCTCCAACTACCAGGAAGTGCAAGACCCGGCTGTCACCGTCTTGTTCAAACTACGGGATGAAGACGCTTATATCAGCGCCTGGACCACCACCCCCTGGACATTACCCTCGAACCTGGCCCTGTGTGTCGGCGCCGATATTGACTACGTCAAGGCCCACGATGAGGAACTGGGCATCGATATCTATTTCGCCCAAGCCCGACTCGAAGACATGACTCGCGGCAAACAACTGACTGTGATCAGCGAACTCAAGGGGGCCAGTCTTGTGGGCCTCAGCTACGAACCCGTGTTTGACTATTTCACCGACCTGCGCGCCGAAGGGGCATTCCAGATTGTCGCCGACGACTACGTCTCAACCGACAGTGGCACCGGCATCGTGCACCAAGCGCCAGCCTTCGGCGAGGATGATTATCGGGTCCTTAAAGCTGCCGGTATCACTGCGACGGTTTGCCCAGTGGATCTGGCTGGCTGCTTCACCGATGAAGTCCCAGACTTTGTCGGCCAGCACGTCAAGGCGGCGGACAAGGGTATCATTCGTAAATTAAAAGACAGCGGCGCACTGTTTCGCCAGGACGTCATTGTCCACAGTTATCCCTTCTGCCCGCGGTCAGATACGCCCATCATCTATCGCACCATTGACTCCTGGTATGTTCGGGTCGAGCAGATGCGTGATCGCCTGATCGCCGCGAACCAGCAAATTAATTGGGTTCCAGGGCACATTAAAGACGGGCGCATGGGGAAATGGCTTGAGAACGCGATCGACTGGGCCATCTCCCGCAACCGCTACTGGGGAACGCCCCTGCCTGTCTGGATCAACGATGTCAGCGGCAATCAGATCTGTATCGGCTCCAGGGAAGAATTAACCCGCTTAACCGGTGTTGAGCTGGATGACCTACACCGTGAAAATGTTGATGACCTAGTATTTCAAATCCCCGGTGAGCCTGGCGACTACCGCCGCATTGAAGAGGTTCTGGATTGCTGGTTTGAATCCGGTTCCATGCCCTATGCCCAACTACACTATCCGTTTGAGAATCAGGATATGTTCGAGCAGGGCTTTCCTGCGGAATTTATCGCCGAAGGTCTCGACCAGACCCGCGGTTGGTTTTACACCCTGATTGTTCTGGGCACAGCCTTATTCGACACTCATCCTGTCAAGAATGTCATCGTCAATGGCATCGTCATGGCAGAGGATGGCAAAAAGATGTCGAAAAGCCTCCGCAACTACTCACCGCCCGACGAACTCATGGAAACCTATGGTGCCGACGCCCTGCGCCTGTACCTGATCAACTCAGGACTCGTGCGCGCCGAGGAACAGCGGTTCTCTGACACGGGCGTCAAAGATATGGTCAGGCGCGCGCTGCTGCCATGGCTGAATGCATTTCGTTTTCTGCAAACCTACGCCAATATCGATCAGTGGTCGCCGCAGGAGAACCCAGCGCCCTCAGACAACATCATGGATCGCTGGATACTTTCGCGTTTGCAAACGCTCAAAGCAACCATTGCCGAGGAAATGGACAACTATCGCCTCTATAATGTCGTGCCCGCGCTATTTGAATTTATCGAAGAGCTCACCAACTGGTACATTCGCCTGAATCGCGCCCGATTTTGGCATGAGACCATGAATGCAGATAAGCAAGCGGCTTACGCCACACTCTATACGACGCTGTATGAACTCAGCTTGAGCATGGCACCCTTCGCGCCATTTCTGGCAGAAACCATTTACAAAGAGATGACCGCCTTTGGCACTCAAGACGCGCCACTTTCTGTGCATTTGTGCGCCTACCCTGAACCGGAAGCAGCACTCATGCAGCCGATACTGGAGCAAGCCGTCAGCCGCATGCAGCACATCATTTTGCTGGGCCGTCAGAAGCGTAATCAGGAAAAAGTGAAAACTAAAATGCCGTTGGCCAAGCTCACAGTCATCCATAAAGACCCGGCTTTGCTTGATGAGATCGGCAAACTCGCCGACTATATTCAAACCGAACTCAATGTGAAGGCCATCGACTATACAACGGCTGAAGCGGATTACATCAGTCTCTACGCCAAGCCGAACTCTCCAGTCCTGGGTAAGCGTCTGGGCAAGCAATTCAATCCCTTCAGACAGAAAATTGAAGCCTTGAGCTCAAGCCAGATTGATGAGCTACAACAGTCTGGTGCAATCACCCTCGACGGTGAGACGTTCACACCGGAAGACATTCTGGTCTTTCGCGAGGCCATCACGGGTACCGATGCGATTTCCGATCGGTTTATCTCCATCGACCTAAAGTGTGAATTGACGCCAGAGTTGATCAGGGAGGGGCTGGCCCGCGAGGTTGTCAACCGAATTCAAAAGACCCGCAAAGATATCGGTTTGAATGTTGCTGATCGAATCAGCATCAAGGCCCACGCCTCGGAAGAGCTTGGCCGTGCCATTGAACAACATCGCGAGTATATTATGAAAGATACTCTGGCGTTGCAGTTAGAGATCTCTGCTACGCCCCTGCCGACCGTGTTTGAAATCGACGATGAACTACTGTCGATTGAGATTCTGCGATCGGTTTGACCGAACCGCCCCTTGGCGGAACCGCTTATATTGTGTTGTGATGACAGGCAGTACTTATCGGGGAGATAGACAATGGATGAGATTTTAGACGGCTCGCTGGCAGAGATGGCAAACGCTATCAGTTCAAGGTCGATAACGTCTGTTGCGCTGGTGAGAGGCTTTCTTGATCGTATCGAGCGCAAGAATCCGCCGCTCAACGCCCTCGTCTACTCAACGGCGGAACAAGCCATGCAGCTCGCGGCCAAGGCAGATGCTGATCTCCAGGCCGGGGGCTTACACGGCCCCCTGCACGGCATTCCCATGACCATCAAGGATAGCCTAGACACGAAGGATGCCATTACCACTTGGGGCACATTGGGCCGCAAGGACTTTCGTCCGGGGCGCGACGCGACCTGTGTCGCGCGACTTCGCAGCGCCGGCGGCATCCTCATGGGTAAAACCAACACACCGGAATTCACCCTGGCGTTTAAGACTGACAACCTGGTCTACGGTCGAACCAACAACCCATACAATCTCAACCTGACCCCCGGCGGCAGCAGTGGCGGCGCGGCAGCCTTGATCGCAGCGGGCGCCACGCCCTTTGATATCGGTACCGATACGGGCGGCAGCATTCGCCTGCCCAGCCATTTTTGTGGAATCACCGGACTCAAACCGACCACCGGACGTGTGCCCTGCACCGGCAATGCACTGCCTACTTCGGGACTGCTAGCTGCATTATCACAACCCGGCCCTATGGCTCGGCAGGTTGCTGACTTAGGGTATCTGTTGGATATTATTCAAGGACCGGATCTGTTTGATCCTTACTCCACAGACGCGCAACGGTACGTGATGGGCGCGGTTGACCCCAGCCAATTACGCATCGGCTATCACACCGACAACGGTATCTCGACACCCTCGGCAGCCATTCAGACTGCTATCAGGGAGGCGCTTGGATTGTTTGAGGCCAATGGCCAAACCGTCACAGATACTCGCCCACCCGGCGTCGAGATGGCGAGCTTTATCTACGCCAAACTTTTTGGTGCAGACGGCGGCGATACCCTCGACCTGTTACTTGAAGATAGCCACACCGAACAGCCATCGCCACAGATCGCCTCTAGTCAAACCCAGGCTCGGCCGACCATTGATCAGTCGGAATTCAATCACGCCCTCAATCTGTGGGATAACTATCGCAGCTCCATGCTCGGTTTTTTTGAAGATTTTGACATTCTCATCTGCCCCGTCAATGCGCACACAGCCGTCGGCCACGACGAAACCGAGGACATGTTGTCTTACAGCTACACCTTGGCCTATAACTTGACAGGCTGGCCAGCCGTGGTCATACGCTGCGGTACCGACCCGCAGGGACTCCCCATAGGCCTGCAGATTATTGCCCGACCCTTTCGCGAAGACCAATGTCTGGCAGTTGCTGCCTGGCTCGAAGCGGCACTGCAACAGCAGCATGGTGGGTTTTCGCGACCAGCCTAAATGGCTAGCCGAGGCGCCCCTCAACGCTGAGTGGCTGCAACAATAAAATGGTTACAAGCGATCTATAACCGCTTTCAATCTCGTATATAAGTCGGTATATCGCGTCTGGCTGGCAAGGCCGCTAGACTAGGGTTATGCTATCCCCCACATTTTTTTGGTCGGGAACGCTTAGCCAATAAGCATAGCGGCGTCCCCAAGCGCCATTTGTAAGGAATTTTTATGCAAACAGAAATATTGCCCATCAGACTGACGCGCTTTTACAGGCAAATGGGTCGGCAAATAAGCCGGCAAATGGCCTTACCGCTGTTACTGCCAATCGCCTTACTGATGTCGGCTTCGACGCAAGCTGCCAGCCTTGACGAAATCTATACGCTGGCGGTCATCAACGATCCGCAACTTGGGGCCGCGAAGGCTGGGTTTATGGCCCGCAGCGAAGTCGTCAACCAGGCTCGCGCGGGATTGTTGCCGTCGATCAGTCTGAATGGCAGCACATCACAAAACGAACGTACCATTCTGCAGCCTTCATTCCCCACAGAAAATTATAATGACAATGGCTGGCAGGCGGTGTTACGCCAGCCCGTGTTCAGGCTATCTAACTGGTTCCAGTTCCAACAGTCGAAGAACATCAAAGCCCAGGCTCAGGCGCAGTTCACTGCCGAGCAACAAGAGCTGATCTATCGGGTGGCCGATAATTATCTGAATATTCTTGAGGCACAGGACCGCTGGAGCGCCGCCAATGCCGAGCGCGACGCGGTGCAGCGGCAACTTGAGCAGGTTCAACAGCGTTTCGATGTGGGCCTCGTGGCTATCACCGATGTGCTTGAGTCTACCGCCGCCTTTGACTCGTCCACCGTCAATGTGATTGAAGCCGAAGGCGCTCAAGCGGTGACCTTCGAGTCTCTGCTGCGCCTTACCGGTCAGGCATTCTATGAGATCGATGGCTTAAATCCGGAGTTCCCCGTTAACTATCCTGAGCCCCGCGACGAAGAAGCCTGGGTGATGGCGGCAGTGCAGCAAAATTACTCTCTGATCGCCGCCAGAGAGGGGGTCAATGCGGCTGAACGTGACCTGCAGGCGGCCCGAAGCGGGCACCTGCCCACCCTTGACGCACAGGCCACCTATAACCGGAACAATTCTGGTAGCCGCGGTTTTTTTGGCAACGGGACAGAATCCGAGCAGCAGACCATGGCCTTACAACTCAACATACCCCTTTACAGCGGTGGTGCGACCCGTTCACAGGCCAAGCAAGCGGGCTATTTACTGGAACAGGCTCAACGCAATTTTGATTTAACCCAACGGACTGTCGTGGAAAACACGCGTACGTTATATAGCGCGCTCAACACCGATGTCGCCAGGGTCAATGCACGTCTACGCGGTATAGAATCGAGCCAGAGTGCACTGGATGCCACGCAAACCGGTTACGAAGTGGGCACTCGGAATATCGTCGACGTGCTGTTGGCACAACAGCGCTTGTTCCAAGCCCAATTCCAATATGCGAGCGCTCGCTACGCCTATATCAGAGACACGTTACGCTTGAAGCAAACCGTCGGCACCCTGTCACCCGACGACATCGCGGACTTAAATCAATACCTGTCAGCAACTCAGACGGTCCGTAAGATCAGCTCAAAGACCCGTTAGTCGAGAACTTTTTGAGCAGTTAGCATTCATAGGTAATACTTTTCGGATTTAGCTGGAGCATTGACGCAGATAAAGTCATGACGATGAAACTCACTTTTTTCGCAGGCATCACCGCCCTGGCATTGATCACAGGGTTTGCACTGCTGGCGACGAATAACGAGCCAGCCATGGAGTATGGCCATCCTGCCGCCGCCGGCCAGCCAGCAAACGTATTTCTAACAGATGATGAAAGTAACAACATCGCCGTTTTTCGCGATGTCAGTCCCTCGGTCGTGTTCGTCACCAACACCTTGATTCGTAGACAGCTACTGTCCATGAATGTCATGGAAACGCCGCGGGGCTCAGGCACTGGCGTAGTCTGGGATAAAGACGGCCTGATTGTGACCAACTTTCATGTCATTCTTGGTGCCAATCGCATTATTATCACTCTGCAGTCAGGCAAATCCTATGATGCCGAGGTCGTCGGTATGGCGCCCGAAAAAGACATCGCCTTGCTCCGAATCACTGCTCCGGACGAAGTACTCAAACCCATACCATTGGGTGACTCGAACGATCTCTCCGTGGGTCGCAAGGTGCTGGCGATTGGTAATCCCTTTGCGCTGGATACGACCCTGACAGTGGGTGTAGTGAGTGCCCTCGGCCGGGAGATCAAGGCAGCTAACAACCGCACGATCAAAGACGTTATACAGACTGATGCGGCGATTAACCCCGGCAACTCTGGCGGTCCATTACTGAATTCCTCAGGCCAACTTGTGGGCGTTAACACCGCAATCTACAGCCCCAGCGGTGCCAGTGCCGGCATCGGTTTTGCCATACCCGTCAACACCGTCAAGAAGCTGATTCCACAGCTTCTGACCTACGGCAAACTCTACCGGCCCGTACTCGGCATCGAAACTCTGACCGACAATTGGGCCAAGCGCCTTGGTGTCAAAGGGATCGCCATTCTGTCGGTAAAACCCGGACTGGCGGCGGACCGCGCCGGAATGGTTGGCGTGAGAGAAGACAACAGAGGTCAGATACACCTGGGGGATGTCATTGTCGCTATCAATGATGAGCCTATGACTAACGAGGACTCTCTACTGACGGCTCTGGAAAAATTTGCCCCGGGCGACACAGTCAAAGTCACCACACTGAGAGACGAAAAAATTCTGGAATACGAGCTGACGCTGACGGCCCCCGAGTCTTGACCGGCTTTTTGAGCACCGGTTTTAGCATCAGTTGGCATGACGACACTGCGAGCCAAACTGTGTCGCAGATATTTTTCACACCCAAAAATCCCAGATGATCCTCGCGCTGAAAGCGATACTACTGAACTTGAGTTGATGTTCCCGCTGCGACCAACCAATTCTGCAGATCCCGGAGCGCTTTACTTTATGAGCCACACGATTCCAAAAGTCGTCACAACCGTGCTGTTGCTGTTAGCACTGGGTTGCGCTCAGCAACCGCCGTTACCACCCACCGAGCCCATCAGCAATCAACAGGAAAAACTGCTGGCAAGGCCACCCAGTGGCTGGCAGATTACTTACCAACTCAATACCCAGAGCACACGTATTGTGGACTACCTGCCACCGGGTGTCGCTGAGGCTGATTGGCAGACCAAAATTTCCCTCGAGTCTCACCAAACTCTGACTGACCTTGATCCCATCGAGGCACTGATCTCAGAGGTGGCTAAGGTTCGAGAAACCTGCAGCTCTGTCCAAGATTTCAATCTGTTCTCGGGTTTGGAAAACAACTACCGAACCTCTACACGCCTGCTAATGTGCAGCAATAATAGCGATACCAATCAGGGTGAGATCAGCATGCTGAAGGTGATTCAAGGTAACGATTACCTTTATATTATTCATCTAATTAAACGCATCCCGCCGTTTGAGACGAGCGAGCCCAGCATGACCTCAGCAGAAATTGCCGAATGGTCTACTTATCTGCGTAACATCAGCGTCTGCGACCCAAGCCACACGGCTCATGCCTGTCCGGCAGCAGCACCGTAACCAACTCTGCATGTCGCACAAATTTAAGACCAACCTGCGTCAACGACCTACAGCTACCCCAGACATAGCGTCTACCAAGGACATGACTGTTTCTCTAACTTGACACCTCTTTCGCTGTGTAACAAGACCATGCTCTCACGCTTAATGCGCGTTACCTTCGGGCTGTTCCCAGGTCGGTGTATTCTTTGCCAGGCCAGCACAGCGAGAGCCCTGGATTTGTGTATCCACTGCGAAACAGACTTGCCGATGATTCCTTTTCCCTGTCAACGTTGCGGCCAACAAATTCCTCAACGGGCCGCCGCAGGACTTTCTGACGACAGCAGGGTGTGCGGTCAATGCCTCATCAAACCGCCGCCCTACGTGCGAAGTTTTAGCGCCTTCGCCTACACTCAACCGATCAATCAGCTCATCGCTGAATTCAAGAATCGACATCAGTTGCTGGTGGGCAGAGTTCTGGCCATGGTTTTAGCCAGGCGTTACTACCATCAGGACGATGTGTGGCGGCTAAACACACCCATCACACGAGAACCTATCAAACCGCGTTTAGCGACCCGCCTAAAAACCTCTATCAAAGCCGAGCCTGGCAGCCGCCCCTTGCCCGACCTGCTAATCCCCATCCCGCTGCACCCCACGCGTCTGAAATTTCGAGGTTTCAACCAAGCCCATGAAATTGCCGATGCCATTAATGCACTGACCGGCATTGCCATTGACGACCAGCTTTGTCAGCGAATCACTGAGTCCCCACCCCAGAAAGGCTTGTCGGCCGCAGCGCGCCGGCGAAATATCAAACAGGCATTCCAGCTGACCCGTAAGCTACAGGGCGAACGCTTAGCCCTGGTTGACGATGTGCTGACCACCGGTGCCACGGTATCAGAACTCACCAGGTCAGCCTTAAATGCCGGCGCTGGCTCGGTAGAGATCATTACCCTGGCCAGAACGCCCAAATCCAGATACTTTTAAAAACCCTCAAGGTCTTTCCTGGCCTGTGCTAAACTTAACGTTTTCAAGTGCTTAACGCAGACCGGGTCAATACATTATGGAATGGGCAGACTTCAACCTTCGCCAGGACTTTATCTCAGGCCATCAGCCTTCGGCTAACTCTGAGCGCAGCTTTCACATCGTGATCTCCGACGACGAACTATTGTCCATCGACAATGGCGAACCTTGGCGTCCGTTGGATCAAGATGAATGGCGATGGCTAGGTCTTACCGCGGTCGCAGAACATTGTCTTGGCGAGGTGGGCGGCATACCTGTGTTTGCCACCGAGGTCGAGCCCGGGTCGGACGAACCCGAAGGCTACAGCTTCCGCACACTCTGGTCCTTTCTGGGCCGGACTGAACAGTCGGCATTTTATCTGCTGGGACGCGCCCGGCAGATTGTTGAATGGCATAATAATCATCAATTTTGCGGGCAGTGCGGCCAGCCCACGCACTCAACTGATTTCGATCGTTCGCGTCAATGCGCGCCTTGTAAACAAATGTTCTACCCAAGATTGTCCCCCTCGATCATTGTTCTGGTGACTCGCGGCGAAGAGCTGTTACTCGCTCGTAATGCCAATGCTCGTGGCGATTTTTACTCGACGCTGGCAGGCTTTATCGAACCTGGCGAGTCCATCGAGGAGGCGGTTCATCGCGAGGTCTTCGAGGAGGTTGGTATCCGCATCAAGAACCTCAAATACTTCAACAGTCAATCTTGGCCTTTCCCCAATTCATTAATGCTCGGTTTCCATGCTGAGTATGACAGTGGCGAGTTCGTCTTGCAGGAGAGTGAAATCGCCGATGCTCAGTGGTTCCACCACACGAACCTGCCCAGCAAACCGGCAATGGTATCCATTTCCGGCTGGTTGATTAACGATTACGTGGAACGTCTCCAGGGCAAGGTTTGACAGTGGCCGGGGCCGCGATGAACGATCCCTTGAACTCTTTGAGAAACTATTTTGTTCGCGTGCCCATCGGCGTATTGCTGTTCGCGTGCATCGCGGCCTTGTTCAGCGCCACGAGCGAAGCAACCCCATTGCGGGTAGCCGTGGCCGCGAATTTCAAATCGACGCTGATCACTCTGACAGAGACTTACGTTGACCAGGAAATAGATATCATTGCCGGGTCTACCGGGATGCTTTACTCACAAATCCGTAATGGTGCGCCATTCGACATATTCCTTGCCGCCGACAGTCTGCATCCACGGTTACTCGAACAGGCCAACTTTGCAGAGCCAGGCTCACGCTTTACCTACGCTATCGGCCAGCTTGTCTTCTGGATGCCGAAGCACAAAGAGACTGTTAGCCAATCCATGTTCCTGGCGTTCGATGCGGCCATCGCCGTCGCCAACCCAAAACTCGCGCCTTATGGCCAGGCAGCGATGGCTTTGATCGATAAGTTTAAACCCGAACACAAGGCGTTAATTTACGGTAACAACGTCAATCAGACCTTTCAATTTGTTGACAGCGGCAACGTGGCGGCTGGATTCATCTCTCTGGCCCAAGTGAAGGATCGCAGCCCACCCACGAGTTGGTGGCTGGTACCCATGAGCGAATATCCTATGATTGAACAGCAAGCAATTGTCTTGAAAAATCATCATCCCGGGGCAGAACACTTTGCCAGGTTTCTGCAGTCCGAGTTGGCGCGTCGCAGTATCACTGATGCGGGCTATCTTACCTCAGTGGGACCTTAACTTGCTGTCGCAACCTGATATAACCGCGATATTAATCACGCTGCAGCTAGCACTCACTTCTACTGTGCTACTAATTTTTCTGGGAACACCCGTTGCTTGGTGGCTGGCCCGGTCTCGTGGCGTAGCTAAAATTATCATTGAGCCCATCATCGCCTTGCCCATTGTTCTGCCGCCAACAGTGTTGGGGTTTTACTTGCTCCTCGCGTTTGCACCAGACGGTATCATCGGTCAATGGTGGCTACTGGCCACCGGTAAGGGCCTGGCCTTTACCTTCAGCGCTCTCGTGATTGGCTCGATAATCTACTCTCTGCCTTTTTATGTTCAGCCTCTGCAGGTGGCGTTCGAAAATATTGAGCAATCATTGCTAGATGCTGCAGCCACACTCGGCGCAACCCCACTGGATCGTTTTTTGTCGGTTGTCGCACCCCTTTCCAGCCGGGGCTTTATTACCGCCATCTGTCTTGCGTTTGCCCACACTATCGGTGAATTCGGCATTATCCTGATGATTGGCGGCAATATTCCAGGCGAGACCCGCGTACTGTCCATCGCCCTGTTTGATCACGTTGAATCAATGGAGTATCGCCAGGCCCATGTCCTGGCACTGGGTTTGCTGGCGTTTTCATTTACCCTGTTGACCCTGGTCTATACGCTAAACCGACGTTGGCAAATGCGCTTCACGAGTCAGAGCTAAGCATGCAAATAACTGCCCAAATCCATTTGACCCGTGCCTCTGGTTTTACGCTGGCAGTAGATCTGACTGTCAAACCAACGGGCGTTACCGCGTTATACGGTCCCTCTGGCTCTGGAAAGAGCACTGTACTGCGCCTGCTGGCTGGGCTAGAGCACACCAAACCCAGCGACCAGATTTTGATCAGCAGTGATGCCAAAATTTGGCACGATGAAAAGCAATTCATTTCGCCGCACCTCCGTGATATTGGTTATGTATTTCAGCAGCCACAATTATTTCCACATCTCTCGGTTCGACGCAACCTCGAATACGCGATCAAAAGACGCCGAGGCAACCACGATTTAACCCTACAACAGGTCAGTGGTTGGCTTGGCATTAATCACCTACTGGATGCGCGCCCAACCAGTTTGTCTGGTGGCGAGGCACAACGGGTCGCCATTGCCAGAGTTTTACTCAGCGGTGCCCGCTGCCTATTGATGGACGAGCCGCTGGGGGCCATTGACTACGCTGCCCGACTGCAGATTTTGCCTTATATCGATGGTCTGCGACGGGTGCTCGACATTCCCATTGTTTATGTCAGTCATGCACTGGATGAAATCACTTATTTGGCGGACGAAGTCTATATGCTGGACCAAGGTCGAGTCATCGCCAGCGGGCGGATTTTTGATCTGGCGTCCTCTCTGACCCTCAATAGTCACGAGGGCGATGCTGTGGCCGCGGTGATAGAAGGTGTCGTCGATACCCATGACCCTGATTACGGACTCAGTCGCTTAACACTCGGCAGCCAGTCAATCTATGTTAGTCTGTGCAGTCAGCCGCCAGGCACAAAAGTCAGATTGCGCATCCCCGCTCGGGACGTCAGTTTGACCCTGCAGGCACCCTTACAGACCAGTATACTCAACGTTCTCACGGGGGTCGTTAGTGACATTGAAACCGCCTCTGCAAAGCCCAGCCTACTGGTGAAAATTAAAATAGAAGATCACTATATTCTGAGTCGAATTACTCGAAAATCTTTGGCTCAACTTGAACTCAGTCCTGGCAAAGCGGTCTTTATACAAATCAAAACTGTTGCCTTACTCACCGATCCGACTCAACAGGTATCCTTACTCTCATGAGCATAAGCTCACACCCATTTACAAACTTGACGCCCGACGTCGTCATGGATGCGGTCGAAAGCGTTGGCTATCGCTGTGATGCCCGCATTTTGCAGCTCAACAGCTACGAAAATCGGGTCTACCAGATTGGTATTGAGGATGGCGAGCCGGTGATCGGCAAATTCTATCGTCCCGACCGCTGGACCGACAAGCAGATACTGGAGGAACACACATTCACCCAGGAACTCTTCGACAATGAAGTCTCAGCAGTCGCGCCCTTGGTGATAGCTAATGAGTCCACTCTGGCTGAATTCGCGAACTTCAGGTTTGCACTATATCCCCGTCGCGGTGGGCGCGCGCCCGCATTAGATAGCCTCGATAATCTGGAGATTCTGGGCCGTCATGTTGCGCGCATTCACGCGATTGGTGGCGAGCAAACGTTCGAGCTAAGACCCAACATTTCGGTGCAAGATTATGGTCATGCTTCCCGCTCATTCCTCATTGAAAACGATTTTATTCCCGCCGAATTACGCCCTGCTTATGACTCAGTCACCGAGTTCCTACTGAAGGAACTAGATGACATTTTCGAATCAACGCCCTACATGTCGATTCGACTCCACGGCGACTGTCATATGGGCAATGTATTGTGGCGAGACGAAATGCCGCACTTTGTCGATTTTGACGATGCCAGGAATGGTCCGGCGATACAGGATCTGTGGATGATGTTGTCTGGCGAGCGTGAAGACCAGCAACAACAGGTGATGCGCATCATCCGGGGATACCGCGACTTCTGTCATTTTAACCCAGCACAGTTGCGTCTGATCGAACCCCTCAGAACCTTACGCATGATGTATCATGCAGCCTGGATCGCGCGACGTTGGGACGACCCGGCATTTCCCATGGCGTTTACGTTCTTCAATACCGAACGCTACTGGTCCGAACATATTCTAGAGCTGCGGGAACAATGGTCAAAACTCTCTGAACCCACGCTGCAACTGTTTGATTAACGCCAGACGTGGCCACCGGGCAGCGACAACAGACTCAGGCAGGCGCTATATTGGCGGCGCCGTGCCGAACCTTATTGACCACAGGGTTGGCATACATTTGCAGCCACTCTCGTCGGCACTCCACCGGACACTGCTCAAATCGGCTCACCAACGTCGCAGCATCTTTGAAGTTAGCAAGATGCGCCACCTGACGCCAGACAGTTTTATACTCGTCGAGTCCACTATCTACTGAGCCCTCGTCGCTCGTTAGCGCCAGTTGCTCCAACGCCCAGTAGTTAATCGGATAGAGCTGTAAACCATCAAGTATTTGCCTGTCAATTTCCGCAGCGACCTGTTCCGGTATTTCGAACTGGCCGGTCAGGGCATGGCCAAACCGCAAGGTCACCCTACCCTTGAAGTCACCCAGCCCCTTCACCAAATTCAGCAGGTCTTCTCCAGGCACCTTCTTGTAACTCCCCTGAGTCGCAATGCTGTGGAGTTCTTGAGCCTTCAGCACATCGCACGGGTCGAACTCATAGGCGATAGCAACTGGCACTATGTTCAAGTCACGAATAACGTCAGTTAGCCCTCTCTTGCGCTCCGCCAGCACCAGCATTTTGACCACTGCCGGATCAGTCAGATCAACGCCGTTCTTCGCCCGCCCTTCACTCTGTGCGATCCAGACTGAATTATGGCTATTAATTGATTCATGCAGGTATTGAGAAGATTGCAGTAACGCGGCATAGACCTTCTTGGCACCGATTTCAGATCGGCGGATAAAGAAACTTTTGTTGAGCTTCATTAAATCCGTCGCAAATTTTCGCTGAACCAAATTATCGCCTACTGCAATTCTCACAGTATCGCGGCCCACCAGATACAACGCGTAGTCCAGCAACATGGAATCACCAGCGATATCTCGGTGATTGCCCACATACAAATAAGCCTGATTCGGATCGAGGTGCTCCAGGCCTTCGCTGTGAAAGCTGGTCATGGTCTCTTTGACCAATTTTTTTGCCGTGAGAGCCACAGCCAACTGAAAATCTCTAATGTTATGAATTTTGCGCAGCTGCCAGGTCAGCGTTAGCCTAACGAGCTGCCGAGTCAATCCAGGCAAAAGCCCATACGCAAACCTCAACCTGAATTTTGCCAGAAAGCTCAAAAAGTCCTGATCCTTCAGCAGGCTTTTCAGTACCTGCTCGACCTCATCATCATGGTAGGGTCGGATATCTTCAAAATCGGGCATAACGTCGCTAATTCATTGTATTGAGATGTTGCGATATAGTACTTGGTTTCCCGCGAATGGTTTATTATTTCGTCATGCATATGATAAAAAGTTCCACCGCAAACGCTGTTCGCCATGCAAATGAGGCCGACCTAGCTTCGCTCACGCGGATCTACAACCATTACGTGTTGAACACTGCCATCACCTTTGATTTGGAGCCATTTACTGTGGCGACTAGACGCCCTTGGTTTGATCAATTCGACCCAGCGTCAACTCACCAGTGCCTCGTATTAGAGGTCAATCAACAGGTTGTCGGCTATGCCAGCAGCGCTGCGTTCAGACCTAAAGCAGCCTACGACACCTCAGTGGAATGCAGTATCTATCTTGATCCCCAAGCCAGCGGTCAAGGTTATGGCAAGATGTTGTATGGAGAATTGTTTCGAAACCTCAACCAGCACGACCTGCATCGGTGTTATGGCATCATCACCTTGCCCAATCTCCAGAGCCTGGCCCTACACAAGTCTTTCGATTTTTCCGAGGTCGCTCGGCTGAACGAGGTGGGCCGCAAATTTGGTCAGTATTGGGACACCCTGTGGGTTGAAAAAACCTTAGGCTCAGTCTAACCCTAACCCAGACAATAAAAATAAACCCAGCAGGATCAACAGAACGAAGACCAACCGACGCACCAAAGCATCCGGCAACAGATGATTGATGCGCGCAGTGAGTATGGTGACCAAAATCACCAACGGAATCGCCAGTAATGATAGCAGCACAATATTGTTGTTAATTTGGCCGCTGAAACCCACCACTAACATTCGACCCGAAGTTGACAAGCTAAACAGAAACAATAACGAGGCACGCACCACGTTGACCGCCAGCGGCTGACGATACATGAGGTAGGCCAACGGCGCGCCGCCTGCGCCGTACATACCGCCCATAAGACCTGCGGTCAGACCCGCGAACATTTTCACCCCAGGACCAGAGGGCGCCTGATAGGGCGCGGGTGTGAGCATCAACAAAATACCCGCACTGACGATCACACCACCCAATAGCATCCGCAAATTGTCGTAGTAGTCGGCGACAAAGTAATCAAGGATCAGCACCCCGGCGATCAGCGCCGGCAACAGAGTCGCCGCGATAAGCCTGACATAGGCAAAATTGATCAGTTTATGACAACGCCGCAGCGCAACCAGCGTATTGACCAAAGATATCACGCTGACCACCGCCGCCGTCTCAGCCAATGGCGCCAAGCCCAGGGCAGTCACACCACCCATTACAATCAGTCCCATCGCGAAACCGGTGATGGTCTGGACCATAGCACCCAAGGCAACGAGAAGCAGAAAAACCAAACTGTTGATATCGAGCATAGGATTGGCGCATGATCAGAGGCCACGACTATAGGGAATCCTTAGTCAAACTGGAATCATTTATCGTTCAGACAGGCAGAAAATCATGGATCTAGGCATCAACAATAAAGTCGCGCTGGTGACTGGCAGTAATCGCGGCACAGGGTTGATGATCGCTGAACAGCTGGCGGCTGAGGGCGCCAGAGTGATTTTTCACAGTCAAACAGAGGGTGATTCCGCCGCTATCGCCGAGCAAGTCGAGAACGCCAGCGCCGTCTGGGGCGATATCAGTACTGAACAGGGGTCCGAGCAGGTCATTCGAGCAGTCAACGAACTGAACTATGGGGTCGATATTCTAGTCAATAATTACGGCATAGCAGATCCTGGTCGTTGGCAAACAGCCACCAGCGACGACTGGCTTACCGCGTACCAAAAAAACACTCTGTCAATTGTCCGCATGGTTCAAGGGTTCACTCCTGGTATGATCAAGGCAGGCTGGGGACGGGTCGTGAACCTCGGCACTGTTGGGTCAACTCGGCCGAATAAAACGTCGCCTCAGTACTATGCCGCCAAAGGTGCACTGGCTAACTTGACCGTCGGCCTGACTCAAGAACTGAGCGCCACCGGCATTACTGTTAATCTGGTTTCGCCAGGCTTGATTCGCACCGTCGAAGTTGAACAGGCATACTTGGCGCGGGCCCGCAAGGCAGGCTGGGGCGATACTTTTGACGCCGCAGAGGCAATGATCGTCAAAAACTTTGCACCCAATCCTGTCGGGCGCATCGCGACTCGTCAGGAAGTAGCTGATATCGTGGTGTTTCTCTGCAGCCAGAATGCCAGCTTCGTCAACGGTCAAAATATCCGGGTTGATGGCGGCGCACTCGGCATCGTATAAACATTTTCATCTCGACAGAGATCATTGAACTGGAGTAGACAGTCATGTTGTGGGTAAAGACGTTCCATATCCTCTTTGTTATGGCCTGGATGGCCGGGCTGTTTTATCTGCCGCGCATCCTCGTCCACTACGTTGAAGGCAAGCAGGCCAAAGAGGATGTACAGCGACTGATCATTATGGGTCAAAAGCTGTTTCGTTTTTCCAGTGTCATGGCGTTACTCGCCCTCGGACTGGGAATCTGGCTGTGGTTAAGCTTTGGTTTTTCGGGTAACTGGCTGATGGCCAAACTAGGTTTTGTTGTTTTGTTATTGGCTTATCACGG
>DGOD01000112.1 GCA_002389265.1 Gammaproteobacteria bacterium UBA4475
TTGAGGGAGGTCATGGGTTCTTGGAAAATCATCGAGATTTCATTGCCCCGAATCGCGCGCAGACGCTCATCACTGGCTTGGGACAAATCCTCACCGTCAAAAATGATATTGCCCGCAGCTACCCGTCCCACTTTTTCTGGTAAAAGCCCCATAAGGGCCAGAGCGGTCATAGATTTTCCACAGCCGCTCTCACCGACAAAGCTCATGGTTTCGCCCGGGTTCAATGTGAAGGACAGATCGTCAATCACGGGAGCAACCCCGTCACGAGTGGTAAGTTCAATACGCAAGTTCTTGACCTCTAGGAGCGGGGACATCAGCGTTGCCTCAATTTTGGATTAAGCGCGTCGTTCAGGCCGTCGCCGACCAATGAGATGGCCAAAACCGTTACAAAAATCGCAACACCGGGGATGGTGACTGTATATCCAGCATCAAGGATATATTGCCGGTTTGAGCCGATAATTTGCCCCCAACTGACGACATTGGGATCAGTGAGTCCAAGAAACGACAGCCCGGCTTCAAACAAAATGGCTGAGCCAACCATGAGGGCGGATTGCACAATGATCGGCGGTAGCGCGTTCGGCAGGATCACGCCAAACATCAGGTTGAGATTGGAGGCTCCAGAAGCGCGGGAGGCCATGACATATTCCAGCTCACGTATGCGCAAAAACTCCGAACGGGTGATCCGTGCAACGGCAGTCCAGCTGACGATGCCAATCGCAAATGTTATCATGGGCAGGGAAGCACCGAACAGAGCGACCAAAACCATAGAGAACAGCAAAGTTGGAAGGACCTGAAAAAACTCAGTGATCCTCATCAAAACTTCTTCGACAACACCTCTATAAAATCCTGCCAATGCCCCCACGGTCACGCCAATGAATACTGTCATCACGGCGGCTGATAGGCCAATCATTAAGGAGACTTTTGCGCCATTGATGATCATGGCCAGCAGATCACGACCGAGATAATCTGTACCCAGTAAAAAGCCTTCTTGGCCCGGGGGCGAGAATGGCATCCAAACCATTTCGAAGGGATCCGTTGGATAAAGATAGGGCCCAAAAATTGCTCCGAAGGTGATGAGAGCCAACAACCCCAGAGCCGCAACTGCGGATTTGTTTTTGCGAAACATGCCCCACGCTTCGGTGAAAGGGTGCTGCGCCTCTGGTGTCTCTTCTTCTTGGATCACCGGCCAGGTCATTTTTGGCCTCCCACACGTGGATCAACCAAGCGTAAAGCAAGATCAGTGAGCAGGTTGCCGATAATCACAACCAGGGCTGAGAAGAATAGTATGCCAAGGATGGTTGGTGTGTCACGGGCAATAATGGATTGAAATGCCAAAGTCCCAAGACCTGGCCAGCTGAACACTGCCTCCACCAATACCGCGCCGGAGAGAACGGCCGAAAACTGCAAACCTGCGAGGGTGATCACTGGCGACAGCGCATTTTTCAACGCGTGTTTGTAGACAACTTGATTGGACGTTAGACCCTTGGCTTTCGCGGTGCGAACATAATCTGAGCCCAAAACCTCCATCATCGAGGCACGAGTTAGGCGAGAATAGAGGGCTAGAAAGATGGATCCCAAAGTCACTGCAGGCAAAAATAGATGGCGGGCCACATCAATAAAATGCACCCAAAAGCCACCTTCAATGGTTACATCGCGCATCCCTGCGACTGGAAACCAATGCACGTTCAAAGAGAAAGTGATCAACAACAATATACCAGTCCAAAATACCGGTGCAGAATATCCAAACAAGGCGAGGAAGGTCACGACATAATTTGACAGACCGTTGGGTTTGCGTGCTGATATAACGCCAAGGACAACCCCGATAATCAGCGCCGCAATTTGGGCTGCGATCACCAGCAATAGAGTTGCCGGCAGACGTTCTAGGATCAGTTTGGTGACGGGTTGGTTGTAGAAAAACGAATAACCCAAATCAAACTGAGCCACATTGGCGATATAGCGCCCAAGCTGCACGATGAAGGGTTGATCCAATCCGTAGCTGACGCGGATTTCGTCCAAAATTTCTTGATCTGCCCCGCCCATGGATTGGCTGATCGTGTCTGCCACATCTCCGGGGGCCAAATGCATGAGCAAAAAGTTCAGTACCAAAACTGCAACGAGTAGTAATATGGCATAAACAACACGAAGAAGGATGGTGCGTAAAATGCCCAATGTCTTTGCCTTACTTAATAATAAATTTGCGCGGGCCAAGGTGCCCCAGCCCGCACGATAGAGATTTTAGTTCTTGAGATAGGTCATATCGATGGGTGTCGATGTGCCCCAAATGCCTAAGGGAGGATTGCCTACATTATCATTATAGACCGTGTGGTAGGGCAATGTGTTGGTGTGGTAGACAGGCAGCTCGTCTGCGATGATCTCTTGGAACTCCGCATAAAGGGCTGTGCGTTTTGCCGGATCTGTTTCCACTGCGGCCATTTGCATCAGCTCGTCTACGCGGGCGTTGGCATAGCCTTGAGTGTTGGACCAAACGCCTTTCGCGATGTTGCTTGAGGAATAGGTGCGGTGAACACCGATCACTGGATCGCCCCAGTTGAAAACGGTGTCCCAAGACATGTCATAGTCCATCTCACCCATGCGGGCTGCCCAAGTTGGGAAGTCAGCAGAGGCACGAACCTCGACCGCAATTCCCACCTTCTTAAGTGCCGCTTTGACGTATTCGACCTGCGGTTTCACGCCTGGCCAGCCAAAATCTATAGTCAGGTTGAAGCGAGAGTCGCCCTTCATTGGGAAGCCAGCCTCATCGAGAAGGGCACGGGATTTGTCGAGATCTAAGTCGTAACCTTCCACATTGGTATTGTAGAACGGGCTATCTGGGTGGATGCCGGTCAAGGAATTTGAGGCGGTGCCCTCCATCAAAGCCTTGTGGATGAAGTTTTTGTCCACAGCATAGGCAATAGCTTTGCGAACCCTGACATCTTTAAGTGGACCTTTGGTGGTGTTCATCGCCAACCAATCTAGGGGGCCGATGCCGCCATAACCTTCATCGGTCACCGTCAGGTTGTCGACCTTCTTAAGACGGTTGATGATCCGAGGTAGGGATTCAAACGCGCCCATGTGGATTTCCCCATTTTCATAGGCAATGGCCCGTGCTGCTGGATCTGTGATAATCCGCATTACGATTTTGTCGAGATATGGCCGACCGTCGATGAAGAAATCGTCAAAGCGTTCCAGGATAACATGCTCACCGGATTTATATTCAACCAGTTTGAATGGGCCGGATCCCACAACGTTTTCTGTGTTGCGCGGATGAGTTTTAGGATTTTGACCATCCCCGTAGATGTGTTTTGGAATGATAGCCATCAGCTGGCCAGACATCGCCAGCATCAGAGCCGGGTGTGGTTTGCTGAGAGTCAACACCGCTGTATGTTCGTCCGGTGTGTCCACCGAGGTGACTGGGGCAAACATGGATTTGAAAGGGTGATGCGCCTTGATCGTCTCAACTGAGAAGGCCACATCTTCGGAAGTGATCGGCACCCCATCATGGAAAACGGCATTTTCGACCAAGTTTAAAGTGACGGTCAAACCATCTTCGCTCACATCCCAGCTTTTCGCCAAATAGGGTTGAGGGGTCCAGTCTTCGTCATAGCGCAGAGGGGCCGCAAAAAGCTGCGCGCCTGGATATCCGGTCACGATGCCTGATTGCACTGCTGGATTAAGATTGCGCACATTGGTGGCAATCACGGTGATTAACGTACCGCCTTTGCGCGGCGAATCTTCAGCAATTGCCCCCGTCGCCAGAACAGCAGCGGCCGCCGTCCCGGTGACTATCCCCTTAAGTATATGTTTCATTATCTTAAATCTCCCATATAGTTATATGTTTCTTCGTCATTGTGATGAGCCTAGACCAAGTTTTTTTTTACAGAAAACAGATTAATTGGGCTTCTTTACTACATTTTTTAGGGGTTTGTGCTCACGGTGAGAGCATCGAAGGCACCTTTCTCCCGCAGTTCGACACAGTCTCGGATGAAGGATCTTACATTTTTGGGCTGCCTGACATTGCTAGCCGTGGCGATCCCAAAGACGGGCACTTCTGAGGAGTCGGAAATGGGCAGGGCCTTATAACGTGTGTCATTGGTGATGTAGTTGCGGGGCCGGATGTTCAAAATTGTATAGCCGAATTCACCTTCCACCAGAGCTTTTGCGATTTCTGCTGAGCGGGTTGAATGGACTACGTTTGGCTCTAATCTGCGCTCTTTGAACAGGCCAAGAAAGTAATCGCGGGTATATGGTAGGTCGAGCATGATCATTGGCCTGCAGCTTAATTCCGCGAAAGTAACAGAATTTTGGGCGCTTATGGCCTCGGAAGCCGGCACCAAAGCATAGGGTGGGGCGTCGAACAATGGCTCGAAAGACTGGGCGTCTGGCAAGTGGGTGTCATAGGTAAACACCAGATCCACCTCTCCATTGTTGAGGTAATCCATGATCGACATCATATCACCTTCCATCACTTTGATTGAAATGCCGGGGAAGTTCTCGGTTATAGATCTCAAAATTGGCGGCAAAAAGGCGGGTGCGGCGGTAGCATAGCATGCAATGCTCACCAGCCCAGCGTCATCTCCCCCTTGCGATTGCAGTTCGGCCTCAAATTGTTGGGCTTGATTGAGAAAGTTTCGGATCAATTGCAGTGACTTACGGCCCGCAGATGTTGGTTGAACCCCTTTGGCTGGTGTCCTTACAAATAAGCCATAATCAAGTGAAGCCTCAAGCGCATCAATGGCAGCTGTAATGGAAGATTGAGAGATTGAGACCTCAACCGCAGCTTTGGCAATGGACCCTAAACGACCTGCCGCCTCCACGTAACGCAATTGTTTGAGCGTAAAATTCATCAATACCGTTCCCCTAAAAAATAGGTGTTTGAGAACAGCTAAATCTATTTTTCCATTTAATGAAAGCTCTTTACAATTTTCACAAACAGTTAATCCAAGAGGTGTCCGATGCCCAACACTACAATTTTCAGCGCTAAGAAAATCATCACGATGAACCCAAGCCGCCCTGAGGCCAGCCATGTGGCGGTGCGAGATGGACGTATTTTGGGAGTGGGAAGCTTGGAGGAGCTGGCAACATGGGGCGACTATACTCTGGACACGCGCTTTGAAGATAAGGTCTTGATGCCTGGGTTTGTGGAGGGCCATGCCCATGCAATGGAAGGGTCTTTGTGGGCTAAAGTCTATTGTGGTTGGTTTGATCGGGCTGATCCAAATGGCAAGCTGTGGATGGGTGTCAAAAGCGTGGATGCGGTCGTTGAGCGTTTGCAAGAGGCTGAGGCGGTCTTGGAAGACGCAACTACCCCGCTCTCAGGATGGCAATTAGATCCGATCTATATGGACAATACGACCGTCACCCGAGCCGATCTTGATCGGGTATCAACAACGCGCGCTGTGGGGGTTTTGCATGCCTCTGGCCATATTATGAATGTGAACACCAAGGCACTGGAGCTGGCCAGCATGCTAAAGCAGGGCCTCAACCATCCTGGTATTCCTTTGGGGGCGGATGGATTTCCGACTGGCGAGCTAAAAGGGCCTGAAGTCATGACACCCGTTGGCCCATTTGTGGGTTATGAGCGCAATATGCTTGATGCGGATGAGACTGGTCTGCGCAATTTTGCCAAGCTCTGCGTCCGTACAGGGACAACAACCATCACTGATCTTGCATCTCGCATGGATGACGATGCGGTTGACGTGATGCTCAGGGTCACAAATGAGCCAAATTACCCAGTACGTTTAATGCCATTTCGGTTCTTCATGGGCCTTTCTGCCAAAGAATTGATTGTAGCTGTTCTCGCATTTAAAAAAAGAAGCACTGACCGTTTGCGCTTGGGGCAAATCAAAATCGTGGTCGATGGATCAATTCAGGGTTTTTCAGCTCGCTTGCGCTGGCCTGGCTATCACAACGGCGCGCCCAACGGGCTTTGGTATATCGCACCGGAGCATTTATCGGAACTGCTGCATTTGGCGTTAGAAGCCGGTTTGCAAGTCCACACCCACACCAACGGCGATCAGGCGACCCAATTAGTGTTGGAAAAACTTGGCCCCGCCTTGCAAGCGCACCCAAACCCGGATCACCGCTTTACGCTGCAGCATTGCCAATTGGCGGATGCGGCACAGTTTCGGACTGCGGCGAAACTCGGCATGTGCGTAAATCTTTTTGCCAACCATCACTTCTACTGGGGCGATGAACATTATGCTCTCACAGTGGGGCCGGACCGCGCGACACGGATGAACGCCTGCCGGACCGCCTTGGACAGTGGCATGCCGATGGCCATCCACTCTGACGCGCCCGTGACTCCTCTTGGGCCCTTGTTCACCGCATGGGCGGCCGTAAACCGTATCACGGCTTCGGGTCGGGTACAGGGCGAGGAAGAAAGAATACAAGTGCATGAGGCACTTTGGGCCATTACCATGGGGGCTGCTTACACGCTGCATCTCGACGGAGAAATTGGCTCAATTGAAACCGGCAAGAAGGCTGATTTTGCGGTTTTGGAGGTAGATCCAACGGCTTGTGATCCAATGCTGCTTAAAGACATTGGCGTATGGGGCACGGTTCAGGGCGGGCGTATTTTTCCAGCTGCAAGCCTATGAGGCAAGACATCCCGGTCATTGTGATCGGTGGCTATCTTGGGGCTGGCAAAACCACTTTGCTCAATCATTTGCTGCGCCACGCGGATGGTCGCAAAATTGCTATTTTGGTGAATGAGTTTGGAGATTTGCCAATTGATGCGGATTTGATTGAAGCCAAAGATGACGAAATGATTGCTATTTCTGGGGGTTGTATTTGCTGCTCCTTCGGCTCTGATATGACAGCGGCTTTGATCAAATTGGCCCAGCTGGATTCCGCCCCGGATTATGTTGTGATCGAGGCCTCGGGTGTCGCGATGCCCGGCGCTGTAGCTGCGAGCATTTCGTTTTTGGACGGCTTCAATCTTGGGGGGGTTGTGGTGCTGGCCGACAGCGAGCGCATTCGGGCGCAAGCGGCAGATGAGTATCTTGGCGATACAATGCTACGCCAAATCTCCGACGCTGATTTGATCGTGCAAACCAAAATTGATTTGATCTCAAGTGATGTCGTGCAGGACGTCAGAGACTGGCTCGGCTCAGCCAACCCCAAAGCGCAGGTTGTAGCCACCGCTCAGGGCAGGCTGCCGCCAGAGGTGATCCTTGGGGTAGAGATGGTGGCCGGGCAACCCCAAGCCTCCGCCCATGCGGATGCGGGCTATGAAAGCCGTGTCTTTAGCGAAATTCCGCCCTGTGATCCTATTAAACTAGCAAAATCTCTAGCTACTGGGGCCGTAGGGATCATTCGCGCCAAAGGCTTTGTGGCTGATCAAGCAGGACAAAATTGGTTGATCCAAATAGTGGGAGAACGGTTTGACGTTACGCTTGCCAAAGCTAAAGAGCATATTGCCGTGGTCTGCATTGGGCGCAAGGGGGCGTTAAAGACTGGCGCGATTGGGGTGATGTTCGCAGGTGATGCTGATTGAGTAAATCAACCCCGGCACGGATGCCGCGGTGGAAAGATACTGGTACTGATCAGTGATAGCGCGTGCCATCTTCAGAGCTTGAGATACGTGGCACCAAAGCTTTGACCGGTACTGTCAGAGAAAACTGCTTGAGACGGGTAGGGCTAATTTGTAAACCTGCCGAATGACAAAACACTCCCCATTTCGCCACTTTAAAACTAGTCCTGAAGTCATCTGACTTACAATATGATGCGAGCTCTCATTTGTCTGACAGCACC
>DGOD01000248.1 GCA_002389265.1 Gammaproteobacteria bacterium UBA4475
AAGTCAGTCGGGTGGAGGTCACAGGCGGGCGCGCCAGCACAGTCCACCTAGCAGATGGCAGCGCCATCAAAGCCGACTTGGTGATCGCCAATGTGAACCCCAAACTGCTGTTTGAAAATTTGCTGGACCCGGCCGATGTTAGCGCCGACGTGCTCAGTCATTTTGCGGATTATAAGTGCCAAAGTGGCACATTCCGCATGAATGTTGCCCTCGACAGGCTGCCTGAATTTACCGCTAGCAGCATTCCGGGCTATCTGGAAGCCGGGATCATCATGGCCCCCTCCCTAGAGTATATGGATCAGGCGTATACGGATGCGCGTCGGCACGGCTGGTCTGCTGCACCTATCGTTGAAATGTTGATTCCGAGCATTGTTGATCCCGGACTCGCACCGGCGGGTCAGCACGTCGCCAGCCTGTTCTGCCAGCAGTTCGATCCGGGGCTTGGTGCCAATTGGGATCAACATCGAGAATCTGTGGCGGACTTGATTATCGATACAGTGAATGGCTACGCCCCTGGATTCACCGATCGAGTGGTCGGTCGTCAAATTCATTCGCCCTGGGATCTTGAGCAAAAATTTGGCCTGATCGGCGGCGATATTTTCCACGGCAGACTCAGTCTCGACCAACTATTCTCCGCCCGCCCGATGCTCGGCATGGGCCAATACAAAACAGAGATCAATAGCCTTTATCTCTGCGGTGCGGGGACCCACCCTGGTGGCGGCGTCAGCGGTTTGCCCGGGCACCATGCGGCCCGCGAAATTCTTCGCCAGTTGTGAACGCTGCCATCAACCACTGACTGCCGGCGAACTCGCCGATTGACCACTACGGGCAATCGGCAGACGCACAACGAATATCGACCCTTCATCTGCTTTACTCGTCACCGAGACGCTACCTCTGTGAGATTGGGCAACATGTTTAACGATGGACAAACCTAGGCCTGTACCGCCCTGCTCGCGCGACCGTGCTCGGTCAACTCGGTAGAAACGCTCGAAGATCCTTTGTTGCTCTTCAGCAGGAATCCCGATGCCATCATCCTCCACTTCAATGATGGCAACGCCAGCTTGAACCACTAAACGCAGATGAACGTGGCCATCGATTTGTCGCGAATACTTAATCGCATTTTCCAGCAAGTTGCTCACCATCTGGTCAAGCGCACCTCGCTCACCCTTGACAGTCACAGGTACTTTCGGCACATCGATATCCATCATCACGCCGCTATCAACCGCATCCTCAGACTTTGCCTTAAACACCTGTTGAAGCAAGCTGACAAGATCAATATCGCCGTCCAGCTGAACTTTGACTGGCGAGTCTACTCGAGACAACTGAATGAGATCCTGCACAATCTTGTCAAGCCGCGCAGCCTGGCTACGAATCCTATCTATGAAGTGATGCCGAGTCTCAGCCTCCATGCTAGGGTCGTCAATAATCGTTTCCGCAAAGCCTCGAATAGCGGCGATGGGGGTTTTCAGCTCGTGTGACGCATTCGCCACGAAATCTGTACGAATTCGCTGCAAGCGCATCACCTCCGTAACATTTTCAAGTACAACAATCGCGCCTATAGGCGAATTCGTCGCTTGATTACGCATTAAAAGGACCGAGAGACCGAGGGTACGACCCTCTCTTTTCAAAATGCCATCAACGTTATTTTGCTTACCCATACAGGCGTCGACAGCATCACAAAGCTCACTGTCTCGCACTAATTCCCACAGCGGCAAACCGGTTAGATCATGTCGCTCAAGGTTTAGCATCTGCCGCGCCGCCGAATTAATGTGAACGATCCTCTGCTTCAGATCTACGGCGATAACCCCTTCATTCAAACCCGACAACACAGCTGAAATTTCGTCACGACTATTAGTTAACGCGACGATTCGATCTTCGGCACCTTGCGCCAAGTTATTCAAAGCGGCGCCCAACTCACCAATTTCATCTCGACGAAACCGTGCCAAACGCAAGCCCAGCTCACCATCGGCCATTCGCGTAGCTATTCTTGTGATTTCAATAATCGGGCGAGTGAAGATCCTTGTTAGAAAAAAACCAAAAATCAAAAATAACCCAGTAATGACTAACACACTGATCAAAATCTGATTTCTAAGGCCAGCCAACTGAGCTTCTACCGCTTGCATCGGCACCGCGACTCTCACGTAGCCGAGTATGACATCAGCCGACTTTACCCGCAGCGCAACGTATAATAGGTTGCGTCCAAGGGTTTTACTAAAGCGTTCAGAATCGCCAGTCCCGCTCAACCGCGCCCGAATGATCTCCGGACGTTGACTATGATTATCCATCAAACTGGGTGATTCTCGATTATCCGCCAATACAACACCCTGCCGGTCAATGATGGTCACTCGTGTTTGGCTTTTCTCAAACAGCTCTGTGACGTTTTGCAGGTTAATTGGCGTCGAATTCACCAGGTCATTGGTAAACATAAGGCGTAAAAGAGATGCTTCTGCCAGCAAGCCAGCATGCACCTGCTGCCTCGCATCCTTTTGAACTTGACTAGAAGTGAAAAAACCAAAAATCAGGGTGCAGACTAAAATAGTGATGCCAAATGCACCATATAACTGCCATAGAAACCGCGAGCGTAACATGGGTTTAATCTAGTCCTCCTTAAAACGATAACCGACGCCTCTGATCGTCTCAATCATCTGACTATAATGACCCAGCTTTTTGCGGACAGAGCGGATGTGCACATCGATATTTCGATCGACTACAATGACACCATCACCAACGACTCGATTGAGCAATTGCTCTCGAGTAAACGCTCGCCCCGGTTGCGAGGCAAGTTGGAACAGCAACTTGAACTCTGTTGCCGTAAGCTTGATTTGAACATCGGAAATAGAGACTTCATGACGAACGGTGTCGATCATTAACTCTTTGATTTGTATACGATCCTTATGATGACCTTCCTGCCGGGGGCTACGCCGTAACACGGCTTTGACCCGCGCCAAAAGCTCTCTTGGGCTGAAAGGCTTGGCTATATAATCGTCAGCACCAAGACCAAGACCAATCACCACATCACTTTCTTCACCCTTAGCCGAGACAATAATGATGGAGATGTTCCGCGTAATCGGATCAGATTTAAGTTGCTGGCAGATCGATAACCCATCGATACCAGGTAACATCAAATCGAGTAAGACCAGTGCTGGCGACTGGTTACGCACCAGACTCAAGCCGTCGACACCATTTCTAGATGCACTGACCAGAAAACCTTCACGTGTCAGGTTGTAGCTCATGACCTCGATGATATCCGGCTCGTCTTCGATAATAACGACTTTAGCTCTATTCATTATATATTGCCGGCCTGCCCGAAACTCTACACCAACATTCAAGCATGAAGTCGTGCAAATATATAGCGGGCAATGATTAAGTTCTGAGGTGTATTGTTAAGAAATGATTAATCCATTTAGGTGAGAGACTAGATGGATTAATTTATGACACAGATACTGACTAGGATAGCTTAGCTTGAAAAAACTAACGCGCTCAGCCGTTGAATCTCTGAAACGCCAGTACTGCATTCGTACCGCCAAAGCCAAAGCTATTAGAGATCACCGTATTCAGCCCAGCATTATCAATTCTTGACGTCACGATCGGCGCATCACCAACAGCAGGATCAAGGTTATCAACGTTCGCTGACGCGCAGATAAAGTCATGCTCTAGCATCAACAAACTGTAGATTGCTTCGTGAACGCCTGCGGCGCCTAAGGAATGGCCAGACAAGGACTTGGTAGAGGATATCGGCGGTATTTCCGTGCCAAAGACACTGCGAATAGCATTAATTTCAGGGATATCGCCAGCAGGCGTACTGGTCCCGTGTGCATTAATATAATCCACCTTGGCGTTAACCGTTGAAAGCGCCATCTCGATGGCCCGCTGACCGCCCTCTCCTGACGGCGAGACCATATCGAAGCCGTCGGAAGTTGCGCCATAGCCGACCAGTTCCGCATAAATTTTCGCGCCTCTGGCTTTCGCATGTTCAAGTTCTTCGACCACGAGAAATCCACCGCCACCAGCGATAACAAAGCCATCCCTATCCTTGTCATACGCACGAGATGCCGTGCCCGGCGCATCGTTACGCTGAGTTGACAACGCACCCATGGCATCAAACAATGAGGTCATACTCCAATGCTCTTCTTCACCACCACCGGCAAGAACAATATCTTGTTTACCCAGCTGGATGAGCTCCATAGCATGGCCAATACAGTGGGCACTGGTGGAGCACGCGGATGTTATTGAGTAGTTCACACCTTTAATTTTGAAAGCTGTTGCCAGACAGGCCGATACCGTAGAACTCATCGTTCGAGTCACACGATAGGGCCCAATCCGCTTGAGCCCCTTGGTACGCAAGATGTCAGATGCCTCGATCAAATTAGACGATGAGGCACCGCCCGATCCGGCGACTATCCCGGTGCGCACATTAGACACTTCTGACTCTTCGAGCCCGGCATCCATAATAGCCTCAACCAGCGCTATGTAGGAAAATGCGGCGGCATCACCCATAAACCGACGGAGCTTGCGGTCAATCTGACCATCGATATCAATATCGATACTACCGGCCACGTGGCTCCGCAACCCCATTTCCTTATATTCTTCCTGAAACTTGATACCGGATCGCGTTTCTCGAAGAGACTCTAAGGTTTCCATCTTATTATTACCCAGCGGCGAAACCAGACCCATTCCGCTAATGACAACACGTTTCATAAGAGCACCTAAAATTCGTCCAGAGAAGAAAACAATCCGACCTTAATATCCTCGGCAACGTATATTTGCACACCGTCCACCAATACCCTGGCGTTGGCAATGCCGAGCACTGTCTTGCCTTCACGAACTCGGGTTAAATCAATATCGTATTCTAGCTTTTTCGCAGTCGGCAATACCTGACCGCGGAACGCGACCTTACCACAACCAAGCGCTCGACCGATGCCCCAATTGCCCTTCCAGGCCAGGTAGAAACCTACCAATTGCCAAAGCGCATCAAGCCCTAAGCATCCGGGCATCACAGGATCATCCACAAAGTGCACCTTAAAAAACCAAAGGTCCGGGTGGATATCCAACTCAGCGCGAATTTTACCCTTACCATGAGTGCCACCGGTTTCGTTGATATCAACGATACGGTCAACCATCAACATTTCATCAATCGGTAAATGCGCCCGCCCTGGCCCAAACAACCGACCATGGCCACATTCGAGCAATTCCTCGCGGGTGAACGAATGTTTATCGACAAGTGATCGATCTAGGGGAGGACTTATTGGTTTTTTTTGATCTTGCATAGAAAACGGGCTGCCGGTACTTGAATGGCTCCGGTTCGCCCTCGCCTGTGATGAAATGAGCCTAGAATTATAGCATTGGTCGTTAAAAAGAAAACTAAGGATGGCCACTCAATAATGGACGAACGTCCACTATTGCGCTTTGCGGATTGACCACCGATTATGCTAGGGATTTACTACGCCGCGGGCGGGATTAATTGTTAGTTGAGAGACCATGTCCAAAAATCCGCTCGATCTATAAACTCAAATGTGCATCTTACAGCACCCATACGAAGGTTCCCTGTTCGCCACGCGGGAAAACACGCCCGTCACATCCGGGCTTATCACCTATCGATTAACACCGGAATAGGCTTTCCTGTACGCCGGACAGTGGTATTATGCCTGCTTATTCGCACTCATTCGCACTCAGGCTTAAGCTCCGTTGACCTAACAAGCCGCCAATGGAAGAATTTTCAGGCTGACAGTCATTATTTTATAGATGGGCTAGCACCTCGTATGGCGACCTAAGGTCGCAGGAGAACATCATGATCAAGATCGATAAAATGTCAGTCGTAGATCCAACGGCGAAAATTGGTGAGAATTGCGTCATTGGCCCCTTCTGTACCGTTGGCGCCAATGTCACGATCGGCGTGAATACCATTCTGCGATCCCATGTTGTTGTTGACCCTTACACCGAAATTGGCGACGACACGGAAATATTCCCATTTGCCACCATAGGCATTCAATCCCAGGACCAGAAACACGTTCCTGACACGATCACCTACACTCGCGTCGGCGCCAGAAACATCATTAGAGAATTTGTCAGCATCCATAGCGGCACTGAAGCCGGCAGTATGACGAGCATCGGTGATGACTGTACATTACTGGCCCATGCTCACGTCGCGCACAACTGTGAGGTTGGCAATCACGTGGTTTTATCTCATAGTGCGACCCTCGCCGGTCACGTTACCATCGGCGATCATGCCAACATAGGCGGACTCTCTGCCATTCATCAATTCTGCCATATCGGCAGAGCCGCAATGGTCGGCGGCATGTCCCGAACCATTCAAGATGTTCTGCCGTTCACTATCGCAGAGGGATTTCCAGCGCATATGCGTGTTATCAACAAGGTCGGCATGGAACGTGCCGGCTATAGCGCCGCTGACATTGCCGAAGTCAGAAAAGCATTTCGCATCCTGTTCATGCGTGAACTAAGACTTGAGGTTGCAGTGCAACAAGCCATAGACGAATTCCCAAATTCGCCTAACGTGAGATTGATGATCGACGCGATTAATTCTTCTCAGCGCGGCTTAGCCCGGCCAGATTCTGCCATGTTTGAAATCAATGTGAGTGAGTAATTATGTATAAAGCAGTGTTATGGGACTTCGGTGGCGTCATGACTTCGAGTCCATTTGAAGCATTCAACCGGTTTGAGCAGGCCGAGAATTTGCCTGTGGACTTTATTCGAGCCATTAACTCAACAAATCCTGAGTCCAATGCCTGGGCACAACTGGAGAGTGCTCAAATCGACGTGGCTGCCTTCGACCAATTGTTTGCGGACGAGGCACTCACACAAGGCCATGCTGTCAGGGGACAACAAATCCTGGCTTTACTATCCGGCGAAATTCGCCCCGAAATGGTCAAGGCACTGACGTTGATCAAAGCGACAATGAAGGTCGGCTGCATTACTAATAATGTCAAAAATGCAGGCAGCGGCGCCGGTATGGCACGGGATCCGCAACGGGTTGCGCAATTCGAGGAGGTCATGGCGCTATTCGATACGGTTATCGAATCCAGCAAGGCCGGCATTCGCAAACCAGACCCCGCGATCTATCGGCTGGCCTGCGATACACTGGAAATCGAACCTAGCGAGGCCATATTCCTTGACGACCTGGGCATCAATCTCAAGCCAGCCAAGGCTTTGGGCATGACCACCATTAAAGTACTCAACAGCGAACAGGCCATCGGCGAACTTGAGACTCATCTTCAAATGCGCCTTCGATGAAGATATTGTTAACCGGCGGTGCAGGCTATATCGGCTCACACACCGCCGTCGAGCTTACGCTTGCTGGCCACCAAGTGACGATTGCTGACAACCTTGCTAACAGCTCGGCCACGGCGGTCGCTAGAGTCGAAGCACTGACTCAGTCCAAGGTCGCCCTGCACAGAGTTGACCTGCTTGAGGCCAAGGCCCTCGATCAACTGTTTGCCAGCCAGCAATTCGACGCGGTCGTCCATTTCGCCGGACTCAAAGCTGTGGGCGAGTCTGTTCGTGAACCGCTGAATTATTATTACACCAATATCAATACGACCCTTAACCTGGTCGATTGCATGCTGCGCCACGAAGTGAATCGATTGGTATTCAGCTCATCCGCCACTGTCTACGGTGAGCCCGAAAAAATTCCCATCGATGAATCGTCACCGATTATAGATGCTACGAACCCCTATAGTCGTTCTAAACTGTTTATCGAAAAAATCTTGGAAGATGTCTGTATCGCCAACCCCATGTTCAATGTGGCCAGGCTACGTTATTTTAATCCTGGCGGCGCCCATGCCAGTGGCGAGATCGGCGAGGATCCCCACGGCACACCCAATAACTTACTACCCTTTGTCAGTCAGGTCGCCGTTGGTAAGCTTAAACAACTGGTGGTTTTTGGCCAGGACTATGCTACCCCAGACGGCACCTGCATTCGTGACTATATTCATGTGGTGGACCTGGCCCGCGGCCACTTGGCGGCCATTAATAAGCTCGCAGAGAACCCGGGATTGGTAACCTATAATATCGGCAGCGGAGTCGGCCACTCGGTACTGGATGTCATCCACGCCTTCGAGACCGCCAACCACCTGACACTACCCTATGCGGTGGGTCCACGCCGCGAAGGCGATATCGCCGAATATTATGCTGACCCGACCAAAGCACTGAACGAATTAGGCTGGCGAGCGGAAAAGAGTCTTGAAGATATCTGCCGGGATGCCTGGCGTTGGCAGCAAAAAAACCCCGATGGCTATCCGGACTGAGCACTCATGCTTCGGAAACTCTGCTCCGACATCGACGCTTCGGCGCGCCTGGGCATGCATCAGCGCTTCTTATGCAGAAACTCTTACAACGCCCTTGCTGTTTGCCATAATTACCAACCAAACTATGGCTGCCAACGAGACTATTGAGCAGTAAAACGATAGATCGAAGTGCTATCAAAGACGGCGCCAGCAGCTAGACGCGTCGAGGGAAAATGGGGCATATTCGGACTGTCAGGGAAATGCAGAGTTTCCAGACACAACCCCGCATGAGGCTTCGGCAGGTAGTTTCCTGTATAGAATTGCAAGCCAGGTTCAGACGACAATATTTCCAGCACTATGCCGGATTCTGGACTATAAAGTCTGGCAACTGGCTGGGCCAACGCGCCATCATCGTCACCGTTTGGTGTTTGATTCAAAACAAAACAGTGATCAAAACCAAGCCCCAAACTTAATTGCTCATCCCTAAGCACCAATCTGCTACCGATATTTGCTGGTTGCGAAAAATCAAACGCAGTGTCTGCTACCGCTTTGATCTCGCCGGTTGGCAATACGTCCTTATCGATGGGCAGATATGCTCCGGCGGCAATCTGCAGCTCGTGGTTACGGATATCCCCCTCGCCAGTGGTAGCACCGTCCAGATTAAAGTAGGCATGATTTGTTAAATTGATAATCGTGTCGCGATTGCTGATTGCCTGATAGTGGTAACCCAATGAGTCGCCCATAAGACTGAGTGTTACTGAAACGTCGAGATCACCGGGATAGCCCTGTTCGCCATCAACACTGCGATAAGTAAAGCACACCCCGGTTGTGGTTGCCGCTGCCTGCCACAGAACATCTTCAAAGCCTAACTCTCCACCATGTAAATGATGTAAGCCATGATTTTTATCCAGGCAAACCTCATGGCCGCCATCATCATAACGTGCATCACGAATACGATTCGCGAACCGCCCCACCACTGCACCTAGGGACGCCGTGTCTTGTCGATAATCTTCGGTGGAAGCCAACCCCAACACGACATTACGTTGCACGTGGTTTTTATCGCGAACATAGACCGCCATCAGTCGAACGCCATACTCGCTAACGACTACTTTAAGCTGCTCACTTTCAAGCTGCCAGACGAATTGTGGTTGTCCGGTTGCGTCGTGGCCATCTGGTTGTCTGCTAATGTTCATCCGCCGGCGATAAAGTGAAAAAAATGAATTTCACTGTCCGAATCGACTAATTCGAGCAAAGGCTCATGAATAATTTCGCCGTCAATAGCCACAGCCATCTGCAGCAACTCAGCCCGATCCAGCGCTGGGTAGCGACTCGTAATAGCAGCTATCAACTCACGATAGTTGCCCGCGTCTACCTCACATTCAGCGTCGACGGTGAATTGCTGCTGCGTACTGGAAAACGTCACCCTGGCCATGCACCTATCCTTAAACACCCTCTATTGCAGCTCGGCCATCCTGTTTGCTGAGTAAACAGGATGGCCCTGACACGAAGGCGAATTAGCCCTTACCTTGAATCAAATTAAAGACCCGCGGCGGCGACAAGGGCAGATCAGTCACGGGCACACCAATGGCATTCTCCACCGCATAACCTACCGCTGCTAACGGCGGAATAATGCCTGACTCACCAACACCCCGAACACCGTAGGGATGAAAGTTATTCGGTACTTCAACAATAATGGCATCGATCATTGGCAGGTCTGATGCGACAGGAATACGATAATCAAGAAACCCAGCGTTTTCTAGCAGGCCATCAGCGCTGTAGATGTACTCTTCATTCAGCGCCCAGCCGATACCCTGTACCGCACCGCCTTGATATTGACCTTCGACATACTTGGGGTGAATCGCCTTGCCGGCATCCTGCACCGCC
This sequence comes from Gammaproteobacteria bacterium UBA4475, assembly GCA_002389265.1. Taxonomy (GTDB): domain Bacteria; phylum Pseudomonadota; class Gammaproteobacteria; order Pseudomonadales; family Azotimanducaceae; genus UBA4582. Next base: position 10,125 of record DGOD01000248.1, read on the forward strand.
GTGTAGCGCACAACATCGACCTTACCGGTATCCTTATCTACCTCGACGTCACAAAGATGAACTGCGAAACTCGGACCCGCGCCACGGGCATTGATATTGCCCCGGCCTGAAATTTGGCCACCGGTTCTATCGGCGCCAGCACAGATTTCCGCGAGACTCAGACGATCTTCTCCGGCCGTATTCAATGCCACGCCGTCAACCCATTCAACCTGTTCTGCGGTCACATTCCACATGGATGCCGCCCGCTGCTTCATCTGCGCAACCACATCTTCTGCCGCCTCAATGACCGCCATGCCCGTCGCAAACGTCGTACGACTGCCACCGGTACCGGCACTAAATGCCACGTTTTCTGTGTCGCCGATAATCGGCTTGAGTCGCCCGGGCTCAATACCCATAGCCTCCGCAGCCATCATTTGCATGGAAGCACGAGAGCCACCGATATCTGGTGAGCCTTCGACTATCGTTCCAGTGCCATCCGGATTCATATTAATATGCACACTGGACTGGCCACCGACATTGAACCAAAAACCCGCAGCAACACCACGACCCTGATTTGCAGCTAGGGCTTGCTGATAATGCTTTGAGTCGCGCGCGGCTTCGAGACACTCTACCAATCCAACCCGCTTAAATTTCGGACCATAGATAGTCTGAGTACCTTCCTGGGCTGCATTTTGCAGACGTAAATCGATAGGATCGCGGTCTAGTTTCACTGCTAACTCATTCACCAGCATCTCAACCGCGAATTCCGCCTGTGGTGCACCCGGCGCTCGATAAGCCGCTACCTTGGCTTTATTGACCACCACGTCAAACCCCTCGATATACATGTTAGACACAGCATAGGGGGTAAATGCGGTCATGCAGCCCATCATAACTGGCGAACCCTTAAAGGCACCGGCTTCATAGGCCAGACGACCTTGCATAGCGGTGATAGTGCCATCTTTACGGGCACCGATCTTGACCCAGGAACGAGTCGCCGAGCCAGGCCCAGTCGCTTTGAAAACCTCATCACGGTCCATGATCATCTTCACCGGACGACCAGACTTGCGCGACAGAATCAACGCCACGGGTTCCAGGTAGACCGTTGTCTTGCCACCGAAGCCACCACCGATTTCGCTGGCAATCACTTTTAGCTTACCCAGATCCATCGCCAGTAACTTGGCAGTACTGGCGCGCACATCAAAATGTCCTTGAGTCGAGCACCAGATCATTGACTGGCCATCTTTCTCGAATCGAACAGTGCAGGCATGGGGCTCGATATAACCCTGGTGCGCAGTTGGCGTATAAAACTCTCGCTCGACGACCACGTCGGCGTCCTTAAAACCTGCCTCAATATCACCCATCTTATATTCCAGCCGGGTCGCGACATTGGATGCGGTCGTCGGCTTTTCGGCTAAACCTTGGGTAAACATATCAGGGTGTAGAATTGGCGCGCCAGCGGCCATGGCTTCACGGACATCCATGACGGGCTTGAGCACTTCATACTCAATATCGATCAGCGC
>DGOD01000131.1 GCA_002389265.1 Gammaproteobacteria bacterium UBA4475
ATGGTGCTGATCTTCTGTTGCACCACCTCTTTCGCTGCCCACCGTGAGGACCCTGTTGAAAGCGATGGGCGCAGCTGGCCGGCCGCGTCAGTCAAAGATTGTTTCAGACGTGATGGACTATCACGCGTCGACGGATTCCCTGATCAAGCTTGGCGAACAAACGAATGTTGATATGGTCGCATTTTATCACCTGATGCCTGTACCATTGAACGTTGATTTAGAGGATGTTTTAAGCGAAGGGTGCCGGACAATTTTCTACTAGCGGAAGATTCAATGTCACTTGAATTACCGATCGGTAGCGATGAGATTATCGTCAATCGTCCCTAACTGTTAATCGTCAGTAAAAATGGTACTCAGTGGAGACTGCAGTTATGAATAGATTAGTCGGTTGCCAAAAGCCCGCTGCCTTCATCTCATTGGCCATGGCATTAGCGCTGATGCTTGCTGCCTGCTCGGATGAGTCAAATCAGATGTTGCGCTTACCTTCTGAGGCGCACACACACGAAAGCCTTATCGCGCAAACCGCAGCGGCGGATGTTCTTTATGAACAACAAGCGGTTAACGGTACACGGACAGCTCAGATTTTTGAAACTGAAACCGAACTACTAGATGGCGCCGTTTCAGGGGCAGCGTCAAGCGTCAAAACCGTTGTCAAATCACCTGTTGAGCGCAAAGCCTATTTTGGAGACTTACATGTTCACACCACTTATTCGTTTGATGCTTATGCCTTCGGCACCCTAGCAACCCCTTACGATGCTTATCGCTATGCGAGGGGTGAGGCCATTCGGAGCCCTGCCGGCTTTAATATGCAGTTAACTCGCCCGATGGATTTTTATGCGGTAACGGACCACGGGATGTTTTTAGGTCTTGCTGAAGCTGCTGCAGATACCTCCACAGAATTTTCAAAGCATCCGTTTTCTGAGCGGTATTATGGCTTGAATGCACCAAAGAATATGGGGACGAGTGCACTCGATGTATTGGATCGAATGCGTACATTCAGTTCTTTTGTGCCGACGGCGGTGTCACAGATTCGTAGCGGAGAATTAGATAGAGATGAGGTGCTTGGCATTGTTCGAAGTGCCTGGCGAGATTCGATCAATGCGGCCGACGAGTTTTATGAACCAGGCACGTTCACAACCTTTGCTGCCTACGAATACACTTCGAGTACGAGCGACAGGGGCAACCTGCATCGAAACGTTGTATTTCAAGATACCCATAATTTGCCTCGCGAGCCTTTCTCTCGCCTCCACTCGAGCAATCCTGAAGATCTCTGGCAATGGATGGACGATCTTCGATCCAAAGGTATTGAGAGTTTGGCGATACCTCACAATTCAAATGGCTCTAACGGGCAAATGTTTAAACTCGTAGATTGGGCTGGGAACCCTCTGGATGACGACTATGCGCAGCAGCGAATACGCAATGAACCGATCGTTGAGATTACGCAAATAAAGGGTACGTCAGAAACCCATCCAATGCTGTCATCCAAGGATGAATTCGCGAGCTTTGAGATTATGCCTTTTCGTGTGGCAACCAATGCCTTAAGTCAGGTTAAAGGCTCTTATGTGCGTGAAGCCCTGCTCAATGGTTTGGCGCTTGAGCAGCAAGGTATGACTGATCCCTACCAATTTGGATTTATCGGTTCAAGTGATACGCACACGGGTGCCAGTCAAAACGTTGAGTCTGATTTTGTTTCTAAGCTGGGATTGCTGTCTGCTACAGCGGAACAACGAGGGTCGGTGCCTGCTGGCGGTCTGGCAGGTGAGCTGGAATATCAGGCAAACAGGGTGCTAGCCAAGTTTGGCGGCAATCCCGCTTTACGTGTAAAAATTAATGGTGATGTTTATACCGGTGGCGCGACGCCTACCTTTGGAGCGTCCGGTTTTGCGGCAGCCTGGGCGGAGGAGAATACCCGCGAATCGCTCTATAGCGCATTCCGCAGAAAGGAAGTGTTTGCAACGTCAGGGTCACGCATACAGATTCGGTTGTTTGCCGGCTTCGGCTTTGATCAAAACATGCTTTACGATGCTGATGGCATTGAGCAGGCCTATGCCAAAGGCGTGCCTATGGGTGGTACGCTCACAAGCAAGGTGACGATTGGGGAAGCCCCGAGTTTTCTTGTGATGGCATCAGCGGATCCGGAAAGCGCACCTTTGCAACGGTTGCAGATAATCAAAGGTTGGGTGGACGCAGAAGGTACTCATGAAGAGGTGATTGATATTGCGTGCGCTGGGGGTGATTCAGTTAATCCCAAAACAAACCGTTGCCCAGACAATGGCGCAACCGTTGACCTTAGAGATTGCTCGATTAACGAAGCAACGGGAGCAGGACAGCTGTCCGCGCTCTGGCAAGACCCTGAGTTTAAAGCAGAACAACGAGCATTTTATTATGCACGTGCGATTGAGAACCCTACCTGTCGCTGGTCAACATGGGATGCTGTTCGTGCCGGTGTTTCGCCCCGGCCTGATCTACCGACCACGCTTCAAGAGCGTGCCTGGTCTTCGCCGATTCATTACACACCTGTCTCTTCATAAACGAGAACAAGTTAGCAAGCAGCGGTGTGTAGGCTTGGAGTCGTGTGTCGGACAGTGGTAATGCTGCAATGGGGCAGCACTACCAATGGCTGGAAGCCAATACTAGGAGTCCTATCTGGTGAAACGGGGCGTGCCCCGGGGATATTGGTCTTCGGCTTTAAAGGTTGGATTGCCGAAGATTTAGAAAATCATCTCTACAACGGCGGCGTAAGGCCCCGCTTTGTGATTAGTACCTAAAAAGTGCGATTCGCCTTGCTGCATGGATTGTGATGAAACAAAGTCTGAAAGCACTTGTTGCCAGTTATCGCTGAATGGCAGGCCGAAATCTAAAGTTTCGTTGGTCAGTTCCA
>DGOD01000187.1 GCA_002389265.1 Gammaproteobacteria bacterium UBA4475
TGCTCAGCTTCGTGATTGTGATCGCTGACCAATGGTCGAAGGGTTTTATGAGTGATTTGCTAACGTTGTGTCGACCCGGCGATTGCCAAAGTATCGTATTGCTGCCGGTGTTTAACTTTACACTGCTGCACAATGCCGGTGCGGCCTTCAGTTTTCTGAGCGACGCAGGCGGTTGGCAACGTTGGTTGTTAGTCGCGGTATCGACCCTGGTGAGTGCCATCATTGTGGTCTGGCTGTATCGAATCAAGTCCTCCGAGAAGCTGCTGGCGCTGGCCTTAGCGCTGATTCTCGGCGGCGCCATTGGCAACCTGATCGATCGGGCGCTGGTGGGTTACGTAGTGGATTTTATTGTCGTCCACTACCAGCACTACTACTTTCCGGCATTCAATATTGCCGACTCAGCCATCACGATCGGCGCTATGGTGCTGATACTTGATACCCTGATTAAGCCCAAGGAGACCAGCAAAGTTAATGGCTAAGAATACCCCAATAGGGCCCGGTACAAGGGTGACGCTGCGATTTACTCTGGCGCTCACGAGCGGTGACATCGTCGATTCAACCGGCGACACGGCGGCGACCTTTGTCGTCGGTGATGGCAATTTATTGCCTGGTTTTGAGCAGGCGATGTACGGCATGTTGGCCGAAGCCTCAGCGCGATTATTGATTCCAGCTAGTCAAGCCTTTGGCGAGCATCTTGAGGCTAATATGCAGCGTCTACGTCGGGGTCAGTTCCCGGTCAATATGGTGTTAACTGAAGGCTTGATGATGTCCTTTGCTGACAAAGCAGATTCGGAGTTGCCCGGTGTCATCAACAAAATTCAAGGCGACAGTATTGAGGTGGACTTCAACCACCCACTGGCGGGCAAGGATCTGATTTTTGAAGTCGATATTGTCGAAGTTGAGCAAATCACAAATGAAATAATCCGGGTGAGTGAATAATCTATGCTCAGGGAAATTAAATTAGCGAGCCCCAGAGGCTTTTGTGCTGGCGTTGACCGGGCAATCGAAATCGTTAACCGGGCATTGGAGTTGTATGGCGCTCCCGTATATGTGCGCCACGAGGTGGTGCATAACCGCACAGTTGTCGCAAATTTGCATGCCAAGGGTGCGATATTTGTCGAGGAAGTTGAGGAAGTGCCTGCGGGGTCCCTGGTGATTTTCAGTGCCCATGGTGTGTCGAAACAGGTTCGCGCGGACGCCGAGGAAAAAGGCCTTCGAGTCTTCGATGCCACCTGCCCCTTGGTGACCAAAGTGCATAATGAGGTTGTCAGCTTCTCTCGAGATCAGCGCGAGGCGGTGCTGATCGGTCATGCCGGTCATCCTGAAGTCGAGGGGACCATGGGTCAGTATGCAGACCCAAGCCGCATTTATTTGATTGAAAGTGTCGATGATGTAGATATGTTGCAGATCCAGGATGCGACTCAGGTTTCCTATGTCACCCAAACCACCTTGTCTGTGGACGATACCGCCAATGTCATTGATCGATTGCGCAGCCGCTTCCCCTTGATTGAGGGGCCGCGCAAGGATGATATTTGTTATGCCACCCAGAATCGGCAGGATGCAGTGAAAGACCTTGCCCAAGAGTGTGATTTGATTCTCGTTGTCGGTTCGTCGAATAGTTCAAACTCTAATCGACTGCGGGAACTCGCCGAACGACTTGGGGTGCGGGCGTTTCTTATCGATAATGCGACGCTCATTGATCCGGTCTGGCTTGAAGGTGCTGAAGTTGTCGGTGTAACATCCGGCGCGAGCGCACCAGAAAGCTTGGTGGAAGAAGTCGTCGCGCGACTGCAGCTGGAAGGCCCAGTTGAGGTAACGACAATCGTGACTCGAGAAGAGAGCATTGAGTTTTCCCTGCCTAAAGCCTTGCGTAGGTAAGGAGCTTGATTCGCGTAAGTGCTCTTCAACACTAGCAGACTACCCTAATTGGTATCAGCCGGAGAATAACAATGATGGCAAAAGGCTACACGCTTATAGAATTGATGGTGGTGGTCGCGATTATTGGTATTATTTCCGCGATTGCCTATCCGAGTTATCAATCCTACACCTGCGATACTTTTATTGGTCAGGGGATTGCTGATATGAAGGTCTGTGCGCTGGGTATGGAGCGGTTCTACAGTAACGACTTTACCTATGTAGGCGCGACGATTGGTGACGTCTGTAGCGCCGTGTCGCCCACGCAGGGAACCAAAAAGTTTGATCTCACCCTGAGCACCCTGACTCAGACCAATTTTGTGGTCACGGCAACGCCTGTCGGCAGCTGTGGCACGACGATGACCCTCGATGCGGCAGGCACTTTGACCGTAGCGCCCTAATTTTTTGTGTTCTGAATATTTTCGATAGGCATTTTTACTCATACACAGTGCTGGTTTGCCTGCGGCTGTCTTTGCAGTGAGCGTGCCTGCGGTTGGCATGATCTACCATCTTCAGGTCCTGAAGGTGGGAAAATTCTGGTAGATTTGCGCCCTTGCGTGCTTTTGACCGCCTATCGAATTTTCATCAGGGCTGATCGTTCTGCGCCCAGTTCAAGCCTGCCATTCGCCTAGAATCCTTTTCGTCCATTAGAAAAGGAACTTCGATGGCAACTTCAAAACAGAGTATTTCGGCTCGGCTAATTCGTGGCATGACGTTAATCGAACTGATGGTTGGTTTGGTGATTGTCGGTATGGGTATGACGATTGCCGTCCCGAGCTTTCAGGGTATGTTGGCCAGAAATACCATGGCCACCCAGGTCAATGAATTCTTGTTGACCGTCAATCGTGCCCGCTCTGCGGCCAGTGCGCAGGGTGGGCCCGTGAGCGTGCAGGCGCTGGATGCGGTTGAGGATAATGAATTTGGTGCTGGCTGGTGCATAGTCAGCGGCAATCCCGGTAACTGTAACGCAGGCGTGATCATGCGCGTGTTGCCGATCGCCGCTGAGAGTACGTTGATTTTTGCCACCTCAGGCGCAACGGCCATTGAGTTTGACGCCATGGGTGCGCTGGCTGATGCCACTGCCCTCGACATCGATCTCTGTCGCGCTGGGCACGAGGGTCGCCGCATTCATATTAGTGCCGTAGGACGGTCGAAGTCGCACAAGCCCACTGACCCCAGTATCAGTCGCCAACCGGATTGTCCCTGAGGATCTGCAATGAACAGTTCTGAGCAATACGGTAAATCAAACAATAGTCAGCGGGGTTTTACCCTGATAGAAGTGATGGTGGCGATGCTGATCGTCAGTGTCGGCATTCTCGGTGTCGCGGGAATACAACTCGTCAGCCTGCAGCAGAATCAAAGCGCGATGCTCAACTCTGAAGCCTTGATGGTGGGGAACACCATCCTTGATCGAATTCGTGCCAATGCGCAGAGTGATTATGGCGGGGTGGACTATACGGATGTGCCCACCGCAGCAGCTCGCAACTGTATAACGAGCAGCTGCTCTCCGGCAGAAATGGCGGTGTATGACATTGCTCAATGGAAATGCAGTATCAACTCAACCCTGGAGCCGGTTGCCAACACGAGTCACCCGGTGTGCCTGAGTCTTGCCACCGAAGGTAAGCTGCCCGATGGCAATGGCAGGATTGTCAAGGCGACAGACAGCTATACGGTAACTATCGAGTGGCGCGATGATCGTGCCGGCGCCAGGCGGGAAATTTCCCTTCGAACCCAGATACGAGGCACCTGATATGCGACACGCCAGAGGCTTTTCAATTGTCGAGCTGTTGATTGCCATGGTGCTGGGCAGCATCGTGATCATTGGTATCGTTCAGTTGTTTGTCGCCAATTCGGCGACCTACAAGGTACTTGTGGGCCAGAGCCGGATGCAAGAGTCCGCTCGATTTTCACTGGAATTCATCGGCCGGGATGTGCGTCGCGCGGGTTACCGGGGTTGCCTGTCCAGCAAGGGTGAGATCCGCGTCAATGTCGCGCCGAGTGATCTGCCCTATGAATATGACATCCGCCTGCCGGTTGCCGGTTATAACGGCGGAGGCACTGGCTGGTCTCCAGCACTAACACCCATTAATGGTATTGATGTCAGTTTGATAGTGTCTGGCACCGATGTCTTGACGACCCGAAATCTATCGGCTGTTGAGTCTCGGTTGAAGAACGACTTAACCACTACCCAGATAAAACCGACGATTCGTATAGATGCAGGTTGGGCTGAATTTTTCAAAGGCGACATCGTGATGATACATGACTGTGAAAAAGCCACGCTGTTTCACGTCATGAACATGACGCCGGATCTCACCGCACCCTCGGCTAGCGCCCAGGACCTGGTGATAGATCATGGATTTGGTGGCGCTATCTCGAATACAACATTGCAGCTGGCAGACGTTAACACTTTTGAAACAGATGCGGCGATCTCGGCGGTTGAAGCCAGCACCTATTTTATTGCACCGGGTACGGGGGTTAACAGTGCGGGGGATACGCCGTCGTCACTGTGGCGCAAAACTGGTGCCGCAACGCCGGTTGAGCTGGTTGAAGGGGTAGAAGACCTGCAGTTGCTTTTCGGCGTTGATCGCGTCGATGGAGACGGCGTGCCTGATCAGTACCTTCAGGCAAACCAGGTTGACGACTGGGGTGAATTGGTGACGATTCGCGTCAGCATCGTCGCAAACAGTGTTGATGCGTTAGATGGCATCACCGGAGATGGCCTGATGCGTCGTACCTTCAGTCAAACCTACTTTATTCGAAATCATGGATAGCCTATCAATGCCAAGCGTAACTACCAGGTGTGTTTCGATACCGAAGGTGCATCAAAAAGGCCTGGCATTGTTTATGAGCCTGGTTATTTTACTGGTGGTGACGCTGCTGGGCGTGGCCTCTGTGCAGACAACGATGATGGAAGAGCAGATGTCGCGGAACTCACGCGACGCCAATATTGCCATGCTGGCGGCGGAGTCGGCGATTGAAGATGGTGAAACCTATATCGAAACATTGGGGGCTGCGCAGGCAGCAGATGATGCTGCGAAGCTGGCGGCTGGAGAAACACCCGTCGAGTTATTGGCGTTCATAGACGTTGACGCTGAGGCAAATGGTTTGTACTTCGAGGCGAGCTCTACCGCCACCCCTAATTGGGTGGGTGTTGTTTGGTCAGATCCTGATGGGAGTTATCTGTCGGCAAGCACTTCGATAGCTGGCGTTGAAACCCAACCAAAATACATTATCGAATATATCAAAACAGTGAATGTGGTCGAGCGGGATAGCATCAATGTTAATAACGTTGGCCAATCAGTAGTGACGGGCCGAAGCCAGATATTCAGAGTGACTGCCTTCGGCACCGGTGGTTCGGCGGATGCTCGTGCCATGCTACAAAGCACTTATGGACGGCGGTTAGATTAAGAAAATCGACTTATTAGGAGATCATTATGATGAACGAAGTATCCAATCGTGTTGGTGCGGCAGGTTTGTTTGGTGTACTTGTATTGATATTGCTTGCGTTCCCCGTCGCTGCACAGCCTCAATCCGATGGCTATTCCCCGGCAGAGCGTGCTGAACAGGCGCTCATTGATCAGCTTCAAAGGACGACATACGGCCGGATCAGGGCAACGTCTGCTGTAATTACGGATGTGGATTTTGAAGGGCCGCGAATTGTTGCTGACGGCCGGGCTTTCAATTTTTCGCCTGCAGCTCGGGTCAACCTGTTGTCAGGCGCGGGGGCGCCAACGTTGCTTCAGCAAGGCATGGCAATACGCATGCTCTTTGAGTCGCCCACAGCGCAAAGCAAGCTTGGCGTAATTCACAATATCGATGAAATTGAAGTGGATGAATTAATGGTGTTTTAACCGCCTATGGCTTGATCGTGGCGGCACAGAGTGTAACCGGCATGATCAAACGTCTACTGGGTGAGACTTTAGATTAAGGATGATCTATGAACAGCCAAAAAATATTATTATCGATGTTGCTCGCCGTTAGTATTGGGTGCCTGCCGCTTATTGCCGTCGCAAAAGGGGAGAAGGCGAACGATGATGAATACTATATCTTCGAGGATAATCCCGGTGTTGTGCTTGAGGTGCTGTTAAACGATAACTACAACGAGCCGGCGATTATTAAAATCGCCGGGGTGACCGTGACCATTGACGGCATCGACTATCCCAACAGCAGTGAGTCAAGACCGTCTACCATTATTGATCCGTTCGGGCAGGCGGTGACGTTGCCCAATGGCACGGTAATCGCCAATCCGGACGGCACCGTCACCTATAAGCCGAAACCCAACTTCAAGGGTTGGGACCATTTTCATTACACTTTCAAGGACGACAAGAAGAAAACTAAAGAAGGACGGGTGGATATCAGGGTAAGAGGTGTCAACGACGCGCCGGTGGTCACGGGCCAGAACCACACCATGGATGCCCACGATGTTCTTACTGTCAGTGCCGCGAACGGCCTGCTGAGTACTGCCTATGATGTGGATCAGGACGAGTTGACACTGATTGTCGTGGTCGAGCCTTTGCACGGTACTTTAGTTGTGGCCGATGACGGCAGCTATGTTTACACGCCTGACATCAATTTTGATGGCACCGACACGTTTACGTTCGCAGTCTCTGATGGCCAGACGACCAACATCGGTGGCCCCCAATCGGTAACTATCCAGGTTGTTGCCCTGACGCCACCCATCCAGGCCGACAACGATACCTATTACATCAGCGAAGATGCGGGCAGCGTCGTGTTTGATGTGTTGTCAAACGATGATCTATACGGTGCATCAGTGCAGATTACCGTCGCCGGTATCGTCGCGATGATTGATGGCCAGGCCTATCCTGACAGCAGTGAATCATCGCCCACGACAATCACGGATCCCCTCGGCAATATCGTGACTCTGCCGAATGGCCAGGTTGAGATATTATCTGGCCAGAAGATTCGCTATACCCCGAAAGCGAATTTCAATGGCGCGGATTTCTTCCACTACACTATTGACGATGGGCTGGGCCATACGGACAGCGGCAGGGTGAATATTAATATCAACCCGGTCAATGATGCGCCGACGTTGACCGGTCATGTGTATACCATGTTCGTTAATGAACGGCTGGAAGTTGATTTCCCTGGTTTGCTTGACTTTGCCTATGACCCTGATGGCGATAGCCTAGCTGTGCGTGAAACGAGTGATGTGAGCCACGGTAGTATTTGGTTCAACGAAGGCAGAGATCGGTTCACGTACCGGCCGGATGAAGATTTTGTTGGCACCGACAGCTTTACCTTTAGGGTCCGTGATGAGAATGGTTTGCTGAATATTGGTGGTGCCCAAACTATTACAATTCGCGTATATGCGGTGCCGCCGCCACCGGTTCAGGCGGTGGATGATGCTTACATCATCGAGGAAGATGCAGGTGAGGTCGTGCTGGAAGTGATGACGAACGATTTGTATGATCCTGTTGCGATTACCATTGCCGGTATTACGGTGACCATTGCGGATCAGGATTTCCCCGGCAGCACAGAGACAGTGCCTACCGCCGTGCCAGATCCCCTGACCGGTGACACTGTGACCCTGCCGAACGGTACTGTTGAAATTCAGCCATCAGGAACCGTTATCTATCGGGCCAAGAACAACTACAACGGCACCGATTTTTTTACTTATACCGTTGAAGATGCCTTTGGCAATTCGGATCAGGGTCGCGTTGATATCAACATTAATGCGGTAAACGACGCGCCCACTGTGCCGGATATGAACTATACGATGGTGGTTAATGAAGTGCTGACCGTGGCAACGCCGGGATTGCTGCACTCTGCCTGGGATCCCGATGGTCAGCTGATGAGCGTCAGCCAACTCAGCGCCCCGGTCTATGGCATCCTGACGTTCAATGCTAATGGCAGCTTCGTTTATACGCCCGAGCTGGATTACACCGGCTATGACAGTTTCACCTTTACCATCAGTGATGGTGTTACCAACAATCTAGATGGTGCGAAAACGGTGACGATTTATGTGGACGAGATTCCACCGCCACCGCCACCGCCGCCGGGTGTCGTGACCCAGGCCTTGCCGCTGGCAGAAGCACCGCTGGAGCTGGGTTTGGGTGTTGACCCCAGCGTATTGATTCTCATGGACGATTCGGGCTCCATGGTGTGGACGCTGCTCACCACCACAGAAAGCGGCCGGATGGAACTTACCAATGAGGATTATGTGGATGGGGGTAATGATCTCACCATTTATTCCTATGTGTTTCCGGTGTCAAACAATGTGTTTGATACAAAAGACAGCCGAGGGCGCCTGTTACCCAGCCAGGAGTCCATTGAACCCAACGCCAACGCCAACACGGTTTTCCGCGGCAATCATTTTGGTGTCTGGCGGGGCCGTAACCATCAGTACAACAAGCTCTACTACAATCCGGCAAAAATCTATCGACCCTGGGTGGGTTTCAAGGTGGAGTCCAATGAAAACTGGCCACCGGCATCGCCCGGCGCCGCCCAGAATAACCCCTGGGATGCCGGCGAAGGCTATACCAACTTGCTGTCAGAGAAGAGCTGGAGTGCCTCGGAAAATGTCCCGAATAAAGATAACGGTGTGACAGACATTGATGTCGACAAGTATTGGATACCACGTTACTACACCATCGACGATCCTGCCTGTGGTGTTGACTGTGAACCGGCCTGGGACACTGCGCACAGCCTGGTGGAAATCAAGCCCAATACGAAAAACTATGCCAGGGCACCGACCCGAACAGACTGCGTGACAACGTCGAACAGCTGTACGTTTGATGAGGAGATCCAGAATTTCGCCAACTGGTTTACCTACTATCGCTCTCGGGAGTTTGCGATGAAGGCCAGCATGGGTAGCGTGGTTGCTGACACCAGCGGTATGAAGATTGGCTATGCCGCCTTCAACGATGAGAACGATCGCCTGCGAGAGGCGAAGATGAATGCCAGTGCCATGATCGGTAACAAGCGGGCGCTGATGGATATGATCTATGGCATCTCATCCTTGGGCACAACACCTACCCGCGAGGCCCTCTGGAAAGCTGGGCGTTATTACGAATGCCAGTCGGGGGATATTTTTGGCAGTACGGCAAACTCCTCACCTGGTGATTTGACGTGTGGTATTCCGTCGGTGGCTGATGGCGGTGCCTGCCAGCAGAACTTTGCGCTGGTGGTCACCGATGGCGCCTGGGCACTTGAGGATCTGGACGACCTGAATGGTATTGCCAACCTGGTCAACAACGATGGCGACCCTAATGCTGCGACCGGCGCCTTTGAGGGTAATACCGAATTTGACGGTGGCGTGTTTGCTGACCCCTGGTCGGAAACCCTGTCTGATGTGGCCATGCACTACTACGAGCGCGATCTGGCACCAAGCCTGCCGGATGCTGTACCCACTACCAGTCGTGACCGGGCCCGGGCGCCGATAACGGCGCTTAACAGTCGTGGCAGCCGCATGCACCAGCATATGAAAACTTTCCCCATCGGCTTTGGTATTGTGGGTGACATCGATAAGGCAAGCGTGCCGGCGGGTTACGAGGATCCTGTCAGCTGGCCAGATCCTTTCGAGAATGCCACCGCGAAGGTCGATGATCTTTTACATTCGGCGGTCAGTGGTCGCGGCGAATACCTGTCAGCGGCTGATGCGGCCGGATTGGATGCAGCCCTTAGTGCCGCGTTTGATGAAATCGCCGCTTATGCGGGTACGGCGTCGGCGGCATCTTTCAACTCGCAGCAACTGCAGCAGGATACCCTGGTGTTTCGGGGGTTTTATAATGCCCAGGAGAGTGTTGGTGATCTTGTCGCGCAGCGTATTGACCTGAATACGGGCGAGCTAGTTTCACCGCCTTACTGGTCGGCAGCCGCGAGTCTTGATGCGGTGGTGCCGTCGACGCGCAGATTCTTCACCTGGAATAGCGAGACCAATGCTGGCATTCCTTTCCAGAACAGCCTGGAGGAAGGCTCAGCGGTTCAGCAGACCAGCTTCGCCTCGAATGCCATCGCGACGATGGCTGAACAGGTTGCCTACCTTAAAGGTGACCGCAGCGTTGAGCCGTTGCTACGGGCGCGACCCAGCGGTGGTTTGCTGGGTGACATTGTCAACTCGACCCCGGTATTTGTCGGCGCACCCAGTTTTGAGAATCGTGATCAGGGTAGCTATCCCTTGCTGGGTGACTTCACCTATTCGGTGTTCAAACGGGCACAAAAGGACCGGGGTGGGGTGGTCTATGTGGGGTCAAATGACGGCATGCTGCATGCGTTTGATGCTCGCAACGGTGGCGAATTGTTTGCCTATATCCCAAACAAGGTCATCAATGGCTCGGACTATGCCAACCCGCTGCCGGAACTGTTGTCACCAGACTACAGTCACAAGTTCTTTGTGGATAACACGCCGGCAATTAATGATATTTTCTATGATCCCAATTTCGAAACCGATAGCAAGCGTCACTGGCGCACGATCCTGGTCGGCTCGTTGCGGGCCGGTGGCAAGGGCGTTTATGCATTGGATATTACGGATCCGGTGAACTTCTCACAGAACAAGGTGATCTGGGAGTTTGATGATTCGGACGACGCCTATCCCACTAATGCCGATGGATCGCAGGTAGGAGATGGTCTGTTGCTGGATCCGTTGGGCCTGCCTATTAAGGATCTGGGCTATACCTACAGTGTGCCGACAGTCGTCATGACGAACGTAGATCCGAGCTATGGTTCAGGTGCCGGCGGTGCGTTTGAAACTTCGGGTAGTCTGACGTCGAGTGAAAAAAAATGGGCCGCGGTCTTTGGCAATGGTTACAACTCAACCCATGGTGTGGCCAAGTTGTTCATGTTGTTCGTTGAGGATGGCGCCGATGGCACCTGGGATGATGGCGATGTGGTGAAGGTCAGTACCGGCTATGGGGCGCCGACCTCAGGACCCAATGCGGGATTGCCGAATGGTCTTGGTACGCCCCGGGTTGTCGACTTTGACGGTGATGGTGCAGCCGACTATGCGTATGCGGGTGACCTTCAGGGTAATCTGTTTCGGTTTGATATTCGCAACACGGACCCTACCAAGTGGAAGGCAACCCGCATCTTCAAGGCGACCTATCCTGATGGCAGTGCGGTCGGTAAGGAACAACCCATTACCTCGCAACCGATTGTGACGCTTAATCCTGATGGTGACGGGGTAGTGGTGATTTTTGCGACGGGCAGCTATTTCACAACCGCGGACGCAACTTCAAGCGATATTCAGTCGATCTATGGAGTCTGGGATCGGTTTGAAACGAATCCGTTAACCGGGCGCTGTAATATCGCGGCTGGAGTCGAGCCGGTGACTGACTGTCGGACGCTGTTGGTGGAGCAGGAAATT
Organism: Gammaproteobacteria bacterium UBA4475; assembly: GCA_002389265.1. Classification (GTDB taxonomy): domain Bacteria; phylum Pseudomonadota; class Gammaproteobacteria; order Pseudomonadales; family Azotimanducaceae; genus UBA4582. The sequence continues at coordinate 11,237 of DGOD01000187.1, forward strand.
ACCAATCTGTACGACCCTGAACTGGGCGCATTACGTACGCTATCGTCCCATGATGTGGTCTACAGTGTTGATGAAACGGTGTCAGAGCGAAAGCGGGGCTGGGTCATCGATCTTGATCCGGTACGTCCGGAGAATGCGTTGGGGGTCCTCAACGCGGATGGCACCCGGGCAGCGGGCGCAGCGAATCCTGATACTGCCGGCAACCCGCCGCCGGGGCCTCAATTTCCGGGTGAGCGTGCCGTGCGTAATCTGCAGATGCTCGGAGGCTTTCTCTTCGTCAACACCATCATTCCTCGAGACGCGCTGAGTTGCTCCGTAGGCCCGGGCGGCTTTGCGCTGGCGTTCAATCCGCTGACAGGTGGGGCGGGCGGCTTAAATAATGAGCAGGCCTTTGATACTAACAGGGATAAGCATTTTGACGATGAAGACAAGGTCGACTACGAAGTAAATGATGGTGTCCGTGTCGGTGGGCGGGTGGTGGTCGGCTTGCGTTTTGATGATGCGATACCGACGGACTCAGCGTTCCTCGGCAATCAACGTGTCACGCAATTGTCTGACCAGACTATCGATATTCAGTATACGAACACTGACTCCGATGATTATGAAGGCCGGCTGTCCTGGAAGCATTTGTAGCCAATAATGGCAGGGCCCCTCAGCAGCGCAGGTGTTTACCGCGACTGTCGATGGGTACCCCTGCCGCGTCCCGGCGGTGGTTGATGCGCGTGCGTCCCTGGCGATTGACGATGATTTGGCGGGCATAGTGAAGATCGCGGTTACTTGGACAATAGGTGAAATTACCGTTTTGTGAGTGGGTGTACCCTAGCGCGGTCATCTGCAAGTATTGGCGGTTTCGAAAAGCGCGCCAGACCAAAGTGCCTCTGGCTGCAGTGGACGGTATTGAGTTGATGATCTTATCTTTGCCGTTAATGCGCGCATCCTGGTTGTGGTCAAGGAAAGCGATCAGATCATCATGCCATCGGCCGTTGCAGCCGTGGCCCGTCATTGCGGAGGGGCAAAGCGTTACGGTGCTACGACGGGTTATGGCAGCATGGCGGGCATAGTTGACCGCCGTAACCAGCCGATTAATTTGGGCTGTTGCTGTGCCTTTCCGGTGTAAATGAGACCATGAGTTCATCCCCACACTGATGCCAACAGAAATCAACGCAACTGTGATCAGTAGCGCAAAAAAAGAGTGTCCTGACAGGCTGGGAGGCAGGGTGCTAGTCGGCATAGTGAGTCCACCCAGCTTATTCGGCGGGGTGAGACATTTAAGAATGTCAGTAGATGATAGTGATGGACGGCCCAGTCTGTTATAGCCGGATGCTGAATAAGGTCAGCGATAACTGCGTGTTTTAATGTCGGACTTTGGCTCATGGCCGCAAGCGCAGTGCTAGTTTGCACCTCGCTGACGCTATTCCAGTCCGAGCTTCTTCAACTTGTAGCGCAAGGCTCTGAATGTAATGCCAAGCTTTTTAGCGGCGGCGGTTTTGTTCCAGCGAGTGGCTTCTAGTGTTTCTGTAATCAGTTTCTTTTCAACATCCTCAAGATAGGCTTCAAGGGACTCAAAGTCTGCGGGCGCAGTTGCCGCTGCGGCATGGGTATCAGGTGTGGAGCGAGAAGCTATCGCGGCTTGCGCCGTTGCTGAGCCGCCCAGGTTGATATCGCCTGCGTCGAACGCCGTTACCGTGCTGAGATTCAGATCGCCGGGCTCAATCACACCGTTTTCACAGAGTGTGAAGGCGCGCTCGAGAATGTTCTCCAGTTCACGGACGTTGCCTGGGAAGTGGTATTGCTTAAGCGCGTCTATGGCCGCGGGGCTGATCTCGGTTGGTGGTTGGGAATAATCTCGTTCCACACGCTGCAACAGATAAGCCGCCAACTCCTCAATGTCGTCTTTGCGAGTACGCAAGCTCGGCACCTTGAGTTCGATGACGTTGATTCGATAGTACAGGTCTTGCCGAAAGCGATTGGTCTCGACCTCAACCGCGAGATTCTTGTGGGTGGCGCTTAAAATGCGCACATCAACCGGGAGTTCTTCCTGTGCCCCGATGGGACGAACGGCTTTTTCCTGAATGCAGCGGAGGAGTTTGACTTGCATGGAAAGGGGTAGGTCGGCAACCTCATCAAGAAACAGGGTGCCGCCATTGGCTGCCTGAAACAGACCTTCCTTATCGCTGACCGCGCCGGTGAAGCTGCCTTTGATGTGGCCAAAGAATTCGCTCTCCATCAGTTCTGTTGGAATAGCGCCGCAGTTAACGGGAATAAAAGGGGCATCGCCATGGGGTCCTTGGTTGTGGATTAACCGTGCTACCAGTTCCTTGCCGCTACCAGATTCACCGCTGATATAAATGGGTGCTCGACTCCGGGCCAGCTTAATAACTTGTCGACGCAGCGCGGCCATGATCTCAGATTGGCCCAGCAGCAGATTGCCAGCTTTCGCCGTATGGGTTTCTGCATTCAGCGGTTCGAGGTTGAGAGCGGTGTTAACCAGATGACGTAACAATTCGAGGTTGACCGGTTTCGATACGAAGTCGAAGGCGCCTGCTTTGAGTGCCTCGACGGCGGATTCCATATTGCCATGGGCGGTGATCATCGCGACTGGCAGGCGTGGATATTCCAGTTGAATGTGTTCGATCAAGGATATGCCATTGCCGTCAGGCAATTGCATATCTGTCAGGCAAAAATCGAAGGTCTGTTCCACCAGTAGATTGCGCGCCGACTTTAGATCAGCGGCACTATGGGTTTCGATATCCATTCTGCCCAGAGTGATTTCGAGGAGTTCCCGAATGTCCGGTTCGTCGTCGACTATCAAAGCGCATTTTTGCGGCATAACCTACCTTCAATTATTGTCTGTATTGCTCGAGAAATGACACGCGAAAACAACTGCCGCCGCTGCTCGCCTGAGAGTAACTCAGCCTCGCAGAGTTGGCTTCACACAATTCCATTGATAGATAAAGGCCAAGCCCGGTGCCTGTTGCCTCCGTGGTATAGAAGGGTTCAAACAAATGTGGAATGAGAGACTCCGCCACACCTTCACCGTAATCGATGACCTCCAGGTAGGGCATCATCGATGTCGTATCGATTTTGCAGCGGATTAATATTCTCGCTTCACCTGTTTTTTTCAAGCTATATCGTAGTCCGTTCTGACAGAGATTGCCAAGGATCTGAGATAAGTGGATAGGATCGGCATTGATGCTGATGGCGTCTGACGCAATATCCGTATCGATGTATATCACTCCCGTTTGTCCGGCACTGAAATCGGCGATGAAGCCCTGAGTCCAGGTGCCGATATTGAGTGTTTGAGGCGTGGCATTTTTTCGACGGGACATGTTCAAAACGTGCTCAATGACGTCGTTCATCCGCAGGCAGTGATTCTGAATGATTTCGCTAAGCCGGGCATCGCCTTTGCTTAATTCTTGCGATTCCGCCAACAACTGGGCGGCGTGGCTGATAGCGCCCAGAGGGTTTCTGATTTCGTGGGCGATGCTCGCAGAAAGTCGGCCGAGTGCAGCTAGTTTGAATTGTTGAGCTTGGTGCTGAACCTCGCTGCTATCTTCAATGAATATTAAAGTGTCTTCCGCGGTAGTGGTCGACCCCAGGGTGGAGAACGATGCGATCAGCGGTTGAGAGCTTTCGCGGATGTGGAAGGTCACTGAGTCGGCGAGACGGTGGGTTCGCCAGTCGTTGAGTTTATCGGCCAGTCGATAGGGTAGTCGATCTCGAGCGATTTCTGGCACCGAGGGGATGCGGAGAAAAGCCTTCGCTGCATGATTGATTGACTTGATGCTGCCGTCGCTGGCAATGACAACAACGCCAGTTTTCATCGTGTCGATAATGAGTTGATTGGTCTGCTCGAGGGTAATGACCTCGGTCTCAGTCTTTCTCAGTTGCAGGGATGCGGTTTGAAAAAAGATATTGGCGACGAAGTAAATGACACCGAGAACTCCGGCCTGGAAGAAGTTTTGCAGGTCGTTGGCTTGATAAAAGAACAGATAAAATTCACCGTAGAAGAGCAGGATCACCGCGATGGCAGGCAGGACACTGGACATACGACCGAGAACCAAGCTGCCACTGAAGGCGCAGGTAAAAATGAGGAAGTTGCCAAGCCCCGAACTGACGCCACCGCTGGCTGCAATCAGCAGGCTCAGGCAAATAATGTCGATGACGATGATAATAAATGACGGTGCGGTTCTTGACAGGGTTTTAGCGCTGACGAATAGCGTGCCTATACCCACAATAATATTCAGACCTAGATAGACTAAGCTGGTCGTGCGAAACAAATCAGGGCTGAACTCGCCGACAAAGGTATTAAAGTCGCTGTCGAGGAATAGAAATAAAAATAAAAACGCTATCAGAGTTCGATAATAATTGTAGACCCGCAATATGGTCGAGCGTTGGAGGCTATGTTGCTCATCAGATGCGTTACTTGCTATAGCCATAGTGGCGATGAATTATCCCATTAAACCGAACGTCAATCTGCTGATCCAAGACCGTTCGTTACTTTTGACAGAGGCACTGCGTTTCAGCTTGCCGTTTTTGTCCAGTGCGCTGTAAGCGGGATAGTTGCTGGTGAGTACGAGCAAGGCCTCGTCGGCTAACGCTTTCATGTCTAGCAACTGGTATGCTTCGACCATCACTGCCAACGCCTCGGGTACTGATGGGGTCTCTTGATAATTCTCAAAGACATACCGGCCCCGGTTAGCAGCCGCGATATAAGCGCCACGGTAAATATAGTAACGCGCGACATTGATTTCGGCGCGAGCCAGAAGATTGCGCAGGTAGATCAAGCGTTTCTGGGCATCGGGTGCGTATTGGCTGTTGGGGAAGCGAGAGATCAGCAGGCTGAAATCGTTGAACGACTCGCGCGCCGCACCAGGGTCTCGGGTGGAGAGGTCTAGCGGTAAAAATTGGGCCAGAAAATTCTGATCTTCGTCGAAGGATGCCATGCCGCGCAGATAGTAGGCGTAGTCAACGTTCGGGTGCTGTGGGTGCAGGCGAATGAATCTGTCTGCGGCAGCTCTGGCAGACTCGGCCTGATTGCTCTTATAATAAGCGTAGATAATTTCCAACTGGGCCTGTTCGGCGTAGCGGCCGAAGGGGAACCTTGCCTCCAAGAGCTGTAATCTTCTGACGCCTTCGTCAAAGTTGGAGCTGCGCAGGCTACCTTGCGCCTGCTGGTAAAATTCCAGTTCCGTGGCTTCAAGGTCTTCCTCGGTTTCGCTGGCACAGGCGGCGAGGAACAGCAGGGCAAGACTAATCAAAAGTAAACGCATAAGTATCGATTTTTCCGCAGATTCTAGAAGCTGATGTAGGTGCTTGAATTCCCGGCTATTTAACCATAGCCTCCCCACATACCCAAGAGGTGTTAGCAGGTTGTATGCCAGTTGAGATAACCCACCAAGCAAAAGTACCCGATAACATGGCGCGTCAGCGATTAGATCATGTTGTCTCTCATTTGTTCCCGCAATACTCAAGATCGCGACTTCAGTCCTGGATTAAATCCGGCGGAGTGACCGTTGACGGCCAATTGAAGCGTACGGGCCAGAAGTTATATGGCGGTGAGAACATCGCCATTGCTGTGGTCACAGTTGAAGTTGAGTCGGTGCCGCAGGAGATGGCCCTCGATGTGGTCTTCGAGGATGAGGCCCTGTTGGTCGTCAACAAGCCGATGGGGCTCGTGGTTCATCCTGGCGCGGGGAACATGGATGGGACGCTGCTCAATGCGCTCCTTTACCATTATCCTGACTTAGACGGGGTGCCGCGTGCGGGTATTGTCCATCGGCTCGATAAAGATACAACGGGCCTGCTAGTGGTGGCTAAAACACTCGAAAGTCAAAACCAGTTAGTCCAACAACTGCAGGCAAGAACAGTGAAGCGTCTCTATGAGGCGGTGGTCTACGGTGTATTTGAAGGTCCAGGTAAGGTCGATGCCGCGATCGGCAGGCACGTTAGTCAAAGAACGAAAATGGCCGTCAGGCGAGACGGCAAAGAAGCCATCTCTCGGTATCGTGTATTGCAGCAGTTCGGCGAGCATACCCGTCTTGAGGTTTCGCTGGAGACCGGTCGCACGCACCAGATTCGAGTGCACATGCAGCACATTCGCCATAGTTTGATCGGTGATAATACCTATGGTGGCGGCTACAAAATCCCTCGAAATCGACAACCGATTTTACTGGAAGCGCTGCAATCTTTCCCCAGGCCGGCGTTGCACGCCCGTGAATTGAGCCTGCAACACCCAACAACGGGCGTGAACTGTCGCTGGACTGTGGCGTTGCCCGAGGATATGGAGGTGCTGCTGGCGGCACTCTCCGCAGCAGATATCTGTGACTGAGCCCCTGCTTCGCCCCGACTGGGCGCTGCCTGAAGCTGTGCAGTCGGCAGTTACCACGTGTTTTGGCGGTGTCAGCGAGCCACCCTACGGGACGTTGAATGTCGCGAGCCATGTGGCTGATCAGCCTGCGCGTGTGGCGGAGAACCGCCGTCGGGTTGAGGTGCTGGCGGAATTGCCGGCTCCGCCTTTATGGCTGCAACAGGTTCACGGCACGCGGGTATTGATGGCGAACCCAAGTAGTGCCAACGAACAGCAGGCAGATGCTGCCTACACAAGAGACCGGCACTGCGTGTTGGCTATTATGGCGGCTGACTGTTTACCGATTTTGTTGTGCAGCGATGATGGCGAGGAAATCGCGGCGATACATGCGGGTTGGCAGGGGCTCGCCGGACATATTATTGATGCTACAGTGGCGCGATTTTCAGCGCGTAAAATTTCAGCCTGGCTGGGGCCGGCGATCGGGCCCTGCCACTATGAAGTGGATGAGCCAGTCAGGTCGCGCTTCGACAGCAATTTTGGGTTTGGCCCAGGAAAGGATGACGGTCACTGGATGCTAGATCTGTTTGCGGTTGCCAGGCGCCAACTCTCAAAGGCCGGTGTTGCGTCCATTGCCGGAGGTGAGTGCTGCACCTATTGCGACTCGAGGTTTTATTCCCATCGCCGCGATGGTCAAACCGGCAGATTCGCGGCGCTGATTTGGCGGCGCTGATGGGGCGTTATTAGCCGCTACAGTACTCGCGAATCGTCTGTCGCGCAGTCTCGATTTTTGCGGTTTTCTCCTCTGCGGTGAGTAGTCGATCTTCACCGTTGTCATCCTTGACCATGATTCTTGGGTACGTCTCGAGGTTGACCAGGTTCTTTTTGCCGATTTCGCAGTTCGAGCGCTTTTGGGCAGCGATCTGGCCGGCGATGCGATCGCGATCTTCAGCGATGAGCTTATCGGGATCAACCTCGGTGCTGATCGGTTCCGGTGGTAAGCCGGGTCTCGAGCCACGGTTTGGTGCCTGACTTTGCTCGCTATCAAGTAGGGTCTTGGCGCCGAAGCCACCGGTGGCGGTAACGCGCTCGGCGGGGTAGTCTCGCGGGTTCTTCTGAGCGTAGTTGGTCACGCCGTAGTTATCCACCCAGACATAGTAATCATCATCCGAATAAGCATTCACTGCGGTAAGCAACAGAAGCATAAAGCAGACAGAGTTTTTCATCTAAGTCCCTATAGTATATGACTATTTGGATCTTACTCGATGCCAGCGCAAAATTCGACAGTGGCTCTGAAAGGGTTCGAATTTAGGGGCGAGACGCGCGGCGGTCGGGTTGGCGTTGGCGTTAAAGGATTGACAGCATAAGCCGGTTTGATTGAGAATGCCCGGCCTCATAGGCCTATGAAATAGGGGAAAAAAGTGGAAATGCTATCTGGCGGAGACATCCTGATGCGTTGTCTCCAGGAAGAAGGTGTTGATTATGTGTTCGGTTACCCTGGCGGTGCCGTATTGCATATCTATGACGCGCTCTTCAGGCAAAAGCGTATACAGCACATTCTGGTCAGACATGAGCAGGCTGCAACCCACATGGCTGATGGCTATGCGCGCGGCACGGGGCGGCCAGGCGTCGTGTTGGTGACGTCCGGCCCAGGGGCAACCAATGCCATTACGGGGATTGCGACGGCCTTCATGGATTCGATTCCGATGGTCGTGATTTCCGGTCAGGTACAAAGCCATTTGATCGGCACTGACTCATTTCAGGAAACTGACATGATCGGTATCTCGCGCCCTATCGTTAAACACAGCTTTCTCGTGAAAAATGCGTCTGAAATTCCCTTGATCGTTAAAAAGGCCTTTTATCTTGCGACCTCTGGTCGGCCAGGTCCCGTGGTCATCGATATTCCCAAAGATATCACCAGTCCCACAGAACTCTTTGAGTACGAGTATCCCGAGCAACTTATCATGCGGTCTTATAGTCCCGCGGTGAAGGGGCATCCGGGCCAGATCAAGAAGGCCCTGACAATGCTGCTGGAGGCCGAGCGCCCCATGATATACGCCGGGGGCGGTGTTATTCAGGGTGAGGGCTCGAGTGAGCTCATCGCGCTCACGCGTTTATTGGGCTATCCCATCGTTAATACACTGATGGGGCTGGGCGCCTATCCTGGCACTGACCCACAATTTTTAGGCATGTTGGGCATGCACGGCACCTATGAAGCGAATATGGCGATGCATAATTGTGATGTCCTTATCGCAGTGGGAGCTCGCTTTGATGATCGCGTGACCAATACTGTGGCTAAATTTTGTCCTTTTGCGAAGATTATCCATATTGATATTGATCCCGCGTCGATCTCGAAGAATGTGGTGGTTGATGTGCCGATAGTGGGCCCGGTCAAAAATGTCCTGGCGGAGATGCTGGAAACCGCTCAGGCTCGGGTCGCTAAACGCACCAAGGTTCAGGCCAGTCGGCTGGCCGAGTGGTGGACGCAAATAGAAGCCTGGCGAAAGTTGGATAGTTTGCATGTCACGCCAGCCGCCGATGGTGTCACCATTAAGCCTCAGGAGGCCGTAAAAGCGGTCTACAAGGTGAGCAAAGGCACTGCATTCGTTAGCTCTGATGTGGGCCAGCATCAGATGTTTGCGGCATTGTATTACCCCTTCGACGAGCCTCGTAAGTGGATTAACTCTGGTGGTCTCGGCACTATGGGCTTTGGCTTGCCGGCCGCCATGGGCGTGCAGATGGCTTTTCCCGATGAGACCGTGGTGTGCATCACCGGTGAAGGTAGCATCCAGATGAACATTCAGGAACTCTCGACCTGTGCCCAATATGGGTTGCCGGTGAAAATCATCAATCTGAATAACCGTTCTCTGGGCATGGTTAAGCAGTGGCAAGATATGCAGTATGAGGGTCGGTATTCCCACAGCTACATGGATTCTTTACCCGACTTCAAGAGGTTAGTGGAAGCCTATGGGCACGTTGGTTTTCAGGTGAAGACTCTGGCCGAGTTAGATGATGTTCTTGAGGCCGCGTTTGCGCTCAAGGACAAGCTGGTCTTTGTCGATATTTTGGTTGACCCCGATGAGCATGTCTATCCCATGCATGTGGCGCCTAATGGTGCAATGGATGACATGTGGCTGAAAAAGGGGGTGCGAACCTGATGCG
>DGOD01000365.1 GCA_002389265.1 Gammaproteobacteria bacterium UBA4475
GGACGTGAAAATATGATTATGAGCTCCTTAAAGCAGACATCTCCTCATGGATTAATAATAACAGTTAATGAACTCCTTGCTTGTCCGATGACCAAACATTCTCCATCCCGCTATTTCAAGACCTCGCCCGAAATCATTCGCTTGGCCGTGATGTATGCCCGGTTCCCGCTTTCGCTCAATAATATCGAAGACCTGTTCCACGAACGCAGTATCGGCATTTGCCACTAAATAGATTGTAAGTCCTTACTATATTGACGATGAAACGCCATCTTACACCGGTTATTACAAAACCGCTTATTTGATCTGTCTGAGAACCACTCCAAGCAATCAGGCGCATTGCATTTTTTCATAGCCCTACCTGTGGTTAACTCTGCTGCAATCTGCAACCAAGCCAAGGCGATTAGATTTACGGGCTCTACCTCTAGTTTCCAATTTGCCGTTAGCCTGCCGGACTTACTGCCGACAACACGAACCGTCATACCGGGAACTACGGCATCATTGAACACTTCACGTGCCTTTATTTTATCTCCCCGGTCAATCGCCTCTGCAAACAGATGTAGATACTTGCAGGTCAGAACAATATCCCGGACGTACATCTTTTTACCAGGAACCAGAAGCCCAAACCGATTGCTGAACGCAAGAATTTGATCATCAGTTGGGCTTTGAACAATCGGATTTTCATACTGGAACATCGCCGCCAACTGGCGTGCAAGCCCATCTGCTTCACTAGACGGCACATACTCTTTCGTTTCCAACCCCTTCGCACGGACCACACCCCGTTTTAGAAGATAGGCTTGTTGCATCTCTGACCGAAAAAAATTGGTGCCTAGATGGGCATCAGGAACATTCTTCTCTTCTCCACCTTCCACGACCTCATATCCGGCAGTGCAAACAGACCAAGTCAGGTCACCTGTTGTTGAATTGAACATTCGGATCCTTAGACACGAGTTAGACACGGTTTAATACAATATAATTACTAATACCGTGTTTCGCAATTTCTATTTGTCTGCCATCCTCAATGCATGGACAAGAAACGCCCACATCAGGATCAATCTAAATCATCATCGGAACCAACCCACGGTTCCGATGATGCCCTGCACCAACTTGTCAGTCTGCTCGCCAGTCAAGCTGCCCGTGATTGGCATTCAACAACTATGTCATCACCAAATGACAAGGAGCCCCCTTATGAACAAAGCACACCCTATACAACTCCTGACCATTGATGACGTTGCCGAGCTTCATCAGGTGTCATCAAAGACCGTTCGCAGATGGATTAGGGCCGGAGAACTACCCGCTGCCAAGCTCGGCGGACAGTGGCGCATCCATCCAGATGACCTCAAACGCTTCTTTGTGGAGCGTCTCTATCGATGAGCAGCGATGTCCACATATTTCTATTATTTTCAGATAGTTATAGCGCTGTCGGGACACCGTCCAAGCGTAATCTGATCCCGATTATTATGTTACAGTTTCCCGAAGTTCCACTGTTGACCACCCGAGGGACACGTTGTCCCACCCTGGATAAGGAGTTTGCGACCCGATGACCAATTTATCCCCCTTTACTAGCCCCTTCATCGCTGAAGACACACCAACCATGGGAGGCATTTTAACCGAGATCGACAATATCACAGATTTGTCCGACACCCGGCGCCGTGACCTCAAGTCTGACGTCAGATCCTTGTGCAGGCTGCTCGGCAAACACCCATCCGAAGTGCCCGCCAACATCAACTGGCTGCACGTCCGTGTACGTCGCATTGTTCCAGCTGCACATGATATCAGTAAGAAGAGATTATCAAACATCAAAAGTGGCGTCCTCAAGGCACTGGCCCTGACTGGATGTTCGCGTGAACGATCCGATTGGCTGCGCCCTCCATCTTCTTCATGGCAGAACCTATTGAGTAATATCACAGACAAGCACGATCTGTGGAAACTCACCCAGTTTGCTCAGTACTGCACAGCCATAGATATCGAACCCTGTCAGGTTACGGATCTGCATATTCTTGGGCTTCTCAAAATCCTGACTGAAGAAAGCTTCACCAACAAACCGGATCAAGTGGTCGTCAATGCCGTTAAAACCTGGAACCGGTTGCGAGCTGAGATTGATGACTGGCCTAACATCAACCTTTCGCACCCACCACGCAAAAAGGAACCCTGGACCATTCCATTGAAACAGTTTCCGTCATCGTTTCAGGAAGATGTTGTAAGGTGGCTTCATCGCCTCAGCAATCCAGACCCACTCGATGCATCCGGCCCCATGAAGCCTTTGCGTCCGGCAACCATTAAGCACCGCCGCCACCAAATACAGCAAATGGCTTCTGCCCTGGTATTATCTGGAACGTCCATCAGCAATATCCACTCACTCGCTGACCTGGTGGAATTAGCGTCCTTCAAAGATGGTCTACGGCAATTGATGAGCCGATTTGATGACAAACCGACCGAGGCCATCCATGGCCTGGCTGTTGGCCTGAAGTCAATTGCCACCCACCACGTCAAAGTTGATGACGTCCATCTCAAAGAGATGCAGCACATATGCCAGCGCCTCAATCTCAATGTTGACGGTCTGCGGGTTAAAAATCAAAATCGGTTGGAGCAACTCGAAGACCCGAACAGCCTGAGCAAACTCCTTCACCTTCCAAACACCCTTACACGCGTGGCGCAGCGTTCCGGGTTACGCCCGCACAAGACGGCACTTCTTTTGCAGGCTGCTTTGGCTATAGAGATTCTGCTCTATGCACCGATGCGGGCGGGAACCTTGTCACGCCTTAATCTCGAACGACACATTCGCTTCGTCGGCACCGGGCGCAAGCGCCGGACGTTGATCACCATCCCTGCTGCTGAGGTCAAAAACAACCGGGACCTGCACTATGAGCTTGGTGCCGAGACAACCCAGTTGCTGGATCAATATTGCAAGGTCGCCCGACCTATTCTGTTACGTGCGCCCAGTGATTATCTATTCCCAGCACAAAATGGTGGACCCAAGCTCGAATCCTCACTGTCGCGCCTCATCAAGGAGATGATCTCCGAGCATACCGGCATGGTCATCAACGCGCACCTGTTTCGCAGCATTGCAGGTAAAATCCACTCAACGGTCGCGCCCGGTGACTTCACTACCCTAAGCCACGTCCTGCATAACACGTTACGTACGGCGATGAAGTCATATGCCCAGTTTGAGCATCAGTCCTCAGTCCGCCACTATCAAAACTCCGTCGATACAGCACGCAAGAAACTGATGCCCAAGGCAAAACAAAAGAAGCGTAAGTCATGACAAACCTGTTTCCATTTGAAGACCCGCTCCGCCGATGCCTCAAAGTCGATAAATGGCCAGTTCTCGATCAATCCATGTGGTACGCGTTGTTCGAACCGGGCGATATTCTGGACGGCACCGTCGGTGTAGGTTACCACTGGTCTGAAGAGACGCGCGAGAAGTACCGCAAGGGATATGGTCGCTGGTTAACCTATCTGATCACAACAGAGCAATTGGATGGGCTGGTCGCACCCGCCCTGCGGGTCACCCCCGAACGAGTTTCTGCGTACCTCGCTCAGCTGCAAACCCAAGTTTCTGATTGGACCACCTGGGGACGTTTGGCCGAACTGTTGGCAGTGGCAAATGCGTTCTGCGCTGATACGGACTGGTCATGGTTGCGTCGTTTCGTTCGGTTTCTGGAAGCCAATAGTCAGGACAGCCGCAACAAATACCCGCGCCTTCGTCCCGCAGCTGAGATTGCAGCCTGGGCATATACACGCATGGATGACCTCATTATTAATCCACCTGATCGCGATCCCGCCAGTCAGTTTCGTGACGCCTTAATGATCG
>DGOD01000060.1 GCA_002389265.1 Gammaproteobacteria bacterium UBA4475
CTTTATATCCAGCGTCTGGCACCGATGCTTCGCGTAGCGGTACCTTACGGTATGCTCAATTCACCGCAATTACGCAAACTTGCCTACATCTGTCGGCATTTTGATCGTGGCTATGCGCATTTTACAACGCGCCAAAACGTCCAATACAACTGGCCAAAACTGGAAGAGGTTCCGGATATTCTCGCCGAGCTGGCCAGTGTCCAGATGCATGCCATTCAAACCAGCGGCAATTGCATCCGCAATGTTACGTCCGACCAATACGCCGGCGTGGCCATCGACGAAATCGAGGACAGCCGTCCATGGGCAGAACTGATTCGGCAGTGGTCGACATTTCATCCTGAGTACAACTGGCTACCTCGGAAATTCAAAGTTGCGGTGACTGGCGCCCGAGAAGATCGCGCGGCGGTTCAGGTACACGATATCGGTGTGCGTATGGTGGAGCGAGATGGCAAAATTGGTTTTCAGATTCTAGTTGGCGGCGGACTGGGGCGGACCCCCGTGATTGCGCCCGTGATTCGAGACTACCTCGACAAAGAGCATTTGCTAACGTACCTCGAGGCAATTCTGCGGGTGTATAACCGCTTTGGTAACCGAGAGAACAAATACAAGGCACGTATCAAAATTTTGGTGAGAGCCATGACCCCTGAAGTTTTTGCAGCCAAGGTGGAGCAAGAATGGCTCACCCTTCGAGACGGCCCAGATACGCTGACCGACGCCGAAATCAATCGTGTTAAAGCCTGTTTCACCCGCCCGGCGTACTTTGAAGCATCTAATAACCCGTCAGTGCTGGTGAGTGCCTTGAAGGAAGATTTTGCATTTAAGGCCTGGCACAGCCGTAACGTCAAGCCCCATCAACAGGCTGGCTACGCAATTGCTAATCTGGCAATGAAAGCTACCGGGATCGCGCCGGGCGATGTTACCGACGACCAGCTCGAGACGATTGCCGATTTGGCTGAGCAGTACAGCTTTGGCGAAATCAGGGTTACTCACGAACAAAATGTCACCTTCAGTGATGTTCGCCAGGATGAACTCTACAATCTATGGCAAGCGCTGTGTGTGGCAGAGCTCGCCTCGCCTAACCTTGGCCTGCTGACGGACATCATTTGTTGCCCTGGCGGAGACTATTGTTCTTTGGCAAACGCTAAGTCAATCCCGGTGGCCGAAGCCATTCAGCGCCAGTTTGATGATCTTGACTACCTGCATGACCTGGGTGATTTGGATATCAATATCTCAGGCTGTATGAACGCCTGCGGACATCACCACGTTGGCAATATAGGCATTCTCGGCGTGGATAAAAAAGGCGCTGAGTTCTATCAAATCTCCATCGGCGGTTCCGCCAGCAATGATGCGGCGCTGGCAAAAATTTTGGGGCCATCTTTCGCGCAAGAAATGATTCCTAGCGTTATTCAGAAGCTTGTTGATGTGTATTTAACTCGGCGGGAATCTGACGAACAATTTCTCGAGACCTACAGCCGTATCGGCATACAACCCTATAAAGACAGTGTCTACGCCTGAGCAGGAAACTCATTTATGCCAACCATCATCAAAGACCAGGTCATTACGGACTCGCCATTCACTACTTTAAGTGCAGCAGCCGCCAATACGGAGACAGCCAATTGCTTGTTGCCTATGGCCTACTATGTCGCACACCAAGACACGCTACAAAACCGGCAAGATATCGGCATTTGGATTGCCGCCGGCGAAGCCGTTGAAGATATCGCCGCCTATGTGCATCAATTAGCGGTCATCGCGCTGGATTTTCCACATTTTGGCGACGGTCGGGGCTATTCCAGCGCGACGATATTACGTCGACAATTGGGCTATCAAGGTGAGATCAGAGCCATTGGTGATGTCCGCCGGGACCAGCTGGAACAGATGCAGCGTTGTGGGATCAATGCTTACGAGCTTGCGGAAGGACAGGATATTCAATCAAGCGCAGCAGGACTAGCGGGCTTCAGCTTTAATTATCAAGCCTCCATCGATCGACCGGCTCCCCTGTTCCGCCAGCGTTAACTGGCCAGATACAGGCGTGGGACGCTGACACCCCACGCATTTCGCCAGTAGCCACGAGCCGTCGATCTGAAGGCTCGTGGCAAATGGCTTCTCCATTACAGCCGGATCACTTAATATTACGCCTATGGAAAGCGATCCCGTCTTATTTTCATTTTTTCTGATTTTCACTTCTGCGGCGGTGCTGGCAACGCTTGCGCTGTTTACCCGCCAGCCGCTGGTGGTGGCCTATATCGCCATCGGTGTGATTCTCGGCCCCTCTGGCACCTCGTTAATTTCCGATCCATCCCTGATTAGCAGCATCGCTAAGATCGGTATTATATTCTTGCTGTTTTTACTGGGCCTCGATATGCAACCGTCGAAGCTGGGCAATATGCTGGGCAGCGCATTACTTGTTGGCTTGGCCAGTTGCGCCGCATTTTTTGCGGTGGGATACGCGGTTGGCTTCCTGTTCGGTTATACCCAATTAGAAAGCGTCATCATCGGCGTCGCCATGATGTTTTCCAGTACCATTATCGGCATCAAACTATTGCCGACGACGGTTCTGCACCATCGACGTACCGGCGAGTTGGTTGTCAGCTTATTGCTGATTCAGGACGTCGTCGCGATCATCGTTCTGTTGGTGCTGACCGGTGGTTTTCTGGAGTTCAGTAGTGTCGACAAATTACTGAAAGTTGGCCTCGCTTTACCACTACTAATTGGTTTCGCGTGGTTGTTCGTTAATTTCGTTTTGCTCAAGCTATTGGCGAAATTTGATGCCTTTCTCGAATATGTTTTTCTACTGGCCATTGGCTGGTGTTTGGGTTTGTCTGAGCTGGCGACCTTCGCCGGGTTGTCCCACGAGATCGGCGCATTTATCGCCGGGGTCTCAGTGGCCACCAGCCCCATTGCTCAATATATTGCGGTTAACTTACGACCATTAAGAGATTTCTTTTTGGTGATGTTCTTTTTCTCACTGGGCGCAGGCTTTCAATTAGGATTACTCAGCCACGTACTCATACCTGCCCTGGTGATGGCAACACTCGTCTTGGTGATTAAACCCATCGTCTTCCATGGCTTACTGAGAAACCGCAGCGAGTCCAATACCAACAGTTGGGAAATAGGATTTCGGCTTGGACAGATCAGCGAGTTTTCGCTACTCATTGCCTATATCGCCAGCGCGGAGTTGTTGATTGGCGAGGATGCGTCACACCTGATTCAGGCAACGGCGATCCTCACCTTCCTGCTGTCTTCCTATATTGTCGTGTTCCGTTACCCGACACCCATTGCTGTCTCAGATCGCCTGCGCCGTGACTAGCGCTTCGTGACCAGCTCTTCGTGACCAGCTTCGTGATTCAGCTCCCTAGGCGAAAAACACGAATACCCGTGGCTTGCGCCTAGGGAAAGCCGAGAAGGAGTAGCGCACTTCTCTCGGCGTACACCCACTCATTGGCCTTTACTTATCTAGATTAACCAAGGT
>DGOD01000285.1:0-1317 GCA_002389265.1 Gammaproteobacteria bacterium UBA4475
GCACCTAGCTACCGCTGCTGGCGATTGTAGCGACTGGCTGAGATTCTTGTTTGATCAGATAATCCACGACCTCGAGCATGCGTTTTGGACCGACTTCGCGGTTAATGCTGACCAGATACTTACCGTTCACGACAATGCTGGGGATTGTCACGATCTTGAGTTGGCGATTCAGATTATCGGCATTCGCCAGGCGGCGTTGAATATTCGCCGAGTTAAAGACTGTTAAAAATTCCGCGCGGGTAGTCCCTTTACCGTCAAACCAATCGGCGATTTCCTCGGCGGATCTGAAATTGTTGCCCAGTTGATGAATCTCGATAAAGATCCGGCTGTGAGTCTCTTTGAGTAGGTCAAGATCCAGCATCGTGTAGTAGGTTTGGGCCAGCAATCGCCAGGATTCGCCGGCTACTGTTGGGTTACGAACCATATTAACCTCGTCTCCGTGAGTCTCTAGCCAGTCGTCGAGCAAGGGGTCGAAGTTGTAGCAGTGGATGCAGCCATAGGAGAAGAACTCCATGATTTCGACTTTGTCGCCCCGGATCCGGCGGGGTTGCTCTATGACCAAGTAATGCTTGCCCTCGATAAACTCTCCGTCCGGCGCGTCCACGACGATGGTGGTCAAGGCATAGCCGACGACGGCCAGTGCCGCCAGACCAACAAGGCCAAAGAAAAATTTCTGTATAACCACAATTTTTTTGCTGCGCTTGGCCATCGGGCGGGACTCCTGCTCATCAGTGAAGGCTGAAGTATACCCATTAGCGGGGTTGATGGTGAGGCCCGAGTGAATTGTGTACCATGCTAGCGATGAGGAAAAGTTAGCTGTTATCAAAATCTGAATCGAACTGACCTGGAAGAGGAATTGATCATGACCAGAATGCCCGCATTAAGTCTGGCGGCCGTGCCCGGCCGCCGAAAAGCAACGATTGAGCTGGCGGTTGAAATTGAGAAGCGTGGCTTCAGCGGTATTTTCGCCCCAAGCATGGGGGATTCTATGGCGCTCTGCGAAGCCTTGGCATTCACCACGAATGAAATCGTCTTTGGTACCAGTATCATGCCGATCTATTTTCGGCAGGTGGCAGACTTTGCCCAAACAGCATCCTTTATTCACGAAGTATCAGATGGCCGGTTTCGATTCGGTATTGGTGTTAGTCATGAGCCTGCCTTGAGATCTCGGGGTATTTCAGCGGGTAAGCCCCTGACCGATACGCGTAATTTTGTGGAAGAGTTACGTGCAGTACCCCGAGTCGGCGAATTACCGCCCATTGTCCTTGCGACCTTGCGAAAGAAGATGATTGGGCTGTCTGAGGATATTGGCCAGGG
>DGOD01000285.1:1477-11848 GCA_002389265.1 Gammaproteobacteria bacterium UBA4475
GTGAATCGAAAGACGCTGACCTCCTATGCCATGTTGCCGAATTACCGGAATTATTGGAAAGAAGCCGGTTACGAAGATGAAATGAATGGCATCGAAGCCGCGATAGAAGCAGGTGATCGAGATCGAATCCCGCACTTTCTCACAGATCAATGGTTGGCTGACACGACCCTGTTCGGTACCGCAACGCAGGTTAGAGACGGGATTGAAGCCTGGTTTGATGCGGGGATAAAAACGCCCATCTTGGTGCCCTCGTCTGCCAAGGGTGGGCAGATGGTGGCATTTGAAGAGATGTTAGCCATCTTCTAGGTGCGCTGAGTTTTAGGTAAGCTGAGTTTGCTGCCCGCAGGTCATGAACCTAACGGGCAGCAGTTTCTGCTTCTCAAGTTCAAGTCTGAACCAAACTTTGCGCGTCATCGGTAAAGCTTGCTTCGGCCTGCCCCGCACTCAGATTAATGGGTAAGAGGGTATGGCTCCAGGCCAAGCGCGTCCAGCGTGACTGAGGCTTTGTGGTCATTGAAAGTACCCGTTGTGGCGCGTTCGATCATCCAATTGTTGAGGCCTTGGTTTTCATAAAAATACCCAGTAGATGGCCGGCAATGACGAAGGTGGTGAAGTGATAAATGCTGAACCAGATTTGCCAGTTAATGGGTGCTGACCACCAGACGATGTTGCCACCGTCAATCAGCAGCACGGCAGCGGCGCCGGCAACCAGTGAGGTTCTGGCGAAATCTCGAAACTCAGTCGCGCGAGTTATTTTGAACAGGCCAGCCAACAGACTGACGAACAAAAAATTCAAGACCAGGCCCCTGATCATGACGGCAGGATCGAAGGCAGGCTTGCCATCGATATCAATATGGACAAAGCCCACCGGGCCCTGTTCTGCGAGCTTGATGAAGTCAGCCTCGCTGTTTTGTCGCCCGGGAATATAGTAGCTCCCTGAGCGAGGAAAATGCTCTTTAAGCATAGTTTGGGCGGCGACGTCATCGGAAGTTTGCTGCAAGGCTTCGTAGGGCAGGGCATTGACCTGCCAGAACAAAAAACCATAGATAAAAATGACAAAGGTGGTCGTGATCACGCCAACGATGGTTCTACTCATGTGGGTCTCCTTAAGTCAACAAACCAGTGTTCGGCGTCAGCGTCAGATCCTCTCAAGAGGTTTGAGCGCAGCGCTCACGTTGGCGACATGGGCCTTACCTCGCGCCGCAAGGTGGCGTTTGGTTTTCTAGAATGCCACTTCTAGAACGCCACTTCGCGACTGATGATTTTATCGTAGAAGTCGGTGTCTAACCTGGCGTAGCAGGTAGTGCCGGGTTTCAGTACCAGCAAGTCATCATCAACTCGGTCGAGGTGATAGGCTTCGGCGCGCAGGTCATTTTTCTGCAGTTTGTGGGTCGTAGTTGTGGGCAGTTCTTTCAGAACGCGAAGAAAGAGTGGCCGAGCATAGCTGGGTAGATTCTTGACGATGTGCTCAGAGAGTGACGTCAGATCGATATTGCCAAGATTGATGTCGTCCCTGAAAACGATGGCAGCCATGCCGGCGCGGCCATCGGCGCCGGGGATTTCGACACCATAAATATTAGAGAACACGACATCTTTGTGGTCGTTGATGATTTCCGCGATCTCATTGGTGGATACGTTTTCACTCTTCCAACGGAAGGTGTCGCCAACCCGATCGACAAATTGATAGTGCTTTTGCCCAAAGGCAAAGCCGACATCCACGGTTTTCATCAGGTCGCCGCTGTTAAAGTACTGGTCGCCCGGCTCAAGTACATTGTTCAGGAGTTTCTTTGCTGAGGCCTCGGCATCGGTATAGCCGTCAAATTTCGATTTATCTGTCACCTGGATTAACAAAAGACCCGTTTCGCCGTTTCCGACCTCAATGCAGTGGCCGTCGTTGTCTCGTAGTATTTCGTCAGCGGCGACATCATATTTAACCAGTTTGACCGGTACGCTGCTGAGACCGACGGTGCAGGTTTTGTTAAACACGTTGGCAAAGCCGCCATTGCCCTCGCTTGCTGCGTAGAATTCACCAATGCGCTCGATATTGAAACGCGACTGAAAAGCCTCCCATATGTCCGGGCGCAGACCATTGCCAATAATGGCTCTAATAGGGTTCTGCGCGTCGTTAGCCTGTGCTGGTCTGCTCATCAAGTAGCGAATAAATTCGCCAATATAGACGAAGCACGTACATTGATAGCGGCGGATATCGTCCCAGAAAGCGCTGACCGACAGGCGTCTCTTGATGACCGTTGACGCACCTACCTGAAAGGTCGCCATGAGGCCAATCATCAGGCCCGTGCCGTGATACAGCGGTAAGCAGTTATACATTCGATCCTGACGGGTGATCCGCATCACTGACTTGGAAGATAAGTCGGCCGCGAACAAGGCGCGTTTATAGGAGACTATGGCCGCTTTGGGTAAGCCGGTGGTGCCAGAGGTGAAGACGTAAAACGCCTTGTCGCCCAGTTTGACTTTGGCCGCTTCAACCGGATCGGGCGTGTCATCGGCGGCATCTTTGCAGCTCAGATTCAGGGCCCAGTCTGGTGCCTTCGAGGCGCCACTATCGCTGACAAATAAATAATCTCTGCCGTCCTGCAGGTCCAGATCACCACGAATCTCTGCCAGTGCGCCGGTCAATTCCTCACCAAAGATACACTTCTTCGACTGAATCAAGCTGATGCAATGGGTGAGTGGTTTGAGTGTCAGGTTAGTATTGATTAACCCGCCGATCGCCCCCAACTTCGTCACGCCAAGCAGCGCGACGACAAACTCAATCCGGTTTTGCATGAAAATGCTGACGCAGTCACCATGCTCGACACCCTGAGCTTTGAGTGTTTGTGCAACCCGATTAGCTCGGGCATTCAATGCTTGCCAGGTAACGACCTCGTTTTCGCACAACAAGGCAATATCCTGCGGATGGGATCGCGCATGTTGTTGAACCAGTAGCGCCAGAGAGCCCACCTGGTCATCTTGCGGAGCCGATTGAGTTAGCGTTGCGAGGATGACCTTGAGATCACCGAAAAAGTTTGAAATTGCACCCATGTGTCGCGGCTTATTGTGGAGTCATGTGGCGCAAAAATAGCACAAAGACAGACCGTGCCACCAGACATTCGGTATATCGGGCTGGAAATGTTTCGATTGAATGCTGTTCTTTATTTTGGCTATTGCTCGCAGGCATCCCATTGCAGTTCAACTGTGGCGCCCATCATGTGGAGACTAACCCCGTGCTAGGTTGGGCTAAATTTAGGGTCAGATGTCGAAAAACCACCTTTAACAGGTTGTTTGAGACGGGTTTTTTAGGGTGTTTTTAACAAAACCTGAAAAACTTATTCACAATCTGACCCGAGTTGGAAAAATTCCAGCAGAGATCATGATTGTTCTCGATTATTCTAGATTGCGCACGTAAGTTATTGATATTACGCGGCCCTCATGATCTGGTTAAAAAATGTACAATTTCATAGTGGCTGGTTTTTAGCCCTTAAACCCTTGGTGGAAGAAGTTATCACCAGACTTATCCACAGAAATTGTGGAAAACTTTTGTCATTCACGGATTCGATCTTCAACGCAATCTAAATCTCCTGTTAATTTGCTTTTTAAGATGGGGTGAGCTTCAGATTCCAAACTGAAGCATCGATATCAAGACACTGTTCGATGTTGGGTATTGCCAATGGCTTGACCTGAGTGTTCTTATAACGTCGGTCGAGGCGAGGCAATAAGAGGCAGGCTGACGTGTTTGGAGAGAAGTCAGCCTGGCAGCTCAGCCAGTGAGCGAAACATTCATATTATGATGGTGAAACGTATGTCTATAGAGATTCAAGGGTATTGCGATCCCCGATTCGAAAATGTCAGAGAATTACTCGCTGCGAGTATTGAATCTGGGGCTGATCTCGGAGCTTCCTTCGCGGCCACCGTTGATGGCGAGATGGTGGTTGATCTCTGGGGAGGGCACCAGGATGAGGCGCAACAGATACCCTGGCAGGAAAACACCATCACCAATGTCTACAGTACGACCAAAACCATGTCTTTTTTGTGTGCGCTGCTTTTGGCGGATCGGGGTGAATTGGACTTCGATGCGCCGGTAGCACAGTACTGGCCCGAATTTGCCCAGAACGGGAAAGAGGAAGTCAAAGTCTGGCATGTGATGAACCATGCGGCGGGGCTCTCAGGTCTGGAGGTCAGGGTCTCTGAGACCCAATTGTATGACTGGGACAAGATCACCGATTTACTGGCGGCGCAAAAGCCTTGGTGGACGCCGGGTTCGGTCACGGGCTATCACGCGATTACCCAGGGGTTTTTAATCGGCGAGATTGTTCGGCGCATTACCGGTCAGAGTATCGGCGAATTCTTTCAGACCGAGATTGCGCGGCCATTACAGGCTGACTTCTTTATCGGAGTGCCGCTGTCTGAATTCCCACGCATCAGTGATCTGGTGCCCCCTAACTCGAAAGGTCGACTGGAATTGGCCGGTGACGCTGACTCCATTCGCGTTAAAACCTTTAGAAGCCCTGCAACCAATGCCCTGGCGTCAAGAACCGAGGGCTGGCGTCGAGCGGAAATTCCGGCGGCCAATGGTCATGGTAATGCGCGATCAGTCGCCAAAATCCACGCGATACTGGCCTGTGGTGGTGCGGCCAATGGCGTTAGGCTGATGTCGCCGGAGACTGCCTCCAGCGTGATGCGGCCGCGGATCTCAGGCGAGGATCTGGTGTTGAATGTGCCAATGAGCTTTGGTTTGGGCTTCGGGATTCTCAAGCCTCAGGTGTGTTCCTGGGGTGGTTGGGGTGGTTCTTTGGTGATCATCGACCAAGCGGCGCGCAGTAGCATTGCCTATGTGATGAATAAGATGCACCCGGGTCTGATGGGTGATACACGTTCGGGGACGCTGGCTACAGCTTTCTACCGCAGTCTAAAAGGTTAGTGGTCCATGCCTGAATTTATTGTTCGTGCCCGTGCCGCCAGCACCGATCCCGCTCATTTCCTGGCGTCAGTGGGTACCGGTGCCCATGTAGAGTACCTGGCGCAGATCATCGTCAGCGCTTTGTTAATATCCAAAGGTCATCGAGAAGACACAACGCTCAGCCTGGTGCTTGAAGATTCATTGGATTTTTCCCGTTGCCTGACGCTGCAAGGTGCGCAGCTTGGTAACTTGGGTGGTACGACGGAAGCCGCGCTGCTCAAGGTGATTGCTGACAGCCTGCAGTTTGCCAAGGGTCTCGGTAAAGAGGTTAGCGTTACCACGCCCATTGGCGTGCGGGCCACCGCCATCAGCTTCGAACATCTAGTGAAAGCCAAAGTCTTAGAGCGACAAGTGTTTTTGCTGGATCCCAAGGGCGATGACATTCGAACAGTGGATATCCCAGTGGATGCGGTATTCCTGTTGACGGACCATATACCCATGCCAAAAAAGAATTTTAAAGCGATGGTGCGGCAAGGTGTCAAAAAGATCTCCCTGGGTCCAGTAATGCTTCACGCGTCCCAGTGTATTAGCATTATTCAGAACGAGCTTGACCGGCGCTATATGAGCTAATCGTGATGGCATTGCCGGTGGATCTCTGCTCGCGAGGGTTTGGCGGTTGTTTGCATGCGGCGATTGAGGAATAATCAGGCCCTTTTACCAACGAGAAACGTAATATGTCAGACCAAATTAAATCCATTGCAATATTAGGCGGCACAGGTGATCTGGGTGGTGGGCTCGCCAGGCAGTGGTCCCGAGCTGGATATCAGATCTTGATTGGCTCACGGACCCTCGAGAAGGGTCAATCGGCGGCCGCTGACCTGTTGAAAGAGTTTCCGGATTTGAACGTCAGTGGGCATGAAAACCTCGAGGCCGCAACGGCTGCGGACTTAGTGGTACTAACAGTGCCGTTCTCTCACCAGCTCAGTACCCTAGAGACGGTGAAGCCAGCCCTGACCGGCAAGGTGCTGATTGATGTGACTGTGCCTCTGATGCCACCTAAGGTCGGCACAGTGCAGCTGCCTGAAGGCGGCTCGGCGGTTGTTCGAGCCCAAGCATTGCTCGGCGATGAGGTTGATGTCGTCTCAGCCTTCCAAAATGTGGGGGCTATGCATTTGCAGGGTGACCATGGCATCGCCTGTGATGTTTTGGTGACGGGTAACAAACGCGCGGCTCGTGACACCGTTATTAAGCTGGTAGAAGCCCTTGGGCTGCGGGGCTGGCATGCGGGTCCCCTAGCAAATTCTGCGGCGGCTGAGGCGATGACATCGGTGCTGATTTCCATTAACCGGCATCACAAGATTAACGGAGCCGGCATCGTCATCACCGGCGCACCAGTGGCTGAATAGTCCATGAGACTGAGCTTCATCGGTATTGAAGACGTTCCCATGATCGAGCCTGGGGATGATCTGGCGCAAATTATCAGTGATGCAGTATTGGCCATGGGCGAAGCATTGCAGGCAGATGATGTCATCGTGATCGCTCAGAAGGTAATTTCGAAGGCTGAGAATCGCTATCTGGATTTGCGCTCGGTAACGCCTTCGGCTGACGCCGTGGCCTTGGGCCTGGAAGTGGACAAAGATCCGCGTAAGGTGCAGGCCATCCTGGATGAGTCCAATGAAGTGGTCCGCAAGCGCCAAGGTGTATTGATCGTTGAGCACAGGCTGGGTTTCGTCCAGGCCAATGCGGGTATCGATCAGTCGAACATCGCCCATGAGGATGATGCCGATGATTCCCTGTGCCTGTTGTTGCCCGTGGATCCTGATGCCAGCGCGGAGCGGATCAGAGTCTTTATTAAACAGTGTCACGGTGTCGATGTGGGCGTGATTATCAACGACAGCCTCGGTCGCGCATGGCGCAATGGCTCGCTGGGTTTGGCGATTGGTGTGGCGGGTTTTACAGCCCTGGAAGACTATGTAGGCAAGACCGACATCTACGGGCGTGAGCTGAAGGTTACTCTGGTGGCGGCGGCAGACGAAATGGCGGCCGGCGCTTCGCTGGTGATGGGACAGACGAGTGAGAAAACGCCAGTAGTACTAGTCCGGGGTTACCAACCTAAAGAGCCTGAAGATCAGGCGTTACGGGGTGTCAGGCCTCTTATAAGGCCGAAGGCCATGGATCTATTCCGATAATTGATGATGAATAGCCGTACCCGACCCAAGTGTCTTGCAATCTCCGGTGGCGTCGGTGGGGCGAAGCTTGCGCTGGGTTTTGCTCACGTCCTGGCACCTGAGCAGTTGTTGGTTGTCGCCAACACCGGCGATGATTTTCGCCACCTCGGGCTGCCCATTTGCCCGGACCTGGATACTGTCATGTATACCCTGGCCGACATTAACAACAAGGAGCTTGGCTGGGGTCAGCAAGGTGAAAGTTGGAATTTTATCGCTGCCCTGACCCAGCTTCAGGGTGAGACCTGGTTTGCCCTTGGTGATCGAGACCTGGCAACCCATATCCTGCGGCAGCAACTACTGACGACAGGTGCGAGCCTGTCTGAGGTGACCCGAACACTCTGTCAGCGTCTCGGGATTCAGCATGAACTGGTGCCTATGACAGACAATCCTGTAGCGACCATTGTTCAAACCCGCACAGGTGAGTCGCTGGCGTTCCAGCATTACTTTGTCCGCGATCGCTGCGTCCCGGAAGTCATCGGTTTCGAATTCGAAGGGATCGGAGCGGCGCTGCCGAGTCCCGGGTTTCTGGCCGGTCTACAGGATCCGGACTTGTCTGCGATTGTTATTTGCCCGTCTAATCCCTTTGTGAGCGTCGATCCGGTTCTGGCCTTGCCTGGTACATTGACGGCGATGAGAGCCTCCAACGCGCCAGTGATCGCTGTCTCACCGATTGTTGGCGGCTTGGCCATTAAGGGCCCCGCAGCGAAAATGATGGCGGAACTAGGGATGCCCCAGTCGGCGCTGGCGGTAGCCAAGCATTACCTCGGTCGAATCGATGGATTCGTGATCGATGACCAGGATGCCGACCTTAAATCTGAAATTGAGGCGTTGGGGATACCGACTATCGTCACCAACACAGTCATGTTAACGTTGGACGACCGGACCGCGCTCGCAACACGCGTTCTGGATTTTGCCCATCAACTGTCGACTGCCAAAACGCCATCATGACAACTGCCGTGGTTATACCGATCAAACAGCTGGAAAATGCCAAGCAGCGGTTGGGCAGCTGGCTGTCGGCGAGTCAACGAGCTGAGTTTTTTCAGGCGATGGTCGAGGACGTGCTCGAGGCCGTGACGACCTGTGATCGAATTGATGAAGTGCTTATCGTCAGCAACGATATCAGAGTTGCGGAAATTGCTCGAAGCTATTCAGTCAGACTCATTGCGGAGCCGGCTGAACCGGGTCTTATCAATGCGGTGACCTGTACGGGGCAGATGCTGCGAGCAGAGGGCGTCACGACCATGATGTTTTTGCCCGGTGATGTGCCGCTGGTGACGGTTGAAGAGTTGGAGGTCGTGCTAGATGGCTTTGGTCATCAAGATCATGCAGAGTTTGGTATCGTGCCCGCGTCGGATCTCGGCGGTTCCAATTGCGTAGTGTGTTCGCCGCCTGATTGTATGGCGTTCGGGTTCGGCGAAGATAGTTTTCGGCGCCATTTGAGTATTGCCAGAACGCGCGGAATAGAACCGCTGGTGGCGAAGTTGCCGGGTATCGGACTGGATATTGATACTGCGGCTGACGTTGTCGTGCTCGCTGCAGAGTTACTCCGACAAAATTTGAAAACCCATACGCAGCGATTCATTGAGAGTAGCGGTATTCTCGAAAATCTACCGCCAGAATTGGTAAATAGAGGATGAAATCATGATTGATTATCGTGCGTTATTGACCCAGGCCGCCACTGCTCCACTGTCGGATGATGAAGTGTTGGCGCTTGCGACTACAGAAGACACCCAGAGCTTGATGCAAGTCGCATCAAATCTTCGCGATATTGGTCACCAGAATACAGTTTCTTATTCGCGCAAAGTTTTCATTCCGCTAACGCACCTTTGCCGAGACGTTTGTCATTATTGTACCTTTGCCCAGGTTCCAAGAAAATTACAAGCGCCGTATTTAACGCCTGAACAGGTGCTAAAAATAGCTCAAGACGGCGCTCGAGCTGGGTGTAAAGAAGCCTTGTTTACGCTGGGAGATAAGCCCGAATTACGCTACAAGGCGGCAAGAGAGGGCCTTAAAGAGTTGAAGCAAGACTCAACCCTGTCCTATTTGCGGGATATGGCAGAGATGGTGTTTAAAGAAACGGGTTTGTTTCCGCACCTTAACCCCGGGCTAATGACCGCTGCTGAATTTGCCGAATTGCGTCAGGTGTCTATCTCCATGGGCATTATGTTGGAGAGCGCCTCTGACAGGTTGTTAGAAAAAGGTATGCCGCACTATGGATCTCCGGACAAGGTTCCAGCCTTGCGGCTTGACACAATTCGCCTGGCAGGAGAGGCTCGAGTACCCTTTACCAGTGGCCTGTTAATAGGCATAGGTGAAACTCGGCGAGAACGTATCGAATCCTTGCTGGTTCTACGACAGGCAAATATTGCCCACGGTCATATTCAGGAAATTATCATTCAGAATTTTCGGGCCAAGGCGGAAACCTTGATGGCGAAAGCGCCAGAGCCTGATCTTAATGAGTTATTGTGGACCATTGCCCTAGCGCGAATTATTTTTGGTTCGTCGATGAATATTCAAGCGCCGCCTAATTTAAGTCCTGGTGTGCTGGAACAGATCGTTGGTGCCGGGATCAACGACTGGGGCGGCGTGTCACCCGTCACGCCGGATTTTGTTAACCCCGAGGCTCCATGGCCGCACCTGGGTCACCTTGCTGATGAGACCGCGAGTGCCGGCAAAGTGCTGATTGAGCGTTTAGCTATCTATCCGGCTTACGCGATGGATCTTGATCATTGGGTTGACCCCCAGTTGCAACCACTGTTGCGTCAAGGTATTGATGGTGAGGGCTTTGCGCGAGTCGAAGACTGGGCCGCGGGTGCGATCGTCGATGCCCCAGCAGGAGATCTTGCGCGGGTCTCAAGTCTGACCAAAATGCCGGCAAGTGCGGATTTGCAGCGCATCATCCATAAGGCGGTTGCCGGTGATGAACTTGAGCAGACAGAGATTGTGCGTTTATTTCAGGCCCGTGGCGACGATTTTACGTATGTCTGTCAGGCTGCCGATCAATTGCGTAAAAAGGTCGCCGGTGATGAGGTGACTTACGTGGTCAATCGCAATATTAACTATACGAATGTCTGTTATTTCAAATGTCAGTTCTGCGCATTTTCGAAGGGCAAAATGAGTGATAACCTGCGTGGTCGGCCTTATGACTTGGCTCCGGAAGAGATCATGCGGCGCACCCGTGAGGCCTATGAGCGTGGTGCAACTGAGGTGTGCCTGCAAGGCGGTATTCATCCTGAGTATACCGGT
>DGOD01000340.1 GCA_002389265.1 Gammaproteobacteria bacterium UBA4475
CCAGCCATTGCAGAGAGACGATTGTCCTTAGCCAACAACGGCAATGTCGTCATCGCCTTGAAGACGCCGTACGACGACGGAACTTCACATGTCGTCCGAAGGCGGCCCCACTCAGTCCAATGGAATTCATGGGGCGCCTGGCAGCACTGGTACCAAAACCACGGGTCAAACTGACCCGGTTTCATGGGGTTATCTCACGGGGCGGCCTTCCGTACAACAGCAAACTGCGTAAGGACGTTGTTCCTCAGAAACCGGTAGAAGAACAAGAGAACCCGAAACCAAAGGCTTATTTGAGACCGGGCCGCGTTCGGATGGGCGCAACGGCTCAAGCGCGTGTTTGCCATTGATATAGAGAAGTGCGAAAAGTGTGGCGGGCCTGTCCGGATCATCGTATCAATTGAAGATCCTGATGTTATTCCCGATGCGTCGGACCGTTCAGATCCTGAAGCACCTGGGGCTGGATCAGCGAGAGGATCCACAGAATCGTTCACCGCCTAGAGACCTGACTGATCAACAAACGACGCTATTCTGATTCCCAGCACATTTGACTATACATCGGTGACAGTCTCGATCGGCCGAGGTTCGGATTCTAGAGACATATCGCCGAATTTCTGAGCCCAAATAATCCAGCTCGTGAAGGAAACGGGGGATAGAGGGGATTACGGGCAACCCCCAGGGATGACGATACTATTCTGAAGGTTGAAAAAGGGCGTCTATATCTTCTAACCGCAGTGGGTTTGAATATCGAAGATCCACTGTTTCGCTCGATATTGGTAACGGCTAACCAGCCTGAGAGTCTAGTTGGATTTCCACGAAGATCAGTTGTGGTGCGGCTTTTATCAGGCTGGCCTCATCGGGCAATTTATTGTCGTCAAGCTTGATGCCATAGACTTTGGCGTCCCGTGGAAGGGCGCTAAGATAGTCTCGCACGCGATCTCGTAATTCCGTAGTGTCTGTCTCCCAGAGGCGTGCCTTACCGGTGTAGGTTGTTCTTGCAATTTCCAATGCAACGGCTGCGTCGCCGCCGCGCAGGTTCATCCACCAGCGGGTGCTGTGAGCTGACAATAGCCAAACGGTATCTCGTTTCCGTACGTAGCTAAGCGGTGTTATGAAGCGCCGGCCACTCTTGTGACCTGTAAAGTGCAGTAATGTCAGAGAACCACTTGCAATCTTGTGTAATGGTGAGCGCAGCAGCGCCTTAACAATCGGGTTGGCAATTTTATAGGCCAG
The DNA here is from genome assembly GCA_002389265.1 of Gammaproteobacteria bacterium UBA4475. GTDB lineage: Bacteria > Pseudomonadota > Gammaproteobacteria > Pseudomonadales > Azotimanducaceae > UBA4582. The sequence goes on from DGOD01000340.1 coordinate 1,231, forward strand.
GTTTTCGATACTTTGGATTATGCTCACGCTGTCTCCTGTGGTGATGAGTCGGTAATATTGTGTGGGTATTGGGCTGTAACGCCTTGGCAGATTAGTGCCGTTGTATCGACGCGGCGCTGTGCAGCGATGGCCGAGATACAGCCGATTGAGTTCATCATGGCGAGACTAAACCACGACTGCGGGTCCTCTGGTAAGCGACAAGGCGTAACGATAGCGCGAGAAGCCCAAGAATTGTGTAGATAAAATCAATAGTCCTGGCGCCAGCACTTGCGGCTTGCCCTGCATAACTCACCCAGATAGCCGCCCAGAAAAACCAGATGCCCGCCAGGTGAAGGTAGCGCCAGTGCTCTCGGTGCATTCTGCGCCGCACCGGGAAAAATGAGGTGACAGTCATTGCAGTCAGGAAGACGTAACTGATCATGCGCAGGAAAAGATCATGGTCGTTGTGCAGTTCCTCCCAGTAATAGGTGTTGTGCCGGGCCAGCATTACCCCAATGAACGCCGCCTGCCAACCGAAGCCGGCAGCGAAAGAAAGGCCGAGGTAACGGCGGTTACGCAACAACCAGTTGGCGAACTCGCTGGGGGCGAGCTGATTTAGGGGGGAGGCAATAAAGGCGAGAAACACCCAGGGTGACGCTAGTTGCACCGAGAGCCGGATCATTTCTACTGCGGCTTCGGGCGTGGCAAAGCCGGTTGTTGTCAGGCCAATCAAGATAACCGCAAGCGTCAGTGCTGCCACTAGGAAAAAAACGACCATCCGTTTAAGGCGCGTCCGCGCAGCCTACTCATGCCACTTTCGGTCGCGTCATGTTGAACACATAGTTAACTCCTTCTTCCCAAAACATAACGTATCTTTTTGTTGGCCGGTCGAGTCCGGAGTTAACGTCGCAGGCTGAAACTATCGACGAACAGAAGGGTCGTAAAACCCCAGCCCCCGATACATATCAAATCCAGTAATTTGTCTAATTTCAGGCGACAGTTCGGCAAGCCTTTTCGGCGGAATGTTCAGGTATTGGTTTTCTTCTTGACGTACCCAACCTACGGAATAGGTCAGGATGACGCCGTAGCGCCAGTCTTGCGCTGTATTGGCACCGGCACCATGCAATGTGCCACCCATCCAGAAAAGTACCGATCCAGCCGGCATTTCTGCCTGAACAATTTCCTCGTCTTTAGCAATCCGATCTTCAGGCCATTTGTGACTGCCTGGTACCAACAGCGTTGCACCATTGTCCGCACGGAAATCTGATATTGCCCACATACTCGCGACGATGAGATTGGGACGTGGTTTTGGGAAAAATGTGAATGAATCTTCCTCCCGGTGCAATACCTGACTTCTTGCACCAGGCCCGACTTCCAATGCTGCGGTAATATGCAACTGGTAGCCGAATTCTCCATTAGGCAGGAGAAGGGTTTCGCAACATTGTTT
>DGOD01000098.1 GCA_002389265.1 Gammaproteobacteria bacterium UBA4475
TTCGCCTGCGACTTGGTCTTAACCCAGTACTTGAGCGAGTTTCTGAAGCTTGCCACGAACAGAATTATCTATCACTGTATCTTCAGTTCTGATGATCACGCCACCTAGCAGCGCCTTGTCGACTGTTGCCGACAAATTCACTTCACGTTGTAAACGCTTCTTTAATGCTTCTGATAATTTCGAACTGTCTTCAGCACTGACTTCAAAAGCGCTGGTCAATGTGACGTCCATGGTTTTTTCATGGTTTGCTTTCAACAGCTCAAAAATTTCAGCGATCGTTGGCAGCAGGGCGATTCGACCATAGGTCGATAATACCGTGACGAAATTCTGACCCTTGTCAGACAATTCATCACCTAGCAGACCAATCATCAAACTGGCTTCCTGCTCCGTAGTCAAACGTGGGTTATCCAACGCTTTCCGTACCGGCGCCATCTCGACAGTTGCACTCAACACAGTCAACATACGAGACCAGTTGGTCAAACCCGCAGTCTCATCCAACGCCTGTGAAAATGCAGCACGAGCATAGGGTCGGGCAATCGTAGTATTTTCTGACTCAGCCATTTCCAGTCGCCTCTACAATTGCGCCGCGAGCTTGTTCAACATCTCTTGATGTCGCGCTTGATCCACACTGCTTTCAAGGATTCGTTCTGCGCCCTGTATCGCCAGCTCACCGACTCTGGCACGCAAAGACTCTCGCGCCCGATTCACTTCCTGATCAATTTCAGACTGAGCGCCGAGTTTGATCCGGTCAGCTTCTTCGGTGGCCTGACCCTTCGCATCTTCGACGATCTGATTGGCGCGCTGACGCGCTTGTGCAATCAATTCTGCTGCTTGCTTTTTAGCTGCTTCCAACTCGACGGCCGCAGCATCATTCGCAGACTCCAGCTGTTTTTCTGCCAGGACAGCTTTTTCCAAGCCTTCAGCTAGCGCCTTTTGACGTTCGCGCATGGCTTGAGTCAATGGCGGCCAGACAAATTTCATGCAGAACAAGACAAACATCACGAACGATATCAGCTGACCTAGCATCGTTAAATTAATAGTCACACTTCACCTCGGATTTCGAAAAATAAAGTTCGGCAAATAACGTTCGGGAATTGATTCCCGAATGCCGGGCTTTATACCGCAAAGATCATATACAAAGAGATACCAACAGCAATAATGGGTACCGCGTCGACCAATGCCAGCGAGATAAACAACTGAGTCATTAACATAGGCTGCAGCTCTGGCTGACGTGCAACACCTTCCAGGTACTTGCCGCCTAAAATACCGATACCAACACCACTACCAATCGCGCCAAGACCCATCAAAATGCCGCCGGCGATATAAATTAAGGATTGTTCCATGCTCTACTCCTGCTGTGCTCAAAAAAATAAATTAAGTGTTTTTTTTACAACTTCTTCTTAATCAGTGCTCGCCAGTCTCGTGTGCTTGAGTCAAATATACGATTGTTAAAATCATAAAGACAAACGCCTGAAGGCTAATGATCAGAATATGGAAGATAGCCCAAGGTAGTGACAGGGCCCATTGTGCATAAAATGGCAGCAAAGCAATGAGGATGAAAATCATTTCGCCAGCATACATGTTACCGAATAGTCGCAGCCCATGAGACAAAGGCTTGGCAATCATATCCACCGTTTCGAGGATAATGTTAAACCAGTACATGCTCCAATGGGGAATGGGGTGGGTGAACAACCCGGCGCCAAATTTGATCGGCCCCTTGATCTTTATATTGTAGTAGAGCACCAGGGCAAAAACCCCTAGCGCCATGCCTAAGGTGGCATTGGGATCAGTAGTGGCGACAATCTTGAAGTAATTGATACCCGCAGCATGGGCTACCCAAGGCACAAAATCGATAGGGATCAGGTCCATTAGGTTCATTAAGAACACCCAGACCAAAATGGTTAATGACAGTGGCCCTATAATCGGGTTGGGGCGAGTACCAAACACCTGCCGAATATTGTCTTCGACAAACTCCACCACCATTTCGCAGAGATTCTGCAAGGTACCGGGAACGGCGGCTGTCACATTCCGCGCAGCGATGATAAAAATCGCCAAAAAGGCAAAACCCGTCATGAGCGACCACAGCATAGTGTCAACGTGGATTGCCAAAAAACCCATACTCTTAATTTCTTCAGGGGTGTGGGCGAGCGCCCAGCTACCATCGGGCAACTGACCATAGGTCAGGTTCGTAATGTGGTGCTGTATATATTCACCGGAAGTCTGGTCTTCGCCTGCCATACTCGTCTGTTCTCAGCAAAACTCAATTATGTCTGCTGGTCATGGGGCTGACGATCGACCAAAGGGACGATCACATTCAGCATCATGGCCAGAACCAATACCGCAAAGAACATCGGAATGCTCAACGGCTTAACCCAACCAAACACGGCGGCAAACATCAACGCCGTGAGTACTAATTTTCCTACCTCACCCACTACCATGGTTTTGAACGCTAATGCAGGATTAATCACCTGTCGATTCAAGCGCCATGCCATAAAACCACTGGGGAGGGCACTGACCAGCCCACCAAGGGCCATTGAGTAGGCGTAGACCCAATCAATCGCCAAACCCGCCAGGGCCAACACCAATGTTATCAGCAGTTGCGCGATAACGATCCTATATACGGGATTATGCCCAATTAGACTTATTGGATGTCCAATGTTCATACCGCACAGGCTCCCGGGCTCTTGTGTAAAGCGCCCTATGTATTGCGGGGGCAGAGTATAGAGATTTAGCTGTGACCATTCAACGTGAGATCACTGGAAAACCTGATTTTTTAGGTTTATGACCGATTTCTTAGCCATAAGCCATCGCAAACTGTCCTATTCAAGCTCTCCAAACCGGCTGAGAATGCCATCGAGCTCATCCAGGCTGTTGTACTTAATCACTAATTTGCCCTTGCCTTTGGCCGAATGTTGAATGTTCACCGGCTGGCCTAGCTTGTTGGTCAGGCGATTTTCCAGCTGTTTGGTATCGGTATCGGTTTGAACTGCCGCCTTATCGGCTTTCGGACCAGCCAACAACTGTCGAACCAAGGCTTCTGCTTGCCTTACATTCAAATGTTGAGCAACAATTTCCCGCGCCGCTCGGACCTGAAGATCCGCTGATAGCGTCAGCAAGGCCCGCGCGTGGCCCATCTCGATATCACCATTGCCCAGCATTTGTGCAACTTCACCGCCAAGATGACTCAAACGGAGAAAATTGGTCACCGCTGTTCGGCTTTTACCCACCGCATCAGCCACCTGTTGATGGGTTAAATCAAACTCATCCACCAGACGCTGCAAGGCGAGTGCCTCTTCCATGGGATTCAAGTCTTCTCGCTGGATATTCTCAATCAGCGACATCGCGACGGCTGCTTCGTCATTAACCTCGCGGATGACTGCCGAAATTTTATCCAAACCAGCTAACTGGCTCGCCCGCCAACGGCGTTCGCCGGCGATAATTTCATACCGTTGATCGCCCACCGAACGCAGTACGATAGGTTGCATCAAACCTTGAGCCTTGATGGAAGCCGCCAGCTCCTGCAGCGCCTCCTCATCCATGATCTTGCGAGGCTGATATTTACCCGGTCGAATCCATTCTACAGGGACTTCATCGAGGCGCTGACCGATATCTACTGACTCACCAGCAGACGATTTGTTCTGTGCGCCCAGCAGGGCGTCCAGGCCGCGCCCGAGCCCACGTTTCCTAGCTACCATGACTAATCTCCTGGCTGCTGACTGGTCGTCAGCTTGATTCGGGGCTGCGGCTCGCAGCGACGCGCAAGCTCGCTCGCCAATGCCAGATAGGCTTTGGCGCCACGGGATTGCTTATCATAGTACAAAACCGGCAACCCATAACTTGGCGCCTCTGCGAGACGCACATTACGGGGGATAACCGTCTGATAGACCTTATCCCCAAAGTGATCTAACAACTGCTGCGACACATCTTGGGTCAAACTGTTGCGAGGATCATACATGGTACGCAGGATGCCCTCGATCGCCAGCTCTGGGTTGAGATGTTCCGTGATTCTACTGATTGTCGATACCAACGCCGATAGACCCTCAAGCGCATAATACTCACATTGCATGGGGATGATCACCGCATCTGCAGCCACCAGGCCGTTAATCGTCAGCAGGCTCAAGCTGGGTGGGCAATCAATCACAACAAAGTCATAATCGTCACTCACCAAAGCCAGCGCTTCCGCCAAGCGATACTCCCGCCTTTCGAGCGCCAGCAACTCAACTTCAGCACCTGAGAGCTCGACGTTTGCTCCCACCAGGTCATAGCCAGACGCTTCTGCGTTAATTCGCGCCTCGCTGATACTGCTGCCATCCACAAGCACCTCATAGATTGAGGCCTCCAGATTACTCTTGTTGACCCCACTCCCCATGGTCGCATTACCTTGCGGGTCGAGGTCAATCAACAGAACCCGACGTTTGATCGCCGCAAGGGAGGCAGCAAGATTAACACTGGTGGTCGTCTTGCCAACCCCACCTTTTTGATTGGTTACTGCTAAGACTATCGCCACGACTCAATCGCCCTTTTGATGGTGAGTATGCCGGCGCAGCTCATAGAGATGGCGCTCAGCTTCAATACCAGGAACTTCCAAGGCGTGGACGGCGACGACCTGCAGCTCAGTTGCAGTCAACTTTTCATCCTCCAGCTTGCCTTTCATTGCTAACAGACTACCACCCTCGGCAACTAAGTGCTGAGTCGTCGTTACTATATTCGCCAAACTGGCAAACGCCCTACAGATCACCTGCTCAAAAGCACCGTCATAATCCTCCACTCGGGCTTGGATGATCGACACATTCGCAAGACCTAGCTCGATCTTCATCTGCTGCAAGAAACGGGTCTTCTTACCATTACTGTCGAGCAGTACAAACTCAGTCTGCGGATAATACAACGCTAAAGGAATACCCGGCAAACCCGCACCACTGCCGACATCAAGTACCGGGGTCGCGGACAATTGGTCGGCAGCACCAAAGACATAGGGCGCCACCGCCAGCGAGTCCATCAGGTGCAGCGCTACCATCTGCTGTGGATCTCGTATGGCAGTGAGGTTGTAGGCTTTATTCCACTTGATCAGCCCCTGCAGAAATCGCTCCAGCTGCGCGCCCAGCCCACTATGGCCATCGAGGCCCAACTGGCTGATACCCCACTCAATTGATCCCAGTAAAGCCAGACTGTTGGTCATGCGGATTTTTGGTCATCAAGGGTGTGCCGGGCTTTCTTCAGAAATACCAGCAATAGTGAAATGGCCGCCGGTGTCACACCCGAGATGCGAGCTGCTTGACCGATGGTCGCGGGCCGCACTTGCTCTAGCTTCTGCCGAACTTCATTCGACAGCCCGCTAATACCTTCGTAGCTAAATAGCTCAGGGATGATGACGGAATGCTGGTTCAGGACTCGATTAATCTCTTCCTGTTGACGGTCGATATAACCGGCGTATTTCAAATCAATTTCGATCTGGTCATTAATTTCAGTATCGGCCCAATCGAGACCTACCGCTTGAAGCAAGTCTTCGATCTGCACATTTGGCCGTTTTACCAGATCAGCAAGCTTATATTCTCGAGTCAAGGCTTGACCCAACAGGGTCTCCATGGCTTCGTCGCCAGGATGGCTCCAGTGTTTGTGCAGATGCAGCTTTCTGCTCTCAATGGTTTCCACTTTCTCGAGATAGCGCTGCCAGCGCGGCTCAGATATCAAACCCAACGCCCGGCCAGTGGCCGTGAGTCGACGATCGGCATTATCCTGACGCAAGATCAACCGATACTCTGCTCGAGAGGTAAACATTCGATAAGGTTCTTTAGTGCCCATGGTAATCAGGTCGTCAATCAGAACACCGATATAAGCTTCATTTCGAGCCGGACAGTAAGGCGCCTGCTCGAGGCTGAGGTTCGCGGCGTTAATGCCGGCGATAAGACCCTGCGCCGCAGCCTCCTCGTACCCCGTTGTGCCATTAATCTGGCCAGCAAAAAACAGCCCTCCCAGGTGTCGGGTCTCCAGCGACGATTTAAGCTCTCGAGGCTCGAAAAAGTCATATTCAATGGCGTAGCCAGGCCGAGTGATATGGGCATTCTCAAAACCTTTAATGCTGCGCACCAGTTCCATCTGAACATCAAAGGGAAGGCTCGTCGATATGCCATTCGGATACAATTCGTGGGTATTGAGCCCCTCGGGCTCTATAAAGATCTGATGAGAATCTTTATCCGCAAAACGCACCACCTTATCCTCGATAGAGGGGCAGTAGCGCGGACCGATGCCATCAATTTCCCCGGTAAATAGCGGCGAGCGATCCAGACCACCACGAATGATGTCGTGGGTTTGCGCGCTAGTATGTGTGATATAACAATTCATCTGGGCGGGATGGTCTGCCGTGGAACCCATATAGGACATGACTGGTCGAGGTGTGTCGCCGGCCTGAATCTCCAGTCCGGCATAGTTGACCGATTTACCATCGATACGGGGTGGCGTTCCGGTTTTTAGACGGCCGACACTGAAGGGTAGCTCTCGCAATCGTTCCGCAAGTCGATTAGACGGCGCGTCACCGGCACGACCCCCTGCCTGTTTTTGCATACCCACATGGATAATCCCACCGAGAAATGTACCCACCGTTAATACCACAGCATCTGCCAAGAAACGCAGACCCGTACTTGTCACTACCCCAGTAACTCGCTCGCCAGTGACAATTAAATCGTCAACGGATTGCTGGAACAACTGGAGATTGGGTTGATTTTCGAGAAATCCTCGAATGGCGTGTTTGTACAACTGCCGATCTGCTTGCGCACGGGTCGCTCGAACAGCGGGGCCTTTTCGAGCGTTTAGGGTTCGAAAGTGAATACCAGCCCGGTCGGCGGCTAAGGCCATTGCCCCGCCTAGGGCGTCAATTTCTTTCACCAGATGGCTCTTGCCAATACCACCGATGGCCGGATTACAGGACATCTGACCCAAGGTTTCGATATTTTGGGTTAGTAACAGGGTTTTTACACCCATCCGCGCAGCTGCCAGCGCAGCCTCGGTACCTGCATGGCCGCCACCGACAACAATGACATCAAAACGATTAGGGTAGTCCATAGTGGCTACAGCGTTGAACACGGGTCCGCAAGTATACGGAAGGCGGCCATAATGTCCAAGTCAATGATTCGCCAGAGAAATAGTGAATATGCCGGAACTTGCCGATACCGAAACTTGAAAGACAGTTACAGCCAAGACAGGATTACATGCGTCACTTTTGGAAGACCTTCTTGGGCACATCTTCTACCTCCCGCGCAGATGATCGTTGCCTGTGAATCATGCCAGGCTAATAAGCACACAGCTGCAAGCAGACTCAACATGCGTTTATCGGCAGTAGTGACTGGTCTCGAAGGCAAAAGGTGAATTTGTCACCTTATATACTGCACAAAGCCTGAAATCTGGGTCTCCGGCGAAGCCAGCCGTGCGCCTTCAACCTCGCTGGCTACGCTAGCATCTGTTTGCGAAAGTTGCACGGTTGTGGAATTCGCAAACGTTGTGTCGGGCAGTTTTTTCATAGAACAAGGCCAAGGTCTGAATAGCCAATGATCTACTGTCTGCAAAAATTGCCCATATTTTCTGTCTCACCATAATCTTACAGGTTAAATAATTTACTGTTTTTCTCTTTTCGTAATACCACCACATTTGGGACATTTACCTGTAGCAGCAGGCGCAACAGATACATACTCAATAAATCCGCACGTTGTATTCATACATTGGTAAGAAAAGGCTGCCATTGTTTCCAAC
>DGOD01000111.1:0-1519 GCA_002389265.1 Gammaproteobacteria bacterium UBA4475
GCCTTTGGGCGATTGTTGCTGCCAGCGCTGGCCAAGCACCAATGCTTACCGGTGAAGCGATTAATACGCACAGGTTTCTTGTCGAACACGATCTGGTTGCAACGCTCGAGGACTAAAAAGCGCGAGGAATAAAAAGTTTAAGCAGTCATAAAAGTGAAAAAACCAATCAAAAAATTATAAAACCGAATCGAGCAAGAGACATAACGCGGTGGATACAGCCATGAATGAAGCAGTTATTAACGTCGACGAAAGTCAAATGCCCGCGGTGGGTCTGGGGCTCTGGAAGCTCGACAAAAGTAGTTGTGCCGATGTCGTCCGAAACGCCATTGAGATTGGCTACCGACATTTAGACAGCGCGGCTGACTATGGTAACGAAGAGGAAGTGGGTGCCGGTATTCAACAGGCATTAGCCGACGGCTTGTGTAAACGGGAAGACCTGTGGATCACATCGAAACTGTGGAATACCTTTCATCGACCGGAACACGTGCGCGAAGCCTGCGAGAAAACACTGGCAGATCTCGCTGTCGACTATCTCGATCTCTATCTGATTCATTTCCCTATCTCACTAAAGTATGTCGGCATCGAGACACGCTACCCACCGGAATGGATTGCAAACCCAGACGCAGCCAACCCTGTCATGGAAATCGACCCTGTACCACTGGCCGACACCTGGCGCGCAATGGAAGCACTTGTCGCCGATGGGTTAGTAAAGCAGATTGGTATCTGCAATTACACAACCGGCTTGCTCCATGATCTGATGGCGTACGCGAAGATCAAACCTGCCATGCTGCAAATCGAATCGCACCCCTATCTGACTCAGGAGGCCTTGATACGTACCGCAAATAATTATGGCATTGCGGTCACCGCCTTTTCGCCGCTGGCAGCGCTGTCATATGTCGAATTAGACATGGCAACGACGTCAGATACCGTCTTATCGCAAGCCGTTGTGCTTGCCGCAGCCAAACGGGTTGATCGATCACCGGCGCAGGTTGTGCTGCGCTGGGGTATACAGCGCGGTATAGCCATCATTCCAAAATCGAGCAAGCTCGAGCGTCTGAAAGAGAACCTGGCATTGTTTGATTTTGAGTTAAACAATGATGAAATGGCGGCAATATCCGCATTGAACGCCAACCGTCGCTTCAATGATCCCGGTGCATTCTGCGAAGGCGCATTCAATACATTCCACGCTATTTACGACTAGCGTGTTCGATGTTGTCATTCATCGTTGAGCAGAAGCGCCACTGTGAAGCAAATAATGGGGAACCGGCAGAAAAAGGTGCTCAATTCTTCCGGTCCGCCCTGTCTGCTATCGACCCAATCAGTCATCAAAGCCCAGAAAGGTCGCCGCTTCTTCAACGCTCTTGCGTTCTGAGACGACGGCGTTGGCAGGAAAATTTTCATCTGGCCAGCCCAGCGCCACTGCCTTCATGATCACTTGGTCATCAGCAATACCCGCATGCTCGCGCACTACCGGCGACTGCATAATGCCCTGGCTGTTGATCACTGCGCCCAAGCCACG
>DGOD01000111.1:1572-11950 GCA_002389265.1 Gammaproteobacteria bacterium UBA4475
TGGCGTCCTTCTTTATCGTCACGTTCGATGCCCATGGCACCAAACAATTGCTTGGCGACGCCAACCTGACGGTCGCGATGTTGCCCAGTAAAGGCCTCGCCGATACGAAATTCACGGGAATGCGGCACGCCCGCTAAATTACGCTCCACATTGCCGGCGCGAATATGTTGCAAGGGTTCGCCAGAGACAACAGTAAAATTCCACGGCTGCGTGTTCATTGATGAGGGGGAACGCATTGCCAGTGCCAGGACTTCTTTAATCAGTGCTTTCGGCACCGGGTCGGGCTTGTAGCCTCGAATGCTGCGGCGACCGAGGAAAACATCATCAAATTGCACTTTAAATCTCCTTGTGTGAATGCCTGACTAGTGTACGTTATTGCCAGGCCAAAATAATTGAATAATTTATCCGATCCATTGACGAAGAGTATGGCTTTTGACCCTTGGCTTTTTTGCATGGGCTTATCGCATCTCTATCTTGAGCATAGCAGTTCAAGCGGGAGTTAACGGCGCGCGTTCACTGGCGGTGGGCCGCACTCAAGAAACAGTAGGTGTCGCTGAATAAGGGTGAAATCGCACATCGACGGTGATTGGCCTAGCCCCATGGCCGCCTAAAAAGTGCCGGCAAATACGTAACCCATACCGCGCATTGTTTTAATCAGCTGGGGCTTTGCCGGATCAGTTTCGATTTTTTTTCGTAATTTGCCCACAAGAACATCTACGCTTCGGTCGTTGGGCAGCCAATCCCTGCCGGATAAATTTTCTAGCAGCGCATCACGAGTTAACGGGCGATTTTTTGCCTTAACAAGCAGCGATAGTAAGGTAAATTCTAGCCCTGTGAGATCTATGGTTAAGCCATTTTTGCTGACCCTATGCCGACTAAAATCAATTTCTAAGTCGTCGATTTGTATACTTTCGGGATCAGCGCTGGTTTTCTCCGTGAACTTTAGGCGTCGAAGTACGGTTCTGATGCGGGCCAGGATTTCTCGCTCTTCGAATGGCTTGGTAATATAGTCGTCGGCGCCGATCTCTAATCCGACGATTTTGTCTACGGAGTCCGATGCACCGGTAAGAATGATGATGCCAATACCGGGATAGGTTTCTCGTAGATCCCTCGCAATATCGAGCCCGTTCGCATCCGGCAGGCGCAGGTCCAACAAGATGCAATCGGGTGTGCGGGCCAGAAGTTTTTGGTCGAGTCCGCGTTTGTCGGCACAACCATCCACGCTTAAGCCCGACTTAGTGAGATAGCGCGCTAATAATCGTCTAATTCTGTCGTCGTCTTCAACAATCAGTACATGTTCATTTGGGTTAATAACTTTTGACATCTGATACCAGCCTGTTTCTCGTGCTACTGTCGTCACGTCAGTGACGCTAAAGTTTCCGTTAATGATGCCCTAGTGTAGGGTTTTTTCAAAATCGTAATTTTATCGTTAAAGGCTTGATCTGCTTGATCTGCTGCAATTTTGGCGAAATCTTCGTAGCCCGTGGTGAGCAAAATCTTGATGTGAGGATAATGCTCTGTGATCAGTTGCTGTAAATCTCGTCCTGACAGTGCGCCGGGCATCCGGATGTCGCTAAAAACGATGCTAATTTGCGGATCCTGTTGGAGTATGTCAATGGCCTCGGCGGCGTTTGCTGCCTGTACTGTCCTGTGACCTAAGGACTTCAGGCAACGTACGGCATAAGCTCTGACGATGGCTTCATCCTCAACGACGAGTATCTTGGCCAACTTGAAATTTACCTGGCTTGGCTGTTTCTTGTTTATCAGGGGCGCTGAGATACCACCGGATGGTACCGGTACGCTATATTTTGGCAAATTAAGGGTCACTTTAGTGGGCTCGTCTACGGCATTGTCGATGGTAACGAACCCCGATGACTGGGCGGCAAACCCTTGCACCATGCTGAGGCCCATGCCGCTGCCTTTGCCCAGAGGCTTGGTAGTCCAAAAAGGCTCAAATATGTGTTTGAGCGCAGCCGCTGGAATGCCGACGCCATTGTCGATAACGGATATCGACACATAGTCGCCGGTGGCGCTGTCAGTTGCTAGAGACATTTCGCTGGTGTTGATGGTGCGTAGCCCCACAACGATTTCGATCTGCCCTTGTGCATCTAACGCATCGCGCGCGTTAAAGCAGAGATTCGTGATGGCACTCTCAAGCATGGCGGGGTCTACCAGCCCAAAGGGCGATGACTCATGTGGTGTAACCTTTAGCGTTACCTGCTCACCCAGGTTACGTGTTATCCGGCGGACTAGGTTATAAACCAACTCGTTGATGTTGGTCAGCACCGGTTCGAGCCGTTGCTGCCGAGCAAACAGTAATAACTGTTGAGTCAAACGCGCGCCGTCATTGGCAGCAGACAGGGCGTCATTGGCAATTTCATCAAACTCGAATTCGGTCAGTGTCTGTTTATCTTCTGTAAGGAGGGTCAAATTACCTATAATGACCGTGAGCAAGTTGTTAAAGTCGTGGGCGACCCCGCCGGTCAGTGTGCCTAGCGCCAGTAGTTTTTCTGATTCAGAAGACACTTTCGCTTTTTCTCGTAGGCGCGTAATGTTCGTAACTTGAATAAGTGCGCCGCTAACTATGCCGTTGTAACGCCTGCGGGTAGTGATGTTGATCAGCAGTTCAAGTTTTTGCCTATGTGTAAGCGTAAATGATGTTTCAAAGTTGGTTGTCTCAATCCCCTTCAGCGCTTGGTCAATAACTGCTAGCACTGCGATATGATCAGGAAAATTTGTTGACAGCGGCAGATTTCTGCCTAGAACCGCTGATCTAGGCAGGCGACTTAGGGTCTCTGCTGCTTGATTCCATAGTGTCACCTTCCTATTGACATCAACGGCCACCATCGCTGAGCTGGCTGATTCCAGGTATTGATTAAGTTCTAAATGTGTTTGCGTTAACTCGGCCTGCACTTGCGCCTTCAGACGACTGTTTTGCACGATGACTAGCGTTGCGACATCATTGAGTCGACCAACGGCGGTTTTTTTTGCTGTGAGTTCGACCTCCATTCTAGCGCCGTTGCTCTTGAGCAAGGTGAACTCGCCGGTCATAACAGTATTCAGGTTAGCCTTCGCCAGAAACTGATCGAACGACGCTTGTTCATCTTCAGGGATGCAAGTAGCGCTAAACGGCTTGCCAGCAAGATCCGACGGCGCGTGGGTCAGTAATTGTTGAGCCTGCAGATTCGATATCAAACAGCGGCTCTCAGCATCTAACAGGAACATGGGTAGGTATACCGAATTCATAATGGCGGTTGCTGAATGTTTTCGCGCCGCCCTGAGATTCAAGTGACATAGCATTGCAAATATCACGAGGGGAATAAAGAAGGATCCTAGGGTTGCCGCTTCATAAGACAGAGAGTCAAGAAAGCTGATGTGGCCCAAAAGCAGTAGACAAAAGACAAGCGCCAGTGCTGCGCCGAGAATGAAAGCAGTGAAGAGTTTTTGTGCGTTGGCAAGCTTTGACGTGATCATGAACAGCCTTAACACTTGGGGTGGAAATCAGCGCGGTCTGCGAAGCTGGTTGTAGATAAGATATTGTAGATGAGCGGCTGTCGGTAATTGACTATAGACAGCTACTGCATGTAAGTTATTATAGTCATTGAGTAATAGTATGTGATTTTTCTTCGACATGCGAGCATTGCTGGCCGCAAGACGCAATGCCTCAACAGACCTGCGGGCGCCATAACTGGGTAGCCATCGCGTCACGTCAAGTAAATTCTCGCCCGCGGCATGATGCACGATATGGCTTTGGTGTAAGCTGACGTGCGAATAATGAGAGAGATTCAGATTGTGGTAACGTTCGCGATGTTAAGTCGGGCGAAAGACGAGCCGAAGGTGATAATAATGCGATTCTCGGAGGCGTTTGAAGGCCTCGCTGTGTTTCAAACACTACGAAACATTTACGCTCAGAAAATGGCCCAAGGCGTGGCCGGAACCGAACTGCTGGGTTTCACGAAGCTTGTCATTGATATGACAGCAATCACGGCAATCAATTATCAAGACACTGACAAAATAGGCATGCTAATGGCGGCTCGAAACAACGTGCAGGTGCGCAAAAAGTTGGCTGTAGATTTTGATCTCTACGGTTTTTTGCAACAATTTCAATTTTGGTATCTCGCGCCAGAACGACAGGACTGCCGGACAGCTCACAATGACAGAATAAACATTACCGTGAAAAATCTGGGTCTAGACTCAGCTCAAGTGCATCGGTTAGTCGACGTAACGCTAAACGAGGCGCTACTTGACGCGGGCCTGACGGCCAAAAGTATCGACAGCCTTCGTTGGGAAAGTTTGTCAGCTTAAATCATTGTCCGGCAGAGCAATGTTGACCTTCAGTGCGTTACTTTGAGCCCGCAGCGGTTGCCCAATCATCTCATCATAGGCCGATTCCTGGACCAGTTCGGCTCGTTGGATGTTTAAGCCTTTGAAGGGTTTTTTTGCTGCGAGTGGGCTGCGAAAGGTTAAGGCCGCGCCTTGGTTATCTTGGACAAGATAGGTTGCCTGGTCGATGACCAGTTCTACGAGATACAGGGCGTGGTCATAGCTGCGCAAGCGAAGCACGTCTATGCACGGGTTGAGCCGCTCTAATTGGCGTAAAGTTATAAAGTGCATGTCATCCTCTACCAGTCAACCTGACTGCCGTCAAAGGCGATAAATTGGCCCGTATTTTCCGGTGTCAGACCCATGATGATATCAGCCAGCCACTGAGCGGATTGGTCGGGTGTGAAGTGCGTTTGCGTAGCAGTCCGGCCGGTGAAAGGTGCGGAAAGTTCGGTGGTCACCGTGCCCGGATGCAGCGCCACCACTGCACAGTTTGGCAGCGTCCGTTGCCATTCAATACTCACAGTTTTCACCGCCATATTGAGTGCAGCCTTTGAACAACGATAACTGTACCAGCCACCAAGTCGGTTGTCGGAGATGGAGCCCACTCGCGCTGACAGCGCGGCGAACACACTGCGCTGGGCATGCTTCAAGGCGTGGCGAGCATATTTCGCAAGCAGTAGGGTGGAGAGCGTGTTGACGCGAATGTTGTCCATAAAAAACCCCGCATCTAACTTGTTGATAGTTTTTTCTGGATTGCCTGCGGCAGAGTGCAAGAGTCCCACGGCATTGATGATATAGGTTAAATCTGGGCAGTCGGCAAAGAGTTTAGCGATTGCTGCTTCCTGCGTGATGTCCAGTTGCACCCAGTTGAGATGAGTTCGACTGAAGTCGGGCTGGCGTGATCGATAGGTGGCAATCACCCGGTGAGTCGCGTCTAGTTCGCAAAAAATCTGAACCAGGGCCAGGCCCAGCCCGCCTGACCCACCGATCACCAGTATGTTCATGTTGCTGGCACCGGATGAGTTAGCGTCGGCACCATCCCAGTGGGCATGTCTTGCTGAGTCCAGGCTGCAAGGCCTTTCTCATTCGGCGCCGGGTACAACAACTGGGCGCGCTCCAAAATCATCTTGCCCACATGCTGTTCACAATGCGCCTGCGCACACTGTTCAATGGTGTTATCGAGTATAAATGTATTCATGGCATCGCACGCCTACAGTAGGTCACGGAGTGCCCTTGGCAAATCCGGATGGTTGAACGTAAAGCCGCTGTCCAATAATTTTTTAGGGCGCACACGCTGGCCCTTGAGCAGGACTTCTTCGGCAAATTCTCCAAGCATCAGCTTGGCCATGAACCCCGGCAGCGGCAGCACGGCGGGTCGATGTAAGTGCCTGCCCAGAGTGCGGGCAAATTCGATTTGGGTCACAGGGTAGGGTGCGGTGAGGTTGAACACGCCTGTGGCTTGAGGATTTTCCAGCAGCATCTTGATACTGCGCACCACGTCCTCGAGATGAATCCATGACCACCATTGCCGCCCATCGCCCATGGGCCCACCTAAGCCCAGTTTGGCCGGCAACAGCATGGCGGGTAACGAGCCGCCATCATTGCCGAGGACAATGCCCAAGCGAACAATACAAAGCCGACCTGTCAGGTCAGCCTGGGCCATGGCTGCGGTTTCCCAGGCGGCGCACAGCGCGTTCGAAAACCCGGCTCGACTCGGGCTGTCTTCATCCAGGCATTCATCGTCCCAATGACCGTACCAGCCCACTGCCGAACCCGAAATAAAGACCTCAGGTGGCGTCGAAAGCCCGCGTAGCCAGGCATTTAGAGCCTGAGTGACCGCGACTCTGCTGCTAATGATCTGGGCTTTTTGGGCCGGCGACCAACGCGTCTTGTTCAGCGGTTCGCCGGCAAGATTAATCACCCCATACCAAGTGCGCGGTTGCAGGTCGGCTAACGCGTTGACGAAGGCCAAGTGCTCTGTACTATTCGAAATATCAGCGCCAGACCGCGTCAACACAGTCACGTGGTAACCCTGTTTAATCAGTTGCTGACTCAAGTACCGGCCAATAAATCCCGTGCCACCCGTCATCAAAATATTTTTGGAATTAGTCATTAATATTTATCGGGTCAAAAGGTAGTTTACGTTCAATCCATCCACCTGGATTGGCCCAATTGCGCGCTGGTGTCCATGAAAGCCGTGGGTGCGCTGGCCAGCTATGATTTTCACCGGCCTGAATTCCGTGTACGAGTGAGGTTGCATTTTGTGGTCTATTGCTTGGCCAAAAAAATTCCACATTACTACTGACAAGGCGCTCAAGAAACCATGGATTGTATTAATGCGGTCCCGTGCCGACTGGCGTTGATTTTTTCAGGCACACAAAAAACTTTGCTTGAATTTGATACTGCTCAAATTCCTACCTGAGTTTTGCCCTCACACTGGCCGGCACCAGGCCCGTTTGCTGGATAGGCGAGCGGTCCAGACTGCCAGTGAGCATGTGATAGTCGAGCCGCTCTCAGCGCGTTGTGTTTCGAAACCAGTGGCGCATTGGCAAGACAACAGAATCGACAGCCAGGTTACGCATGAATCAGAAACATCGAAACGAAGCGAACTCGCAAACTCGTGCAGGTGTCGTAATGGCCCGTACATTAATGCAGGATTTTGTGGCGCAAACCGGCCTTGGCGATAGCCATCGTCAACCAGTGCGCTATTTATGGACGGATGCTTTTGGTGTCTGCAATTTTCTCGCGCTTTACCAGCATACCGGCGATGAGATTTACCGGAGGCAGGCCCTGCTGTTGATTCAGCAGGTCCACGAAGTACTTGGTCAATATGCCAGCGAAGATCCGCGAAGTGGCTGTATCAGCGGTCTGCAGGGTGCGATGGCGAAGCAGCATCCAACTGTCGGTGGGCTGCGTATCGGCAAGCCAGAATTAGAACGCGCGCCGGGTGAAGCGCTTGATCGGCATAGGGAATGGGATCGAGACGGCCAATATTTCCACTATCTCACTAAATGGATGCACGCCTTAAGCCGCGCCGCGCAGATCACTCAAGACCCACAATTGCTCAGGTTTGCCCTGGAATTAGCGCAGGTGGCCCACCGGCGCTTCAGACACGACAATGCGGGCTTGCCTGCCGGCGGGTCTGAAAAGTCCCGAGCCCATGGCGCCTCAACGGCCTTGTACTGGAAAATGAGCGTCGACCTTAGTCGCCCCCAAGTGGCCGCGACGGGCCTGCATGATCCCCTTGATGCGTTGCTGACATATCGTGAATTGGCGATGTTGGTGCATCAGTTTGGCACTAGCACGGACCTGCCAACCCTGACGCGCGAGATTGAAGCGGCTCAGATCATGTGTGCTGGTGTTGATTGGACTACCGACGATCCGCTTGGTATCGGCGGCTTGCTGTTTGATGCCTGCCGCCTGGCGCAGATTGAAACGGCAGCGGGCACCGCGGAGATAAGTCTGCTTGAAACGATACTGAGCTGTTGCCTTGTGGGTCTGCAAGACTATTTGCAGAGCAACCCATTGCGTCGACCTGCGGCTTCTCGTCTTGCCTTTCGAGAGTTGGGCTTATCGATAGGATTGCGGGCACTGCCAAAAATACAACGACTGTTGCCGCAGCTTCTTGGGCAGTGCACAGCATTGACTCGCCGCGACAGTGCCTTGTCGAGGCTAATGGAAGATCTTGCTCAGTTTTCATACTTGAGCGCAGCGATCGAAGCTTTCTGGCTGAAGCCTGCAAGCCAGCAGACCGCGAATTGGGTCCAGCATCTGAATATTAATACCGTCATGCTCGCCACCAGTCTTGTTCCTGAGGCTTTTCTTGATTTGGGCGCACAATCTCAGGTGACACCGAATAGGCGTTAGATATTCAACCGGGCCACACAGTCTCAGTGATTCACAGGAGTGACACATGATTAATTTCGAAATGAAGCGCCAACATATGGTAGATAGTCAGATTGTTGCCCGTGGCGTACGGGATATCAAAGTGATTAATGCAATGTCGCTAGTACCCCGCGAGAAATTTGTTCCAACGCATTTACGCCACCTGGCATACTCTGATGGACCCCTGCCAATCGATGCAGATCAGACCATTTCGCAACCCTATATTGTGGCCTTTATGGTCGAGGCGCTTGGTCTTGCGGGGGGTGAAAAAGTGTTAGAAGTGGGTGCGGGTTCTGGCTATGCGGCCGCGGTGTTGGCAGAGATTGCGGGCGAAGTTTACTCGATTGAGCGTATTGGCCAGCTGGCACACAAGGCGACGGCAAATCTTCATGACGCGGGCTATCAGAATGTGCATATACTCCATGATGATGGCACTCGTGGCTGGGAGGTAGAGGCACCATTTGATGCCATTTTAGTCTCTGCCGGGGCGCCAGAAGTGCCTGAATTCCTCAAGGATCAGTTGGCCGTGGGGGGGCGTATGGTGATTCCTGTGGGCCGCACAAGACGAGCTCAGGAACTGATCCGTATTACTCGCCGCAGCGCAACAGAATTTGATCGAGAAGACCTGGCTGATGTGCGGTTTGTACCGCTGATCGGCGACCAGGGCTGGGAGCTGGAACTGCAGGAGGAGACGCGAGTCAACACGGCCCCGCCACGCATCGTGCATTCACGTCCTCAAGTGCGTGAGACGCTGCCGGGGTTAATTTCTCAGCAAGGGGAAGCCTTTGACAATCTCGACGACGCTGATCTTGCACCACTACTGGCGCGTATTGGTGATGCCAGCGTCGTGCTGATTGGTGAGGCGAGTCATGGCACATCTGAATTTTATGCACTGCGCGCCCGTCTTACCCAACGCCTGATTGAGACGAAGGGATTTAATCTAGTCACCGCGGAAGCTGATTGGCCGGATGCCGCACGCATTGATCATTATGTGCGGCATCGTGCGACCCCGGCGGCTGAGTGGCAGGCATTCGCGCGCTTTCCAACGTGGATGTGGCGCAATACCGATGTCACTAAATTTGTCGACTGGCTACGCGAGCATAACCGAAAGCTGCCCTATGAATCTCGCACCGGGTTCTTTGGCCTTGATCTATACAGCCTCTACGTATCAGCCAACGCGGTGATCAATTATCTGCAGGATATGGATCCTGATCTAGGCCAGCTTGCTGAAAAGCGTTACGGCTGCCTCAGCCCTTGGGAAGCTGATCCCGCCGCATATGGTCAAGCAGCATTGACGGGTCACTATAAAGCCTGTGAAGAAAATGTCGTGCAGATGCTCGCCGACCTGTACCGCAAGCGTGCAGAATACAGCCACAATGATGGTGAAAGATTCCTTGATGCCGCCCAGAACGCCCACGTGGTAGCGAATGCAGAACGCTACTACCGAGTCATGTATTACGGCTCACGGGCTTCCTGGAATCTACGCGACGGTCATATGTTTGATACGCTGCGCAACGTTATGCAACATAAGGGCGCTGCTGCGAAGGCTGTTGTCTGGGCACACAACTCTCATATAGGCGATGCTTCAGCAACAGAAATGTCAGCCCGAGGCGAACACAATATTGGTGAACTGTGCCGCAAATATTTTGGCGACAAGTCCTATCGCATAGGCTTCGGCACTGATCATGGTACCGTCGCTGCCGCATCAGATTGGAACGGAGCGATGGAGCGCAAGCAAGTGCGCCCGGCACATCCACAAAGTTATGAACGACAGTTTCACCTAACAAATACCCCGGGTCTCATTCTGCCCCTCGGTGCCGGTTTGGATAACAGGCTGCATCAGCAGTTATTGGAACCTAAGTTGCAACGCGCGATTGGGGTTATCTACAGACCCCAGAGTGAGCTGCAGAGCCACTATTTTGAAGCCATACTACCGCGTCAGTTTGATGAGTATATTTGGATTGACCGCACCACCGCCGTCACAGCGCTGAGTACGAACGAATTGCAGGGCATGCCTGACACTTACCCTTTCGGCTTGTAGTCGTTTGCTGATAATCCATAGCAGCAAAAAGGCGCTCACAGGCTGTTAGCTTATTTGCCAGGGAGCGAACCACCCTTGCCTTGGCTGGCGGTGGCTGTCGTGCTCGATGCCATGCTCGATACCATG
>DGOD01000111.1:11956-18977 GCA_002389265.1 Gammaproteobacteria bacterium UBA4475
ACCATGTTCGATACCATGTTCGATGAAAGGTTGAGAGAATGCCAGGACCTGGCGGCCGCGCGTGCAGTGCTGACACTTGAGTATTCGGCCAGAGTCTTGGTATAAGTGTTCCCCAATTCAAACCTTACAACGGTCAGAGAAATTTATGCGTCGAGCTGCCATCGTTTCACCAATCAGAACCCCTGTGGGGAAATTCCTCGGTGGTCTAAAAGATCTGCCGGCGGGAGAATTAGCCGCTTGTGTCATTAAAGCGCTGATGGCGCGGACCGGCATAGACGGTGAAAGGATCGACGATGTGGTGTTCGCGCAAGGCTATGGTAATGGCGAAGCGCCTTGCATCGCTCGTTGGGCAGCGTTGGCAGCGGGCCTGCCCATTAGCGTGCCCGGTTATCAATTAGATCGACGTTGCGGTAGCGGTCTGCAGGCAGTGATTGATGCGGCCATGATGGTACAAACAGGCGTGGCCGATGTAGTGATCGCCGGTGGCGTAGAAAGTATGAGCAACGTGGAGTACTACAGTACGGATATGCGTTCTGGTGCTCGAGCCGGCGCATCAGTGATGCATGACCGGTTAACTCGAGGTCGTGTCATGTCACAGCCTATCGCCCGGTTTGGCGAGATCAGCGGCATGATTGAGACCGCTGAAAACCTTGCGCGAGATTACGACATTAGCCGCCAAGCCTGTGATGAGTACGCCTTAATGAGCCATCAGCGAGCCACCGCAGCCTGGGCTGCGGGTAAATTTGACGATGAGCTTGTACCCGTGGCAATACCTCAGCGCCGGGGTGAACCTCTGATGTTTGACCGAGATGAGGGTTTTCGGCCAGATGCCACCCTTGAGAGTCTCTCGGCATTACGCCCCCTGGAGGGCGGTGTGGTGACCGCCGGTAATGCCAGTCAGCAAAATGATGCTGCCGCCGCGTGCCTGGTGGTTGCCGAGGACAAGCTGGAAGAACTGGGACTTGAGCCCATGGGCTGGTTGGTGGGTTGGGCGGCAGCGGGCTGTGAGCCCTCGCGCATGGGTATCGGTCCGGTGCCTGCGGTTGAGCGGTTATTTGCGCGAACCGGCCTGGGCTGGTCTGACATCGACCTGGTAGAACTTAATGAAGCCTTTGCGCCGCAAGTGTTGGCGGTATTGAAAGGCTGGGGCTGGGATGACCGAGATCGCTTGAATGTGAACGGATCTGGCATTTCCCTGGGCCACCCTATTGGTGCCACCGGCGGCCGAATATTGGCCAATCTGCTGCGGGAACTGGATCGTCGTGATGGTCGTTATGGTCTTGAAACCATGTGTATCGGCGGTGGGCAGGGGCTGGCGGCTATCTTCGAGCGTGCCTGAGTTCAGCGAATTGCAGGATTAAGCTGTGCTGTTTATAGCCGCTCCAGTTTGCCGCTACAGTATAGAGCCGCAGCTGCTGAGAGATGCCACAGCTTATAAATAGTGAGGCAGATGGCCGCGAATGTCAGCCGCGCTGTGACGAACAAGATCGTGGTCTATCTCTGCTGCGACCCGCTTTCGAACCTGCGGGCTGATGGCGCCTCGAAGTCTGCCGAGGAATCGCGGTGGTGCGATAATATAAATTTTGTGGATGTCATCGGCGATGCTGCTATGCAATTTGGCCGCAATTTCAACGGCGAATTGCTGCGCTTCAAGTTGCTGGGCCTCGCTTTCGTGCCCCATGGAATGTCGACCCTGACCGATCGAGTCTTGACCAATGCCTGGGCCGTCGGTGGTCAGTTCGGTATTTTTCAAACGACTGGCAGGGTGGGCGTACTCTTCCCAGAGGTCAAGCTCGCCCGTTTGTGAGCGGGTGGTGTATAGCTTGGCGTAAGCGCCGTCTGCGACCAGTACCAAAATTGTCATTCACCGTGCTCCCTGATTCAACGTCTCTTGCTCAGCGTCTTTTACTCAACGTTCCTGAGGGTCATTAGGATCGAAGGCCGTGCCCCGACGCCGTTAATTTAGGCGACTCGTGGGTGGTGGGCCTAGATCCAGATCAATATTTTCATGGACTAGGGATGGAACCGTAGGATGTCTGTATAATGCGGCTTGAAACTGCACCCAGGCCCATGCCAATGTCAAAATATCCCCATAAAGATCTGCCCCTGAAAAAGCCAAAATTCGACAGCGCCGTGTTTGAGACTAAAAAGCCACCGCGTTTAGGCTCCCAGCGGAACCCGTTGACGCTGACAGTGAAAGACGAAGCGCGGCGCCTAGAGATCAAAGCAATCTGTGCCGACAAAAGCTGGTTTTGTGAGATTACCGTGGATCCCGAAGCGGACGAAAATATCAGGGATTTGACCTTTCTGCAGGACAAGCAGGTGGTCGCCACGTCCACTCGGCTGGCGGGTCGAAACGATCCTTGCCCCTGCGGTAGTGGCAAGAAATACAAGCAGTGTTGCGCGAAATAAATCCGTTTAGTTCAGTCCATGACAGAGTTATCGCATAATCCAGATGTTGTTATCCTCGGCGCCGGCGCGGCGGGGTTGATGTGTGCGTTGACTGCGGCCCAACAGGGGCGGCGGGTGCTGGTGCTGGAGAAGGCCAATAAGGTCGGCAAAAAAATCCTCATGTCCGGTGGTGGCCGATGTAACTTCACCAATTACTTTGTCGAAGCCGATAACTACATTTCCAACAATCCGCACTTTTGTAAGGCGGCGCTGAAGCGCTATAGCCCGTGGGATTTTATTGGGTTGGTTGAGCGCTATGAAATCCCCTTTGAGGAGCGGCAACACAGCCAGTTGTTTTGCCTGCATTCGGCGAAAGATATTTTGGCGATGTTGTTGCAGGAATGCGCGCAGGTCGGCGTAGAAATTCAGGCCCAGTGCGAGTTGCAAAAGGTTGAGGCGTTGGCGGCCGATGGTGCCTCGCGCTATGCCGTGCACGTCGTGATTAACGGCGTCCGCCGCACAATCGAGTGCCATTCCCTGGTGGTTGCTACCGGTGCGCTATCCATTCCCACGCTGGGTGGTAGTGGCGTCGGATACGAACTGGCTGCTCAATTTGGCTTGGCCGTGACAGCTCGTCGGGCGGGTCTGGTGCCCCTGATGTTCAGTGATCAAACTCGCGCATTGTGCGAGCGTCTGTCGGGCCTGGCCCTGCCGGTGAGTGTCAGCTGTCAGGGACAAACCTTTCGAGAGAACCTGTTGTTCACCCATCGGGGTATGAGCGGGCCGGTGATCTTGCAAATTTCCAACTACTGGGCGCCAGGCGACAGCATTAGCATCGACCTGTTGCCGGCAGAGGATGCCGCTGCTTGGTTAATGGCTTTGAAACACGAGCAGCCTTTGACCCACCTGAAAACCGTGCTGACCTATAAGCTGGCGAAATCCCTGGTGGCTGAACTAGAGGTGCTATTTTGGCCGTCTCTGGCCGGGTCTAAGTTGGCGGAAATCACCGATCAGCAGCTGCGCCAAGTGGGTGAGCAATTGAACCATTGGTTGTTGAAGCCTTCCGCCACCGAGGGCTATCGAACCGCCGAGGTGACGTTGGGCGGCGTAGATACCGCCGGCGTCAGCTCAAAAACCATGGAGGCGAAGCAGCAGCCGGGTCTATATTTTATCGGCGAAGTGCTGGATGTCAGCGGTCACCTGGGTGGCTTTAATTTTCAGTGGGCCTGGTCTTCCGGTTACAGCGCGGGATTAGTGGTGTGATCCAGCGCGCCCTTTCAGGCCATCATCATGCTAAAATGGGCGACGATGTTGCGACTCAACGAACTTAAACTACCCCTTGATCATTCCTCCGCCGACCTGCGGCTGGCGATTCTCGATCGTCTCGGTATTGAGTCAACTGAATTGGTGGACTACACCATTTATAAGCGTAGTTATGACGCGCGTAAAAAAACTGACATCAAGTTGATCTATCAGATTGATGCGCAATTGTCGGAAGGTGTGGAAGCGACATTACTCGCCGCCAATCCCCCATCATCGGTGATGCAACCGACACCGGACACGAGTTATCAATTTGTCAGGCAGGCGCCGGCAACCTTTCCAGCTGCGGAACAACAGCGGCCGATCGTCATCGGCTTTGGTCCCTGCGGCTTGCTTACGGCATTGCTGTTGGCGCAGATGGGTCTGAAGCCTATTGTGTTAGAGCGCGGGCAAGATGTTCGACAACGGACCCGTGCCACCTGGGGCTTTTGGCGCAAGGGTGAGCTCAATACCGAATCCAATGTGCAGTTTGGCGAGGGTGGTGCGGGGACCTTCTCTGACGGCAAGCTCTATAGCCAGGTCAAGGACCGGCGTCATTTGGGCCGTAAGGTGCTGGTTGAGTTTGTCGAGGCCGGTGCGCCGGCGGAGATCTTGATGATCAGCAAACCCCATATCGGTACCTTCAAGCTGGTGACGATGGTGGAGCACATGCGGGCCAAAATTATCGCCCTCGGTGGAGAAATTCGCTTCGAACAGAAAGTCGACGTCATCCAGCGCACACCGTTGGCAAGCGATGATGAGGGCATGGGTCAGGTCACCGGCGTCACGCTCGCCAGCGGCGAGACCCTGCACAGTCGGCATATTGTCTTGGCTATTGGCCACAGTGCCCGCGATACCTTCGCAATGCTGTTAGACCAAGGGGTTTACGTGGAGCCGAAACCCTTCTCCATTGGTTTTCGAATTGAGCATCCACAATCGGTAATCGATCAGGCTCGATTCGGTGAGTTTGCGGGCCATCCAATTCTCGGTGCCGCAGATTATAAACTCGTTCATCATGGCAGCGACGGCCGTAGCGTGTATAGTTTCTGTATGTGTCCGGGCGGTACCGTGGTGGCCGCCACCTCAGAAGCGGGCCATGTAGTGACCAATGGCATGTCGCAGTACTCGCGCAATGAACGCAACGCCAATTCAGCCATCGTCGTGGGCATTGACCCGGCCCGAGACTATCCCGGTGATCCCTTAGCCGGCATCGAACTGCAACGTCGGCTGGAGGTTCTGGCTTATGAGCTGGGCGGTCAAGACTACAGTGCGCCCGCGCAACTGGTGGGAGACTTTTTGGCCAATGAACCCTCGACATCACTGGGTAGTGTGACGCCGTCCTATAAGCCGGGCGTCTCGCTTGGCGACTTATCCAAGGCGTTACCGGATTATGCTATCAAAGCGATTCGCGAGGCGATTCCTGTATTCGATCGGCAGATTAAGGGCTTTGCTATGCACGACGCGATATTGACGGGCGTTGAGACTCGAACGTCTGCGCCGATCTGCATCCGTCGTGGTAAGAACTGCCAGAGTATCAATACTCGGGGCCTGTATCCTGCGGGTGAGGGGGCCGGCTATGCCGGAGGTATCCTCTCGGCGGGTATCGATGGCATCAAGATCGCTGAGGCGATCGCGTTGGATCTGCTCGGCAGTTGAGCCCGTCTTCAGGATTTTTGCCGTCGGGCCAGCTCCTGTTCTGTGGCCGCTACCTGGCGACTGGCGGCAGGGATAGAGTCAGGGTTCAGGGAAATAGAATCGATGCCTGACTCGATCAGAAAGGCAGCGAAGTCTGGATGGTCTGAGGGCGCCTGCCCGCAGATGCCCACCACCCGGCCGGCTCGGTGAGCACCAATGATGACCATCGAGATCATTTTTTTGACCGCCGGGTCTCTGGCATCGAACATGGACTTGAGTTCAGCCGAATCTCGATCGATACCCAATACCAACTGCGTTAAATCGTTAGACCCGATCGAAAACCCATCGAAACGCTGGGCGAATTCATCGACTCGAAGAACGTTCGAGGGAATCTCGCACATCACGTAAACTTCGAGGCCATTCTGGCCACGGACCAGACCCGCTGTCGCCATCACCTCAAGCACCTTGTCTGCCTCTTCCGGTGTTCGGCAAAATGGAATCATGACAATGATGTTGGCATAACCATTGAGCCGGCGAGCTCTTTCAATGGCCTGACACTCCAGCAAAAATCCTTCACGATAGCTCGTATGGTAATAGCGCGACGCGCCGCGCAGGCCGAGCATGGGATTCTCTTCTTCCAGTTCGAAGGCGTCGCCGCCCAGTAGCTGGCGGTATTCGTTGCTCTTGAAGTCAGACATACGAACGATCACCGGCCGCGGGTAGAAAACTGCCGCTATTTTGCTCACAGATTCCCGCAACTGGTCAACGAAATAGTCTGCAGGCGACGGGTAGGCGGCCGACAGTGCCATGATTTGTTCCCGAACGGTTGTCTGGGTAACACGCTCGGGATACCGCAAAGCCATGGGGTGCACCTTGATGATGCTACTGATGATAAACTCCAGCCGGGTTAAACCCACGCCCTGTGCGGGTAGCGCCCACCAGCCCATGATGGCATCGGGAATCGCCGCATTGATCATAAGCCGGGTGTGGGTGACGGGCAGATCCGACAGGTCAATTTTCTCCTGGCTAAAAGCCAGCGCGCCAAGATAGACAGCACCTTGGTGTCCGGCAGAACAATCCACAGTGACCACATCACCAGACTTGATCAGGCTGGTAGCATTGCCGGTGCCGACAATAGCGGGCACGCGCAGCTCGCGACTGACAATGGCGGCGTGGCTGGTGGTGCCGCCGGTGTCGGTAATAATGGCCGCAGCTTTGCGCATCAATGGTAGCCAGTCAGGGTCGGTTCGGTGCGTGACTAAAATGCTGCCCTCTGGGAATTCGTCGGCGTCCCCAGGGTTGTGGATGAGCACGGCTTTGCCACTGGCGATGGCATTGCCGACGCTGGCACCGGTTAATAGCGGCTTTCCGCTTTCATCCATGGTGTAGTGAAACAAGAAACCGCTATCCCGACGGGCCTCGACGGTTTCCGGGCGCGCCTGAAGGATATACAAGCGTTGATTGTTGCCGTCTTTGGCCCACTCGATATCCATGGCACAACCATAATGCCGTTCGATCTCGAGTCCCCAGCGGGCCAAGGTGAGTATGTCTTGATCCTCCAGCACGGTGCGGCGGCGTTCCGCTGCAGATGTGTCAAGGATATGCGTACTGCCGTGCTCGCCATAAACCATTTTCACCAGCTTGCTGCCAAGGTTTCTGCTAATGATGGGAATCAGTCCCTCGATCTCTGTCGCCG
>DGOD01000250.1:0-8615 GCA_002389265.1 Gammaproteobacteria bacterium UBA4475
TCAGCCACCGACTTGTTTACGAAGTCCACCAGAATAATACTGTCATTCACCACCACACCGGCCAGCGCAATGATGCCGTAAACCGACAGCGCGCTAAAAGGAATGCCGACGATCACATGACCCATCAAGGCGCCAATCATGCCGAA
Organism: Gammaproteobacteria bacterium UBA4475; assembly: GCA_002389265.1. GTDB lineage: Bacteria > Pseudomonadota > Gammaproteobacteria > Pseudomonadales > Azotimanducaceae > UBA4582. The sequence continues at coordinate 147 of DGOD01000250.1, forward strand.
AGGAATCACCGCCATGATGATAATCGGTTGTAGATAGGATTTTAGCGGTATAGCCATCAAGGCATAGATAGCGAAGAGCGCCAGCAACGCCGTAAATATCATCCGCTGAATCAGCTCTTCCTCTTCTTGACTCGCTCCACCCAATTCAATTCTTACATCAGGATATCTTTGTACCAGCTGCCGGGAAAATTCGCCCTGGGTGACATCCTCGACAATCTTACCCGGCTGCGTAATCGTCGTATTAATATCCGCCGAGATAATCACGGCCCGTTGCCCCGAGGTCCGTCTGATGGTGGCGGGCGAAACACGATTCTCCAGTTCCGCAACCGCCGTGAACGGGACTTCGTCACCTTCTTTCGTTCTGATGTACATGGATTCAAGATTACCCATGGATTCGCGCTCTTGCTGCGGATAGCGAACCATCACTTTGACTTCTTCCCGACCGCGTTGAATGCGCTGAGCTTCAACACCATAAAAACCAGCACGAACCTGGCTGGCTAGATCCGTCAGCGCGAGCCCCAGGGCCTCAGCAGAAGGCTTAATCTTCAGGTTGATCTCAGGGATGCTGCCGGCATTAGAATTCTCGATGTCGTTAACCCCCTCATAAGATCTGAGATGTTGATGCAACATTTCTGCCGCGGCTTCAAGCTCTTGCGTATTCGGTGAAATCAATTTGAAATTGATGTCCTTGCCGTAACCATGAGATTTTTGAGCACCCGTAATCTGTATGGCTTTAACCCCAGCAATTTCTCCCACTCGCGTGCGCCATTGAGCGGCGATCTGTTCAGGGTTCAGCGAAAGACTATCTACCGGCTGCAGTTCTGCAACAACAGTGCCGGTGGTGTTATAGACGTAAGCAGCGACGTTCTGAAGAAATTTTGCCTCTACCGGCTGTTCGGCATCAAAGCTCAGAAGTGAGTTATTGAGCCTTTCAACCACCTTGATGACCTGGGCAGGAGAGGTACCATCCACCATTTCGATTTCCCCCCTGATGAAGTCTGTAGACATAACGGGGAAGAAAACGGTTTTGATATATGGTCCCATGACAAAACCTATGGCCAAAATCAACATGCCAACAAACATTGAGAGGGTTAGGTAGCGCGCCTCAATGGCCTTAACAAGCAAGGGTTGGTACTGCTGTTGTATAAAGCGCTTTAAGCCAACAGCAAAATAATTTTGAAATCGTCTAAGAGATGAATTGTCATTCGCGGTTAAGGGACGCATGCTGGCAAGGTGAGCAGGCAGGATTAGCTTGGATTCGACGATACTAAATAACAGACATAAAATCACGACCGACCCAATCGCGGCAGGCAGGGCACCGAAGCCACCTGGCACGGTTAAGAATGGCGCAAATGTCGCCACCGTTGTCAACACACCAAAGGTGGCGGGCATAGCAACGCGTTTCGCGCCACGAATGACATTGTCGAGAGTGTGGCCGTCTTGTTCACCAGCAGTCTGAACGCTTTCGCCAATGATAATTGCATCATCCACAACAATCCCAAGCACTAGAATGAAACCGAACAGACTGAGCAAGTTTAATGACCCATCTAGCAGCGGCAGCAACGCAAAGGCTCCTAGGAAAGCGATTGGCATACCGAGCATGACCCAGAAAGCCAGTTGAAGACGCAGAAAGATCCCCAGGGTCACCAACACAAGAATAATACCCATCAGCATATTGGACACCATCATGCCAATGGACTCTGAAAGATAGGCGGTGCTGTTTCCCCAAGACTGTATTGATATGCCCTCAGGCAATGTCTTGCTTCTTTTTTCTACGTATTCAGTGACTTCGTTAGAGATATCGATTTGATTTTGATCACCTACAGCAGACACAGATATACCAATGCTCGGCTTACCATTGAACAGCGAATAAAATCGAACCTCGGCAAACCCGTCTTTAATCTCCGCAATATCGCTTAAGGTCAATCTGGTACCATCAGACTCGGAGATCAGAACAATTTTTTCGAAGTCGGCTTTTCGATACGCCTGCCCTTCTGTTCGCAACAAGATGTCGCCTGAGTCCGACCGAATCGAACCAGCCGGCAGATCCAGTGAGGAACGCTGCACGGCCTGAGCTACATCCTGTAGCGAGAGTCCGTATTGACGCAGTCTTGACTCTTCCACTTCGATGCTGATTTCGTAGGGTCTCGCACCTCGAACGTCAGCTTTCGTGACGCTGGGGAGCGAAAGAATTTCACCCTGAATAGTGACCGCCAAGCCTTTCATGGTGGTTTCATCTAATTCACCAAAAATCTGCACACTGATAGCACGAGGCTGAGGTTGATTTCGGTAAATGTTGGGTCGCTCAATAGAAGCCGGGAAGTTTGCAATCCGGTCAACCGCCGCATTGACTTCATCAAGTACAGCCAGCGCGTCGTAAGCCGTTTCAATATCCAGTTCTACAGTGCCCGAAGAAGGATTCGCAAAGGACCGCATATTAACAATGCCTTCTATATCCCTTACGGCTTCTTCAACACGAATCACAACCCCGGTTTCCACCTCACCCGGCGAAGCGCCAGGAAAAGGCACTTGAATAGTGATTCGATCTAACTGAACGTCAGGCATGATCTGCGTTCGAATGGTTAATGCAGAAAAGATCCCCGTCAGGATAATGACGAACATCAACAGATTGGCTGCTACATGATTCCTGGCGAACCAGGCAATAATTCCCTTGCGTGGATCAATTGCTTCCAACGCTCAGCCCCCCTGTTCCATCAACTGTTTCCTGGTATCGAACAGCTGTGCCTGGCAGAGGGTTTTCAGGGACAGTCAGGCTAATAAGCTGACCTGGCTCGAGGCCAGATTTGATTAGGACAAATTTTTCATCCGCGCGCGCCACTTCGACACTTACGGGTAGCAAGGTATCGTTTGCGGTAACGACCCATAGCTTACCATCTCTTTTTAGTGCGCTCCGCGGCACTCTAATGACATCCTTGAGCTGCTGCCCGGCGATGCTTGCTTCGACGAAGGTGCCGATTCTTAGCGGCTGCTGCCAGTTGGCCGAGTGTTGGTTGTAAGGGTCTTCAATCTGGGCCACAAGATATAACACTCGGCTTCGCTCATCGAGTACGCCCTCGGTACGAACTATCCGCCCTTCCCAGGTATAACGCTCACCGCCGATATTTGCCGACAATGTAACGTTCGGTCCGTTGCCACTGACGAGCTCGCGTTCGTCCAGATTGAGAAAGGGTAGCTCCCTGTCAGGCAGCGGTAATCTGATTTCCGCCACATCGACAGCAAACGTCGCGGCAAGGGGTGTACCGCCATTCACAAACTGGCCTATATCCGCGCGCTTTTCCCTAACGAGCCCATTATACGGCGCTCTGATGGTGGTTCGATCAAGGTCGCCTTCACGCTTCTCGAGTTCCGCCCTGGCAAACTCAAGGTTGGCAAGCGCTTCAGTGAGTTGTGGCTTGCGTAGCGCCAGATCAGACGCTGCTCTACTGGACTTCAAAACCGACTGTGCGCGCTCCCAGTCCTCTTTAGCATAGTCTGCAAGGCCCGCCTCACGGGTTACCATTGTTTCAGCCGATATGACAGAGGCTTGGGCACGCTTCACTTCAGCACGATAGTTTCGGTCGTCAATCCGAACCAGCACATCACCCTTGTTGAAGAATCCACCAGCGACGAATGCCGGTGACACCTCCGTAATCATACCCGCGACTTCTGAGATCAGGGTCGTCTCGGTCCTGGGAGTCACACTACCTTGCACAGAGACAGTAATTTTTACATTAGCAATCTGCGCGCGCATGACGTCCACAAACATCGTCGGCGGACTTGTTTCGACGGTTTGTGGCGGCGATTTTTGGTTATACATCCACACGGCCGCGGCCAGACTGACGCAGACGATGGTAATAGACAGGATAGTTTTTGTTAACATGCTGACTATTATACTCTTTGTCGACAGACTATGTATTACCCACAACGAATCAACGCCGATTAATACCTATACGATCTAGAGTCAGCACCGGCATACACCAGCGGTACGCAACACACAGAGCTTCGACACCGTAGACGATCTACACAGCTAGAGCGGCGGTAGCCTTTGAAAACACTCAATCAATGGGCATCGGGTAACTCGCGCAGTCTGTATGAGCCGAAGGATATTGCGACTGCGAGCTAGCGGAACTACCAACCGTTGGTTAGCGTCATATCAGAACCAGCCCTAAAATAGATCGCGACGAACGATAGTCATAAACACGGCATAGGCGCCCGAGACAACAAACAGGCCAAGCAAACCAAATGCATAAAGCTGATAACGGCTGGTGACTTCGTCTTGCGGAATACTGGAAATGACATACGGATAACCTTTATTAAACGGTGCCACAAGATTGTGATGCTGGGTCGGCACATAGTCGTTAGCTGTCGCCGACTCGACTTGGCGAATGGCAGTCTCACGCGCTTGATTCCACTCATCCATATCAATATCACCATCTCCATTTTGGTCAAAGCGCTGCAGTAATTCCCGGCGATTGTGTTTCCACTGGTTCAACAATACGCGCACGCCAACTTTGAGCACCTCGGCTTTGGATCCACCCTGGTCCGTTTCAAATTGGCCCAGGCAATAAACTCTGTCATTTTCCGCAATAAGCCGCTCGGTGTAACGCCAGTCGCCTACCACCCATACCTTCTTCTTTCGAGTAATCACCCTACCCAATTCTGGATCAACCGCACACAGCCCCGTACCATCGTCCACGTAAAAGCTGTAGATACTGGTATCACGCTCCACCTCTTCCCAATCGTTACCTTTTTTTTCTATGAGATAATCAAACCAGACACATTCCCGACCACTGCCAGGCACCCTGAGCGGCTTATCGTCCAGTGATTTAGCCCGGCCTTCAAGCTGCACGAAACCCTGGCTGGCGGAGCGAATCTTTGAGGTCGGCGTATCTTGCATGATGCGTCCATGACGAATGAAACCAAACAAGGCAATGACTGAACCAAAGCACACTAGCAGCGTGGCTAACATCACCCAGACGAACTCTGCGTCATCGAAAGACAGGGTGATACCTATGAGAAAATCAATCAACGAATCAATCATCAGCGACTTACCTAGCTCTTCAAGTTGATTTTTACGGGGAGCAAGGCAACCGTTTCAAATTTCAGATAAGCCAACTCACCAAAACCAAAACTTCTCGCCAGTACGACGTCAGGAACTTGCTGGATGCGCGTGTTATTCAGCCGCACCGATTCGTTGAATATTTCACGCCGATCAGCGATCGCATCTTCCAACTGAGAAATTCGCTCCTGCAAGGCCAGGAAATTTTCATTGGCTTTAAGATCTGGATAAGCCTCACAACGAGCAAATAGCTTGCTCAGAGAAGTGCGCATGCGCGTTTCGGCCTGACCAAGGCCCCGCACATCGTGCTTCTCTTGTGCAGCATGAACTCGACTGCGCGCTTCAGTAATGGCCAGCAAGACGTGCTGCTCATGGACCATATAACCTCTGCACACAGCCACTAACAATGGTAACTCAGTGTGGCGCTGCTTCAACAACACCTCGATGTTGGCAAAGGCGCGCGCCACATTATTCTTTAGCCTGATCAAACCATTGTAGATGATGACGGTATAGATAAGGATCACCAGCGCCATAGCCCCTACAACAAACTCGAGAATTGTCATCGCTTATGCCCCGTTGCTTCCTGCAATCTACCGACCCTAGCGTACAGACCCTGAGCGCACGCCGCGATCTGGCGACATCGGCGATATTAATCGCTATCAGCCGCAAAACCCGACCCAAGGATGCGTCGGCTAACCTGTATCAGTTAGCGATCGAAATCATGTACTGTAAGTATTTATGGTGCAAAGTGCAGGCCCACTCATCCCCGCGGGCTGCCCGTCGGTCTGGTACCCCGCGAGCGCCCTGCGCACAGACGAATCAACTCGAGGACTAAGGAGAGGGGACGTACTATCTATTGGTGCTGCGGTCTCGACAATCTTCTGCGGACTAAGCTGTAAACTTAGAAAGACCACAATTTTTATTTATTTTTTGGACCCGGAAAGAACCTATTGGTGGTTTGTTGATAGGCTTTATAGTCAGGGCGTTTCAGCGCGGAGTAATATTCAGCGGGCTCTGCGCCCGTATCATAGACAAGGGTGCTGTACATCTTCCAGGACGCAAACAATAAGCCCACACCCAGCAACAGCCAAATGACCAACGACTCTGCTGCATACAATGTGAGCCATGAGGGTATCGACGCGATGATCAGGCCGTTCCATACCATCCACTCGGCAAAGTAGTTGGGATGCCGGCTGTACTTCCATAACCCGACGTTGCAGACCCGGTTCTTTTCGCCGGCTTTTTTCATAGCTCGCAAGAAACTCAGTTTTTGCATATCGGCAAAGGATTCCATGCTGAAAGCACCGATCCAAACCAGCAGCCCAATGATTTCTAGTGCATGAACATGCTCGCTCGAATTTGCGGCAATAACAAAGGCAGGCATCGCCAGAAAAGAGGCGTTGGCTAATCCCTGCCAAAGCGCGTCAACTTGCATTGCCAGCGGCACGTTCGCTTTGCCCGCCGCTAGCCATCGCTGCTTTTGATATTCATAACGCGGAAATTCCTGCTTTAGCCGTCCCATCGCCCATAACTTCAACGCGCCGAAGGCCATGCGACTGCCGACAAATAGATAGACGACACTCACCATAGCGACCCGCACGGGTTCGCCGTCACTTTGCCACCAGGTTAAGCCGCCAATGAGGGTGAGCCCCAAGGGCCAACCGATGTCGACATAAGACATACGGCCCGTCATCCAGATAGGTATGCACACAACGAGGGAAAACAGAACTAATTGCAGTAGGCCATTGTATAAGCCGATAGCCGCAAAGGTCTCGGTGAACAGTAACAGTGCCCAGCCCGCAACAAAGGGAATAAGAGATTTAAAATACTTCATGTTTTTGGGGCCGTTACTTCCGTGAGTGCGTGGCGCTCTTGAAGGGCTGCTTGAATTTCAGCATGTCGTTCTCGGGACAAGTTATAGCGCAGATAAAAAACGATGGCGATGATTCCTGGGATGATAGCGATCGGCCCATCGATCAGTCCGAGTTGGAATATCATATCGGGATCAACTGTACCTGGCTTAGCCCCTACGGGGAACGCAATAACGTCAATGGCGATACCCGCCAGCAGATGACCCAAGCCCGAGGACGCTTTGGCGAAAAACGACCGTGCGGCATAAAAAATACCTTCCTGGCGCCGCCCCGTCATCAGCTCTTGCTCATCGGCAATATCCGCTAATGCTGACATGGCACTGATGAGTAGCATGATGCCAAAAGAGGCGGTGAAGACATAGAACACGATGAGCCATGGTATCAACAAATCAGAGTCGTTAGACGGGAAAAATCCGGTCATACGTAATATCACTGGTGTGGTTGCCGCCACGAGCAAACCGATCAGGCTGGCAATAATAACGGGTTTCTTTTCGAACTTGTCGTGTAACCGCGCTGTCACTAAAAATCCTATGATAGAAGCCAGCAAACCGAACAACACAAAATATCGAATTTCGCTGGGTAATAACTCCCAAAAATACGTGTTCATATGCAAACCAATGGTATCTCTCGTCCCCAGGGTGGCACTGAGCAGCAAGTAGCCGATTAGTAAAACCAAATAATTTCGATTCGTTAGAGCTGACTTACAGTCGAGGAAGAACTCCTTTAGCGTAAAACGCGGCAGTCCTTCTGGTACGCCAGGTAATCGAGGTATTACCCCCATCGTAAACAGGCTAGATAGCAACATGATGACGCCGCCCAGCAAAGCAGCCGTGATGGCCAAGTCAGCATAGGCTGATCGATTCAACATACCGTTGGCGAATTCCGGGGTCGCTGCGAAGAAGAACGAATAGGCAAAATAGGCAAATCCAAAACCACCGACGGCACCCAGCAATGTATTCATACTCATCACACGGGTACGTTCGGTAAAATCTGCAGACAGCTCGGCACCCAGGGCCAGGTGCGGCACATGAAACAGTGTCATGCTTGAGCGCATGATGACGGTAAGGACCGTTAGCCACAGAAACAACCCGAAACTATCAAAACTCTCGGGCGGTGAATAAATGAGGAACAGGCACGCCATCACCGGGATTGGTGCAGCAAACATAAAAGGGTGACGCCTGCCGAATTTTGACCGCCAGCGATCTGAGATAGCACCCACAAGGGGGTCGGTAACGGCATCGAAGAATAAGGCAATAGTAATCGCCAGGCCAGCGAGGGTGCCGGGCACACCCATAATATTGGTATAGAAGAAAAAGTTGAAGGCGTTGAAGGCGACGCCAATAATGGTCTCCGCAGCGGCACCTGCACCGTAGGCAAACTTCAGTATCCCAGGTACACGCACTGCAAACGCGCTACTGACATGGTGGGATGACGGCACTACTTTTGTGGACAACGACTTCACCCCTGCTATTGCTATTGCTTAGACTCGCTCTCGCTACAGAGTAGGCGATAGTCATAGTGAAACGCAAACCTGTCCGC
>DGOD01000250.1:8665-9399 GCA_002389265.1 Gammaproteobacteria bacterium UBA4475
ATGCGCGAGTTAACCGAGAAAGAAATTTCCGCCATTTCCGGGGGTGGCTTGGCAGGAAGCCTAGCAATGGGTTTAGCCGGTGGTTGGGCGGCGGCTGTCACCGGGTTCGGTATTGGATCAGTGATCGGCGGTCCGTTTGGTGGTATTGCAGGTGCTGGAGGTGGGTTCATACTCGGCGGCGCAATTGCCACGGCAGTTGCCTTAGCCAGCGATAACGACCATACGCAGGATAAAAACGATAACTAAGGGATCTGCTATGAGCGACCGCGATCAAACGCTCGAAAGACAAGCCGCGCGTTACAGGGTTTTCAAGAAGCGACCTTGGTTTGGCATTTGGTTGCTGTTGCTTGGCATTGGTATTCCGGGTGTGACAGCAGTTGTTTTGGCTTTGGGTGCGCCGAATGTTTTTTTCTCGAGCTTGGCTGGAAGCTTTGGGTTTTCGGCCATAGTGGCCATTGCTGTAGGAATATCATCGACACTTGTTGCGCGACTCAGAGCAGCGGCGATCAACAGGGAGCTTGAGCAGAAACAGCAGTCGAGCCCAGGCCAAAAACAGGCAAAGTAAAGACACGCATCGTAAAGGCAGACAAGTAACAATAGCCTGCAAGATTTGCTGGCAGGCCCGGAGAGTTGAGAGGATTAAACCTATCAATTTACTGAACCTTCGCAAGCACAGGATACGCTCCTAGGCGACTGGACTGCAGATACTGCCGACGTGGGCTATACGGGTGCCG
>DGOD01000250.1:9437-11521 GCA_002389265.1 Gammaproteobacteria bacterium UBA4475
CAATTCAACCTAGCCTAGTGCTCAGTAGTTTTACATATTCAAATTTACAGGAGACGATTTTGGCTATTCATTTAGAGCATCAATTTAACGCCACCGCCGAGCAACTCTGGCTAATTCTTGGTCAGCCAGAACGAGTCGATTGGGTGCCGGGTATTGAGTCCTGTCAGTTTGATGGAGAGGTACGCGCCTTTACCCTACCCGGTGCTGGGGCCCTTAAAGAAAAAATATTGCAGTTAGACCATGACCAGAGGCTCATCGAATACACCTGTATCGAAAGCCCCATTCCTTTCGACTCGCATCTGGCGAGCATGCAGGTCACGGCCACCGAAACAGGCTGCCAGTTGACCTGGAAGACACAAGTTACACCCGAGAAATTTGAACCTTTTATTCGCCAAAGTATGGAAGGCGCCTTGCTCCGTCTGGAAACACTACTCGCGTAATTTGGAGGTTAATCGGATGTCACTCAACATGTCCGTGGCTCAACGCCAGGCGTTCCTCGCCGATCTACATGTCGGCATTGTCAGTATTCCCCGCCAAGCGAAAGGCCCTCTGACAGTGCCTATCTGGTATGACTACACCCCCGACGGCGAGGTGTGGATGATCACTGATCGAGACTCCATCAAAGGCAAGCTGCTGGCCCGCGCCCAGCGGATTAGTCTTTGCGCGCAAACAGAAACCGCGCCTTACCAATACGTCTCTATCGAGGGACCCTTTACCACCAGAGAGACTACTGCCGAAGAACTGCTGCATATGGCCATTCGGTATCTGGGTGAGGTTGGTGGCCGCGCCTACGCCAGCAACACCGGCCAAGGCAGCAGCATGGTTGTCTCAATAACGCCGCAGACCTGGTATACGGTGGACTACAATCAGCTGAGCTAAGACAGTGCCGTGAACTGAAAGCCGACCATCTAGATCCCTGTGGGCGTCAACTACTCTCATCGCCCACGGCCACGCGCCCTGCGACTAAGGGCATCAAATAAGCGCCAAAAACGATACCACCGGCATAGCCATCAGGCCGGCGGCGATAACCACTCAGCGTCAGCAACGGCTCTTTGGCACGAATGCCACTAGACTGATCGACGGTCACCACAGTGCAGCGCTCGCAAGGTGCAACCTGATCGAGGGTGACCTGGGGAAACTCGAATTGCCTTCGTTCATCTTCCGCATAAGCCTGCAGGCCCGTGACCACCAGATTGGCGCGAAACCGATCCATGGTGACCGGTGTCTTAAGACGCTGGTTCAAGTCATCTAGGGACGCCTGGCTAGTGAGCAATACGGGAGAGGTATCGACAAATTTGTTTTGTTTTTGGCCGTGCACCTTGGTGAAATCCTGCAACGGCAAGTACCAATCAACGGGCGCCTTGGCTCTCACCAGACGTACCGGCTGACCGAGTACCAAACCCAACCAGTGGGCGACGGCATCGCCCATATCCAACACTGGCACTGCTTGGCCATAAATAGTCAGCGGCGATTCAGTGCCAACAAATTCTGTCGCGAGCACAAAATCAGGCTGGTGCGGAAATGTCAGCACTAGGTCGCTGCCTTGCCAAACTGCACCGAGCTGATAAAGGTTCGGGTTCAGTTTTTGATTCACCCAACCGCCTTCGTGCATGAGGGCAAATTCACGATCACCGCGCAAACCCATGGGCGTGATTTCAACCCTATCGAGGCTATAGCCTCGACAGCCCTTAATGGGATAGATATGAATGTCACTGATATGCATATTAGACCGAACCTGACTTCGCGCGAATAGCTGCTTCAAGGTCATCCAACTTGTCCTTGCCAAAATAGATCGCACCATCCAAGTAAAAAGTCGGCGAACCGAAGGTGCCCATCTCGACGGATCGATCAGTATTCTCGATCAGCTGTTTTTTCACCTGGGGGTCTTGCGACCCCTGCATAATATCGTCGGCTGGCAAGTTGGATGCCAGCAGTGCCGCATGAATGACATCCGGCTCATCCATTTTTTTCGGTTCATTCCACATGTGCTGATACACCGCTTCCACATAGGCCGGGAAGATGCCGGCCTGTTGGGCATAAACTGCGCCCCGCATGATGTGCAGGGTATTAACAGGGAAAAACGG
>DGOD01000250.1:11615-13377 GCA_002389265.1 Gammaproteobacteria bacterium UBA4475
ACATTATTCGTGGCCTTGAAAACGCCACCAAGCAATACGGGCACATACTTAAATGTGACGCCGGTGCGCTGCTCAATCAAAGGAATCAGACGATGGCTCAAGTAGGCATTCGGGCTGCCAAAATCAAAATGAAATTCAAGGTTCATCGTTTCTCCTAATCACGTTTTAAAATTTTATTAGACAAGATGCCGGGCTAAACCTCAGTCCGGACCTGCTCAGTGGGTTCAACATCCAGTGGTATAATTTTAATATTATAAAAGCCATAAATAGCCGCTACCACCGGGTTAATGAGGTTGAAAAAGCAAAAGGGCAGATAGGCAAATGTGGCCACGCCAAGGGTGCCTGCCATATAGGCGCCGCAAGTATTCCAGGGTATCAAAGACGACGTCATTGTGGCTGAGTCCTCCAGTGTTCGCGAGAGATTGACGGGGTCTAGATTACGCCGCTTGAACTCAGCCTTGTACATGCGGCCGGCAAGCACGATCGCAATATATTGATCCGCTGCGACGATATTAACCCCAATACAAGTAAAGATCACCGTGAGCACCAAGGAGCCAGTGCTCGTCACCATCCGCAGGGCCGCGACCACCAGACGTTCGAGCAAGCCTGTATGCTCCAGCACAGCACCAAAGGTTAAGGCACAGAGAATTAACCATACCGTGTTTAACATGCTGCTCATACCACCTCGACTCAACAGATCATTGACAGCCGCATTGCCGGTATCGATGGTAAAGCCATTAAACAACGCCTGCCAGACACCTTTGACTATTGTTATCACGGCATTATCGCCAGCCCCCGCACCGACAAATCGACCGATCGCTTCAGGTTGCAAAATCGCAGCGAATACGCCACCCACTATCGCCCCGATCATAATGGTGGGAAAGGCCGGCAGGCCCTTAGCGGCCATAACCAGGACCAGCACCAAGGGCAACAGCGCCCACAGACTGATAACAAAGTGCGTATCCAGAATACTCAAGGTCTCATCTAGGGCTATCGACCCACTATCACCGGCCTGAGCAAGACCGATAATCAAATACAGCAGCAGGGCAATGACAATACTGGGCGTAGTGGTCCAGACCATATGCCGTATATGGGCGAACAATTCAGTGCCTGCCACTGCCGGCGCCAGGTTGGTGGTATCTGACAGGGGCGACATCTTATCGCCAAAATAGGCACCCGAGATTATCGCCCCCGCAGTGATTTCCAGTGACAATCCTAGCCCCTGAGAGATACCGATGAGAGCCACGCCAATCGTCCCAGCGGTGGTCCAGGAGCTGCCGATACTGACCGACACCAGTATGCAAATAAGGCACGCACTCACATAGAAGAAGGATGGATGCATGATCTGCAGGCCGTAATAAATCATGGTCGGCACCGTACCCGCAAGGATCCAGGTACCAATCAGCGACCCTACCGCCAGTAAAATCAAAATGGCCCCCAGGGCCGTTGAGATACCCGTGACGATACCTGCTTCAATGACTTTCCAGCCATGACCATTTTTAATCCCGATAATGGCGGCCAGGCCGGCGGCGAGAATCAAGGCAATCTGGTTCGCCCCATAGGATGAATCATCGCCATACAGATACACTGACAATGTCAGCAAAGACACCAAAAATAGGACGGGAATCAGCGCATCCAGCAGGGTCGGGGCCTTGATTTTGCGAGTCATGTATACCTGCAGCCAATGATGGGGTAAGTGGACTCTACAGTACCGGACATTCAGCATGAGCACAAAGGACTTGGGCCTTACAGGCTATTTGTC
>DGOD01000376.1 GCA_002389265.1 Gammaproteobacteria bacterium UBA4475
GACTTGCCGTTGACCTCGCCCACCACATGATGCAACAGGACATAAGCTGAGCCAGGCGAGTAGGGGCTGGCAAAGTGCCCAACAATGGCATCGAAGCCCAGTAGTGATTTGATGGCATCTGATTCGAACATGTCATCCAGTAGCTCACCGGCACTGACAGAGAATAACTTCAACAAGAAGCGTTTCTGACGGTTATTTAGCTGGCGAAACACCCGACTCAGATTAAACAGCTTCAGCAGATCGCCAAAGCCAATATCCATTAGGTTCGGAGGCGTCATGAGCATGACGTCCTTGACGACAGGCACGACCTCGTCCAATAGACGGTAATACTGACCCAATTGCTCGGCGTCCGCCTGAGAAAACTGGGCTAAATTCTGCACTGTATCTTTAAGATCTGGATGGCTGACCAGGCTCCGGCCGTCTGGCATCGGCAGGTAATTATTGAAGCGCCGAGGAAGAATCTTGAGGCCGTGCTGGTGTAGATTCAAGTCGGCGATGATTTTCGGATGCAGAAGACTCACCGTATAACTTGCTACGGAGTTACGAAAGCCAGGGTGAAACTCTTCTGTGACAGCGGCACCACCGACAATGCTTCGGCGCTCAAGGATCGTCACCTTTAGGCCCGCTTTAGCAAGGTAGGCTGCGCAAACCAGGCCATTGTGCCCGCCACCGATAATTACTGCGTGTTGACTCATGAGCTTACTCTTGTTTTGGGTTACTCTTTTTTTTTGGATTAAAGGGCATTTGCCGTCAGGCGATAATAATACCTGAATGCGCTGCTCGTGTTTTGACTCAGTTGAGCCTGTTGGTGTATCGTACGCGCGCTCTGCAAGGCGCTCCTACATTGGGCCAGCGTGATGACAGTAGACGCGGACTTACCCTATGCCAGATTCTCTTGCTGATGAAACGCAAGTTTTAGATAAACCCCAGTTAAATATCTGGCAGCTCGCCTGGCCGGCAATTGTCAGTAATCTATTATTCTCTGTGATTGGCCTTGTGAGTATCAAAATCGTCGGTTCTCTTGGCGCCTCGGCAGTCGCGTCAGCGACCACAGGGAATCGAATATTTTTCGCCCTGCAGGCCATCATGATGGCGATTTCGGCGGGTACCACCGCCATGGTAGCACGATCTGTCGGTGCCAAAAATTATACGGAAGCCGCCAAGGTAACGAGCGTATCACTCTGGGTTGGCAACGTAGTTGCTGTGCTATTGATGGTCCCGTGCATTATCTTTGCCAGCGAGATGGCGGGTATCTTCGGCCTGGATGAAGCAACGACCGCGGATGCCGCGAGGTTTATTCAGTGGATTAGTGTCTTCAATGTTGCTTTTGCCATCAATATGATCCTCAGCGCCTCGTTGCGCGCGGCGGGAGATACCCGTACACCATTATGGATTGGGGTGCTCACCAACGTCGTCAATGTGGCGTTGGTCTATTGGCTGGTATTTGGTGGTTATGGTGTTCCAGCGATGGGCGTCGCCGGAGCTGCTATCGCTAATGGGCTGTCATTCGCCCTCGCTGCGATGGTCTATTTGGGTCTGTGGTATGGCGGGCGATTAAAGGTTGGCGTGGGTGGCCGTGGTTCCATGACGGAAAAACGTATCCGTCAGTTGATCGATATTGGTTATCCAGCCGGCGTGGAGCAGCTGGTGTTCCAGTTGGGTTTTCTCGCTTTTCTGTGGCTGGTGGGCTACTACGGTACGGCGGCATTTGCGGCTTACGGTATTGGCGTGCAAATACTGTCGCTGTCCTTTGTGGTCGGGTTCGGCTTTTCTATCGCTGGGGCAACCCTGGTGGGCCAGCATATGGGGGCTAAAGATCCCCAGGGCGCCATGCGTCACGGTTGGCGGGCCACGGGTATGGCCATTGCCAGCATGGTAGGTCTCAGTGGTTTTATTGTCGCTTTCTCCGAGGATATCGCGCGTTTTCTGATTGATGATGATGAAGTCGTGCGATTGACCGTGATCTTTATTTATATCTTGGGCATCGCCCAGCCGCTCATGGCCATTGAGTTTACTTTAAGCGGTTGTCTGCGCGGAGCTGGTGATACTCGCTTTCCGCTGAAGGCCACGATGGCTGGGCTGATTGGCGCCAGGGTTGGTCTCGCGGCATTATTTACTTTTATGGGTTTGACGGTGGTGTGGATCTACGCGGCGCTGATCGGTGATTACATCGTGAAGGCCCTAATGCTGGTTTCGCGCTTTAAGTCGGGAAAATGGCAACAAGTATTTTCTGACGCTGAGACGAAATTCGATAAGTACAATTAGTGATCTGAAGCTGGATTCGAGGCAATGTGTCAGCGTTTTGCAGTAGTGTTCCCGGTCGCCAGATTACGTTATTCTGGCCGCTGAGTGCGCAGGTTTGATCAATTGAGGTGAATGCGTGTGATGTTGAATAGAATCGTAATCGTCAGTTTGATGGCATGGGCTGGACTCACGAGCAGTTGCGCAAGCTTGAACATTGCGCCAGCTAAGACGCTAGTTGGCCAATGGCAGACGCAACTGGGTGGTTTCCCCGTCCTGATGGAATATACCGCCAGCGCAGTGAGTGTCGATAATCAGGCGCCGGTGACCTATACATTAGCCGGTGACAGGCTGAGTTTCAGTGAAGGTGGCCAACAGGTTCGCATTCTAAGCTTTCCCAGCAAAAATCAGATGATTCAGCTGGATCCCATGACCGGCACTGAGCATCGGTTTGATCGGCTTCCCGAGTCGCTGTAGGGCACTGCAATGCTTTAACAATCCTGACTACTGGTTGAATATACAGTTATACGTGAGTACCATACCCTGAGACTCGTTTCATGGTCAGGGTAGAACTTGTTGGGTGAATGTATCAGTGGCTGACTTGCCGGTAGGCTATTACCGCGATAATTTTCTTTTTTTGCTCGAGTTCGTCGTTGCGCGCTATGCTGACCTGCTAAGTCAGGCAGAGGCCGATTATGCGATGGGGTTCGGACGACTGTCGCTTTCCGCTCAGCGTCTTTATGTGCGCTTGGCGTTACGCAAGGGCCCATTGTTTCGCAGTGATAAAGTAGCATACGCAGAGATCCCGCAACGGGATGACGCGGTCGAGGAATTGACGCGCTGTGGTTTTATCGATGGCGGTGCCGATGAAGATCTCGAATGCTTGCTGAGTCTCTTACTTAAACCTGAGCTCGTTCGCCTTCGGCCCGCATGCCATGGGCTTGGCCGCGAGGCCTTATTGGCCAAATTAACACCTATGGTCAGCCGGGATGAGTTTTATGCATTTATCAATTTTGAGGTATACCGTCCCCGTCATCTAGACACACTCAGGGTATTTCGCCTCCTGTTCTTTGGTAACCTCCATCAGGACTTCACCGAGTTTGTACTTAATGATCTAGGGATACTGCCCTATGAAAATTATACAATCGATCGACTGAGTCGGTTTTTCGATCGGCGCGAGAAAATCGAGCAGGCGCTGGCGCTAGGCATCCTGGGTGAACAAGCTGACGCCTGGATCATCGCGAAGGATGTCCAGGGGTTACGAGGCTATCAGGCATTGCTGCCGATAAACCTGGATCCGGGTTTACAACGTCGACTCGATAAGATTAATAATCGGGTTGCCCGTGAACTTGAACGACTGCATGCCCATGATGCGGCGTTATCGCTCTACCAGTGCACTGCCAGTGGTGCTGCTAGAGAGCGCAGCGCCAGAATTTTGGCGACTCAGCAGGGCGGGATTGATGCGGCCATATCAATCTGTAAACAGATTTTGGACACCCCGGAGCATGAGGCCGAGTATGAGTTTGCCGTAGGTTTTGCCGCGCGTTTGCAGAAAAAAATCCATAAGGGTAAGCGGTCAGTACTGCCAGCGTTGCCCTCACCAGAATATCCTGTGCAGCGCTTAAGCCTCGATCGGCTCCCAGATCAGCGGGTCGAGCTTGCGGTCGTTGAGCACATTGAGCATACCGGAGATCGGGCCTACTACGTGGAGAATAGTTTGTTCAATGCCATCTTTGGGCTGGCCTTCTGGGACATTATTTTTGCACCGGTACAGGGTGTATTTTTTCATCCGTTCCAGCGCGGACCCGCCGATCTGTACACGCCAGCTTTTTGTACCGCGAGGGCCGATGCGCTCAAACTGCGTCGCCAGGAACTTGGTACTGTGGCAGATTTGCGAACTCGCGTGTTGGCGGTTGCGAAACAAAAAGTCGGGCTCGCCAATCCATTTGTGAGCTGGGGCTATATCAGCGCTGAGTTATTCGAGTACTGTTTTGAACGCATACCCATAGGCCATTTTCAGGCGATTTTTGATCGACTGCTAGTGGACCCGTACGCTAACCGTAGTGGTTTTCCTGATCTCATCATCTTTCCCGCCAGTGGTAGTTATTTGCTGGCTGAAGTCAAAGGGCCGAATGACAAGCTGCAGGCGAATCAAATCCGTTGGTTAAGGTATTTTGCCGCAGCACAAATTCCTCATCGTTTAGTGAATGTCGAATGGCACTAGGCACACCAACACATTTTAAGATTTCAGTGCGCGAGCTAGTTGAGCAAACTGAGCGCAGCGGCGATATCAATTTCCGATTCTCAGCGCGCAGTTCAGCACTGGCGGGTATCCGTGGTCACCAGCGAGTACAAAAATCACGGGGTGATGATTATGTCGCCGAAAAGCGTGTCGCTGATCTAGTGACGAGTCACGATTTGTGTCTCGAAGTCAGCGGTAGAGTCGATGGTTATTTTCCTACTCAGCTGCCCATGCTTGTGGAAGAAATCAAGACACTCCGGGCTGACCCTGGACTCATTCCGGAAAGCCTGCAGCGGTTGCATTGGGGGCAAGTGAAGGTTTATGCCTATCTTCTTGGCAGGGACCACGAACTCAAGCTCAGTGATCCAGTGGTGGTGCGCTTGTGCTACCTGCAATTGGATGATAATGCTGAGTCTTTGCTCACCCAGACCCTAACCATGCGCGAACTAGGCGACTACTATCAATTGTTAGTGACTCGGCAGATAACATTTTTGGCGCGATTAGCAGGCTGGCAAGCGCGTCGGGATAAAAGCATTGAGCAGTTAGCATTTCCCTATTCTGAGTACCGCGAGGGGCAGCGGGATATGGCGGTGAGTGTCTATCGAGCAATGCAGTCCAGCGGTCAGCTAGTGCTGCAGGCGCCCACCGGTATTGGTAAAACCATGGGTGTGCTGTATCCGGCCATCAAGGGACTACCTACAGGAAAGCTTGAAAAGCTATTCTTTTTATCAGCAAAAACCTCAGGCCAAGCGCTTGCGGCGGGCGCAGTGGCAGACATGCGCCAACAGGGTCTGCAGCTGCGGGACATTACCTTAACAGCAAAAAATAAGATTTGTTTTACGCCCGGGGCACCCTGCGATGCCGAGCACTGTCAGTATGCGGTGGGCTACTATGACAAGCTTGGCAAGGTGATGGATGAGGTATTGCTCGAGGACCAGGCGCTCACTCGAGAGGTCATTGAGGCGAAGGCTCGAGTACACCAGATGTGTCCCTTTGAGCTTGAACTGGACTTGTCGCTCACCGCTGATGTTGTGATTTGTGATTATAACTATGTATTTGATCCGGCGGTTTATTTGCGCCGCTACTTTGATGGTCCTAACCAACACTACGGGTTGCTGATCGATGAAGCTCACAACCTGGTAGATCGAGGCCGAGAAATGTTCTCAGCTGAGATCAAAAAAAATGCGTACCTTGATTTGCGGCGCCAGCTACCGGTGGAATTGCCGCTAATGGCTCGTAGTTTGGCGGCCGTTAATGCCCAGTTTCTGGCGCTGCTGAAAATAGACAAGCCGGGTTTTGCTCAAGCGGGTTATCGGGTTATTCCAGAACTGCCGCAGCGACTGGTGCAAGCTGTACGAAAATTCACGTTGGCTGCAGAAGATTGGCTGCAGCAAAATCAAGTGGCCGACTTCAGTGAAGAATTGCTGCCACTATATTTCGACAGCCTGCGCTTTCTTCGTATCGCTGAAACATTCGACCAGCATTACAACTGCCTGATGATTGAGCGCCCGCAGGGAGTTGCGATGAAGCTTTTTAATGTGAATCCGGGCCCGGGGCTCGCTGAGGGATTTCGCCGGGTTAACGCAGCTGTAGCCTTTTCAGCGACATTAATGCCACAGACTTACTTTCAGGCGCTCATGGGGATCGAGGCAGACGCCAGCTGGTACCAGATTGAATCACCCTTTGACTCGAAAAATTTGGGTGTCTTTGCCACCAGTTACATCTCGACCACTTACCGCGATCGTGGTAACAGTTTGTATGCGTTGGCCGATACGATCGCCGCGGTAGTGGCCCAGCGAGCAGGTAACTATATGGTGTTTTTCCCATCTTTTGCTTACCTCAAAGAAGTCCGTGATAAGTTTGTCGAGCGTTATCCGAACAGCGTCTGTGTCTCGCAAACGCCAGCAATGGATGAGACTGCACGGATGGAATTTTTGCATCGTTTTGAGGTGCAAGGCGACTCGACGCTAGTGGGATTCGCAGTGATGGGCGGCATCTTCGGCGAGGGCATTGACTTGAAAGGCCGCAAGTTGATTGGCGTCATCATTGCCGGAGTCGGGTTGCCGCAGCTCGGCATTGAGCGGGATGTCATACGCGATTACTTCGAGCAGTCGGGCCAAGCGGGGCAGGGCTTTGAATTTGCCTATCAATACCCGGGGATGAATCGCGTACTACAGACCGCCGGTCGAGTGATTCGAACTGAGACTGATCGAGGCATTATTTGTCTGGTTGATAACCGCTTCAATGAGTCGCGCTATAGACGCTTGATGCCGAACCAATGGCAAGTGAAGCTGAGTCGAAACCGTGAGATTCTGGCTAATGCGGTAGCAGAGTTTTGGGCTGCTGACGATGAGGCGAGTATACCGTAAAGATTATCACGGATCCTTGCGATGCTTGCCTTGTCGGTGGCGTTTTGAATCTTGCCTGTGGTTGTGGTGTTCTTGGTTGCGGTGTTCTTGGTTTCGGGGTGGTTGCTGTCGCTGGGGTTGGCTTTGCGGCTCGGCGCGGCTGACCTGTTGTGGCTGGTCACGACGTTCAACTTGTGGTTCGTCATGATCTGGGTTCTGCCTGCTGCGAGGTTCTTGAGTGTGCCAGTTACGCTTGTCATATCCGCCACGGCTATCATCATATCGGCCACGGCTATCATCATATCGGCCACGGCTATCATCAAGTCGGCCACGGCTATCATCAAGTCGGCCACGGCGTTCGTTATCATCATGCGGGCGACGATCCCGGACTTTATAATGAACTCCCGGGCCGGCTGCAGCCCTGCTCGCTGAAGACTGTTGACGTACTGTATGCCCCTTGATTCGCTGGCGGACGCCATGACGCCGGGCAGGATAGTTCGGCGCAGGATACCGCCAGGCAGGATAGCCCCAATAGTCAAAGGTGGAGTAATTATAGGCAGCACGAGGGTAATGGAGGCTACCGAAATAGACCTCATTGGCGGGCCCGTAAATGTTGCTGTGGCGGGTCTGAATAATCATCGTTGAAGGTTGGCTGTAGACCACGGTTGGGGTTGCTTGCAGTTCATGATCACAGCGATGCACCTCGTCACGTACGTAACAATGGTCATGCGCGTGGGCTTGATTGAAATGGCAATGATCGAACCGGATGCCCTCGGGCGCTGTGATGTAAGTGATCCGCGGCGCTTCTTCAATAGTCCCCGTGGCCTGACAACCCAGGGCGGTCATTAACAGGACGATGCTGGCCAACATAGTATAAGTGACTGACATGCTAAGACTCCGCTGTGAGCTGATGCAGGACCCTACACTAACAGGGTCAGGCTGAATCGAAGCTGAACGTCAGAGCCGCCGGCACTGGCTGATGCCGAATCTGTTAAAAACCATGCAACGCCCTCGGTAGGGTTATTGAGGGCGACAAACGAGACATTGCAGATAAATGCCAGGTTCCCGGCTCATTCGCAGGAGGTCATCAAACTCGCTTCGAAACTGAGTCACGAGACTCAGGTTCTTGGTATCAATCACTCGAGCAGCGACGTCGGTACCGCCTTTCAGTAACTCGCTGAGCAAACGTTCTTTCGGTGAAAGTTGCTTTTCAAGGTAAAGCGTTTCAAATTCGGTGAGTCCCGCTAGACTCGCGGCAGAGTCGATGGCATCTTCCAGTCCACCGATAGCATCTATCAGGCCCAAGTCCAACGCAGTGGTCCCGGCCCAGACCCGTCCTTGAGCGATGTTATCTACGGCTGCAGGTGTCATTTCCCGACCCCGTGCCACCAATGAGATAAATTGCCGGTAGGTATTGTTGATGGTTAAATCAAGCACCTGCTGTAGTGCCGGATTGAGGCTCTGCAGGGGATTGAGTGCGCCGCTAAGGGCATTGGTGCCGATACCATCGGAATAGATGCCGATCTCTGCCAGGCTTTGGTTGAATGTCGGAAACACAAGGAAGGTGCCGATAGAACCGGTAATTGTCGTGGGTGAGGCTAATATCTGATTAGCAGTGGCGGATATCCAATAACCGCCTGAAGCTGCGTAGGTTGCCATCGAGGCGATCACTGGCTTTCCCGCCTGCTGGGTCAGTTCGAGTTCGTAACGTATCTGCTCTGCGGCAGTCGCGCTGCCACCCGGGCTGTCGATACGCATGACTAAGGCTTTGACACGATCGTCTTCGCGGGCTTGCTTGATCAAGGCTGAAATAGAATCACTGCCGATATTCCCTGCGGGTTGCTCGCCATCATATATGGTGCCTTTAGCAATAATCACAGCGATCTTGTCGATACCCGGGTTCAAGGTCGGGATTGGGGTCTCGGCAGCCAGCAGATAATTGCGAAAATCAATTTGCTGGAAGTCGCTCTCATCGCTGCCAACGAGATCTTGGAGCTCGTCGCGCCATTGTTGGCGGCTCATGAGTTGGTCTACCAGGCCCTGTTCGACAGCCAACATGCCAGTGTCGCTGCCTGTGTTTGCGAGGAGTTCGGGGTAGTGATCGATATATTGGTTGAGCTTGGTTTTGTCGATACCTCGGAGCCTGGCGATTTGATCAAGGTATTCATCCCATAGCACCTGAATCCAGCCTAGGTTTGCCTCTTGGGCTGCGACCGACATGTCGTTTCTCAGAAAAGGTTCTACGGCACCCTTGTAGGTGCCCACTTTGAAGACATGAACCTGGACTTTGAGCTTGTCGATTGCGTCTTTGAAATAGATAGGGTAGACCCCCATTCCAGTCAAAAATACACCACCGAAGACCTGTAGGCTTTGATCATTCAGGTACAGGTGATCGGCGTGGGCGGCAAGGTAATACTGATTTTGGCTGTAGCTGTCGGCGAAGGCATAGATCTCCTTGCCTGATGCGCTAAAGTCGTTCAGCGCTGCACCGAGTGTTTGCAGTTGGCTCATACTGACGTCGCGCATGCCATCCAACTGGAGTACCAGAATTTTGATCCGTTGATCGGTGCTGGCAGTTTTAATAGCTTCTGTCAGATCGCCCAGTAGAGTTTCAGATTCTTCTTCTTCGCCACCCATGAATTCTGCAATGGGGTCAATCGCCCGGCGCTGTTCGACGATCGCGCCAGTGGGATTTAGAACCAGGGCAGCGGTCTGCGGAACCAAGATCTGGTCTGTTCGGCTGAACAAGGCGATTAGCGCAATGCTGGTAATGGCGAGAAACAGCAGATTGCCGAGTGCGTTTTTCAACGCGGTAATGCTACTCCAGATGCCTTTCAGTAATCGTCTCATTGCGTGCAGCCCTTGGTCTTGAGGTCGGTCAGGCATCTTAACATAGACCAGGATGTCCTGACGTAGAACATAAGCCACTCCGTGGGATCCACGGTAAGAAATCCTGCCGCTGGTCATTGTTTGACCTGACCGAGAATTCCGCGCATTCACCACAATAGCCCGTCAGTGCTGCAAAAAGCGCGTAGCTGCGGTAGCATCCAGTCTATATCGCGGCGCAGTACCGGCCGAGTAACAGGTGCGAAAGAGGTGCCTGGATACCAACTAATACCCGGCCGCCGGGTGATGATAGGTGACGCTATGAACAATATTTATCAACAAGGGCTGGATAAGAACCCGGCGAATTTTACGCCGCTGACACCGCTGAGCTTTTTCGAGCGAGCCGCGAGTCTTTATCCCGATGCGACTGCGACGGTTCATGGCGATTTGCAGCGCAGCTGGGGCGACATGTATCGGCGTTGTGTGACCATGGCTTCGGCCTTAACGCAGCGAGGTATTGGTGCCGGTGATACGGTAGCCGTGATGTTGCCCAACATTCCAGAGATGTTCGAGGCACATTTTTTTGTGCCTATGACCGGTGCGGTATTGAATGCGATTAATACGAGACTAGATGCTGCCACGGTCGCCTTCATTCTGGAGCATGCCGAGGCTCAAGTATTATTTACCGATCGGGAGTTTTCTGAGGTTGTTAAAGCTGCGTTGAATTTAATCGATCGAGATATTCTGGTGATCGATGTGGAGGATCCCTTGTTTGATAGTGGCGAGCTCGTTGGGTCCATGACCTTCGATGATCTATTGGCAGCTGGTGATCCTGACTTCGAATGGCCCATGCCAGCGGATGAGTGGGATGCGATTTCCTTGAATTACACATCGGGTACGACGGGAAATCCGAAGGGCGTCGTGTTTCATCATCGTGGTGCTTACTTGAATGCGACGAA
This sequence comes from Gammaproteobacteria bacterium UBA4475, assembly GCA_002389265.1. GTDB lineage: Bacteria > Pseudomonadota > Gammaproteobacteria > Pseudomonadales > Azotimanducaceae > UBA4582. The sequence goes on from DGOD01000376.1 coordinate 10,617, forward strand.
CAACGCGTTGACTTGGGAGATGGGCATGCATCCCCGTTATTTGTGGACGCTACCGATGTTTCATTGTAACGGCTGGTGTTTCCCTTGGACCCTGGCAGCAACTGTCGGTACCACGATTTGTCTGCGTCACGTCCGCGAGCAGGCGGTGTTTGATGCGTTTCGGCAGCACGGTGTGACGCACTTCTGTGGTGCGCCAGTGGTTCTCAATACGTTACTTAATGCGCCGGATAATATTCGTCATGGCATCAATCAGCCTGCCACAAACTACAATATCAAGGTCATGACGGCGGGTGCTGCGCCGCCAGCCGCGGTGATTCAGGGTATGGAAACGCTAGGTTTTGAAGTCATTCATGTCTATGGTCTGACTGAAACCTACGGCCCCTTGATTGTCTCGGCCTGGCGCGAAGATTGGAATAGTTTGCCTGTAGAAGAGCAAGCCGCATTAAAGGCCCGGCAGGGTATTATCTCGATACTCGGCGGTAGTGTTATGGTTGCTGACCCCGAGTCCTTAGTGCCAGTGCCGTGGGACGGTGTCAGCCAGGGCGAAATTTTCATGCGCGGTAATATCGTGATGAAAGGCTATCTGAAAAACCCTGGCACCACTGAAGAGGCATTTTTGGGCGGCTGGTTTCATTCTGGCGATCTGGCAGTGTGTCATCCGGATGGTTATATTCAGATTAAAGATCGTTCCAAAGACATTATTATCAGTGGCGGTGAAAACATTTCGAGTATCGAAATAGAGGACACGCTGTTCAGGCATCCGAAGATACTCGAGGCCGCAGTAGTTGCCCGGGCTGATGAGAAATGGGGCGAACATCCATGTGCCTTTGTAACCATCAAGCCCGGCGAATCATTAACTGCGACGGAAGTGATTGAATATTGTCGTGAGCACTTGGCCCGTTTCAAAGTGCCTAAGACCGTGATCTTCGGGCCCTTAGTTAAGACATCTACCGGTAAGGTACAAAAGTATTTGCTCCGGGTGGAGGCGGAACGTGCTGACAGCGGGGCGAGTCAATAGCCACCGCGCAGACTGCCCCAAGCCGATGGTAGGCGCGGGGCCAGCGGGCAGGTAGAATTGCACTATTCACTCAAGACCAGGAATGGACCCCTAGATGCGAACAAATTCAAAAGTCATCATCGAGATTGCTCGAGACCGCGACGCACTGCTGATCGCAGCGATGTCGAAAGACCTGATTGAGTTCGGCTTGTCCTGGCGCTGGAAGCCATCCAGAGTGCTGTCAATGATTCGGGACCCAGACTGTGTCGTGTTGGTGGCCCGTGAAGACAATAACCTGGTGGCCTTTGCCCTGATGGAATATCACGAGATCCACGGCCATCTCAATTTGCTCGCCACGGATCCTGCTTACCGACGTCAAGGGCATGCTCGACAGTTACTGCAATGGTTGCTGGCCTCCGCTCGTGTGGCGGGTCTGGCAACAGTGGGGCTGGAGGTGCGCAGTGATAATGATGGGGCACAGGCATTTTATCAGCGCCTGGGTTTTCGTATTGAGAAGCGCAGGAAGGGCTATTATGCCAAAGGACTTGATGCCTTAAGTATGGTCTTGCATCTGATCGAGCCGAGTCAGGCTGCGCGGCGTCCTCAATGAAGCCAGTTGGTGAGATTCTTTGGCATTGGCCGCAGTTATGCATCGCCTGCGGTCTGGCGCCCACGCCAGGGCCAGATATTCGGGGTATCTGTATTGACTCACGCCAGGTTCAGGCCGGTGATCTGTTTATCGCACTTGCCGGGGATCCGGGTCCACAGTTCAAGTCGGCCAGTAGTGGGGCCCGCGATGGTCATGACTTTATCCCCGCTGCGATTGAAGCCGGGGCCAGTGGTCTGATGGTGGCTCGGCACCAGGCGCAATCGATCCCGCAGCTGCAAGTCGCTGATACCTTGGCAGGTTTGTGGTGTCTGGGTCGATCTGGGCGGCAACGCATGAATGGCCAGGTCGTGGGTATCACTGGCAGCAGTGGTAAAACCACGGCCCGCCAATGGATTGAAGGTTTACTCGAGGCGCAAGGTCAAACCCACGCCTCCATCGGCAGCTTTAATAATCATTGGGGGGTGCCATTGTCACTTGCGCGCATGCCAGAGACCAGTGATTTTGGCGTGTTTGAAATAGGCATGAATCATCCGGGTGAAATTCAGCCGCTGGCTGAGCTGGTGAATATGGATGTAGCACTGGTGTTGAATGTCCTGCCCGCGCACCTGGGATATTTTGATGATATCGAAGGTATCAGGCAGGAAAAACTCTCAATCTGTGCCGGGTTGAAGCCGGATGGCAGTCTGGTGGTACTCGACACGCTGCCTTTGGACGGGGTCACGGCCAAACATATCCTGCGCTTCGGCTTCTCGGCGGCGGCGGATGTCAGAGGTGTGCCAACCTACTACGCTGACTATACGCTGGTGCGTGTAACGGTGGGCGAACGTAGCTGGCAGTATCGCCTGAGTGCCGGTGGTGAGCACCGGGTGCTGACTTCCTTAGCCAGTTTTGCCGTGCTGCTGGCGCTCGGTGCTGACCTTGAGGCGGCCCTGGACTGTATGCCGACTTTGTTGATGCCCACCGGTCGCGGCAATGAACTTGTTATTGGCGGCATCAGCCTGCTGGATGACAGCTACAATGCCAACCCGGTCAGTATGGGCTATGCGCTACAATCTCTCACGAATGGCGATAAAAATCGGCAAAGGGTTGCCATTCTCGGTGAAATGCTTGAACTGGGTCCAGCCAGTCAAGCTTTGCACGAGGCGTTGCAGGCTGATTGCGATGGCCTCGATGGTGTGATCACCGTCGGTGATGGGTTCCAGTCCTGGAATAGGTCTCAGTTGGGTGAGCGATTTTGGGGGCATGTGGATAGTGCGGCTGACATTGATCTCAACCAATTGCTTGAGAAGCTGGCGCCTGATGCGCAGATTCTTGTCAAGGGTTCGAATCGGGTCTTCTGGGTCCATGGTTTCGTTGAGCAACTGCGAAGAAAGTTGCTTGAAGGGTCGATTGTTGGCGACACCGGGGAAACCTAGTTGAGGACGTTTCTGGCGCAACGCCGGGATTTTGGTTGACGTCTATATCCTGATCGCAAAGCATGCAATAATCCAGGGATAGAAAAGGGATAGGCAATGATTGTCGACAAGTTAGGCAGGCGATTTCGAAATCTTCGGGTTAGCCTTACCGCGGCGTGCAACTATGCCTGCACCTACTGTGTGCCCGATGGCAAGAGACTTCAGCCGGCTCGAAACGAATTGCCCGCGACAGAATTGCTAAAGGGCGTGAAGCTCTTACAGCAAGCCGCGGGTATCGATAAGCTCAGGATTACTGGCGGTGAGCCGTTGGTGACGCCGAAATTCGATGAGTTTTTGTTGGGTGTCATGGCGCTACCCCTTGCCGATGTCAGTCTGACAACGAATGGTCAGCTACTCGGCCGGAAGCGGGAAGTGATTCGTGAGTCAGGCATCAAGCGTATCAACGTCAGTCTCGATACCCTCAATCCGATGCGGTTCCAACAGATAGCCCGGGGCGGAGACCTTGGCACTGTGCTGGAGGGCATCGATGGTTTGCTGGCGGACGGCATCAAGGTGAAGATCAACATGGTGCCATTACGCACTCAGAACCACAGTGACGTTCTCGCCATGTTGGACTATTGTCTCGATCGAGGGATTGAACTGCGCTATATCGAGCTGATGCGCATGGGTCACCTGGTCAAGGGTAATGCCTTTCAGTCAGACTTTATCTCCATGCAATCCTTGCTGGATATTATCGCCGAGAAGTATGAGTTTGCGCGGACTGATGCGCCTTATGATTCGACTTCGGTCAGGTTTCAGGTGCCGGGCAGGGGCGTATTTGGTGTGATAGCCAACGAAAGCGAGCCTTTCTGCAGCTCCTGCACTCGTCTACGTTTGTCTTCCGACGGTTATCTGTATGGCTGCCTCAGCAGCAGTCGGCGCCAATCGATAAGTGATCTGCTTGACATGCCTTCACACCTGGCGCTGCCGAAGCTGCAGAACATTCTGGTGAGTGCGCTGACTGACAAAAAGCTCGCCTTTGAAGGCGAAGCCACTGTAATGAAGTTTATCGGCGGCTAAAGCGGTTGGTCATGCTGAGCCTGATGTTCCTGTGCGGTGAATCTTTGTTGGGACAAGCTGCGTAGTGATACTAGTAACGTAGTGGCTCTATCCAATTAGTGACATTATCCAATTAGTGGACCTATCAAATCCGTTGCGCCGTCAATAGCAAGCGCATTATCAATAGCCATGCCGATTGTACAATGACCGGTAACGTGAATCTTACGCCGACCTGATAACAATCATTGATTGACGGTCGCAGTTTTGTGGAGGTGGCAGATGACCCTGTCTGAGAAACAAAGTGCTCCTTATTCGCTGCTCGGCGAACTGGCGCAGATGAAGACAACCGAGCCGCCGCCATTACATTTGTGGCATCCTGAACACGTCAGTGATATCGACATCGAGGTTAAAGCGGACGGCACCTGGTATCACGAGGGCGCGCCGATCAAGCGTCAGCGGCTGGTGCGACTGTTCTCAACGGTAATGAGGCTTGAGCTTGATGGCCATTACTACTTGGTGACACCAGTAGAAAAATGTCGAATCCGGGTCGCGCAGGCACCTTTTGTGGCTATTTTGATGAGCGTTGTTGGTAGTGGTGAAGCTCAGGTTTTGCGGTTTACGACAAACGTCGCCGATCAAGTGAGCGCCGACGTGGAACACCCCATCACTGTTGAGCAGGCGCCCGATGGCACACTGGTGCCCTTTGTGGAGGTCCGTGATGGCTTGCGTGCTAGATTGGCAAGAAGTGTCTATTACCAATTGATGGATCTGCTCACTATCGAGCAGGTCGATAGTGAAGCCTGGTATGGGGTCTGGAGTAGTGGCGCATTTTTTGCCATCCAGCGCGCGACAGAAGTTGAAGACCACGACGCTTGAGGCGCTGTAGTTCGCCTCAGCGGGTGCTGGTTAGCACCCGCTGCAGACGATGAGGTTGCTTAAAGTGCCGTGGCGAGCCGGCGCTTTGCGGCGCTGCCCACGAGTCGCTTACATGTTGCCGTAGTTCGGACCACCGGTGCCCTCTGGTACCACCCAGTTGATATTCTGCGCTGGGTCTTTGATGTCACAGGTTTTGCAGTGAATGCAGTTCTGCGCATTGATCTGAAAACGTTTGTCGCCAGTAGGCTCCTCAATCACTTCGTAAACCCCAGCAGGGCAGTAGCGCTGTGCAGGCTCATCAAACAAAGGCAGGTTGGAGCTGATGGGTATCGTTGGGTCGCGCAGCTGCAGGTGGCAGGGCTGATCTTCCTCATGAAAGGTGTTGGTCAGGAAGACGGAGCTCAACTTATCGAAGCTGATCACGCCATCGGGTTTCGGATAATCAATCTTTTCTGACTTGTTAGCCGGCTTCAGGGCTGCATAGTCAGGCGTTGGGTCAGATAAGGTGATGGGCATCTTGCCGCGGAAGATATACTGATCCACCCAAGTCAACGCTGAGCCGAAAAACAGGCCAAACTTATGCAGCCAAGACGAGGTGTTACGGGCGACATATAATTCTTCGTGAAGCCAGGAGGTCTTGAACGCAGCCGGGTAACTGTCGAGGGTTTCAAAGCCTTGAGAACCGGATTTGAGCGCCGCGAAGACGGATTCGGCAGCCAACATCCCTGATTTCATGGCCGTATGGGTGCCTTTCTGCTTCAGGTTGTTCAAAAATCCAGCGTCGTCACCGACGAGCAAACCGCCGGGCATGACGAGTTTCGGTAAGGCTGTCAGTCCACCCTTGATCACTGCACGTGCCCCGTAAGCGATACGTTTGCCGCCTTCGAGGTAGTGTTTGATAAATTTATGTTGCTTGAAACGCTGAAATTCATCGAAGGGGCTCAAGTGTGGATTGCTATAACCGAGGTCGACGATAAGGCCGATAGCGATTTGATTGTCCTCCAGATGGTAGATGTAAGAGCCACCCAGTGTCTGGCCAGGGAAATGCCCCAGGGGCCAGCCCACCGTATGTACCACCTTACCGGGTATATGCTTCTCTGGCTTGATATCCCAGATTTCCTTGAACCCTATGCCGTAGTGTTGGGTTTGTGAATCGGCTGCTAGATTAAATTTTTCGATCAATTGTTTGCCAAGATGGCCGCGGCAACCTTCCGCAAAAACCGTGTACTTAGCGTGTAGTTCATAACCCGCCTGGAACGACGCCTTATGTTCGCCGTCAGCACCAACGCCCATATCGCCAGTAGCGATACCCTTGATGGCGCCATCTTCGTTATAAAGGACTTCACTGGCAGCAAAGCCTGGAAATATATTGACACCCAATTCTTCTGCTTGGGCGCCAAGCCAGCGGCATAGATTCGCGAGGCTGGTGGCATAGTTGCCATGGTTATGCAGGGGTCTTGGCACCAGCCAAGACGGCAGCCTCATGCCCTGGTGATCATCAATCAAATAGTAAACATCGTCGTCAGTGACCGCGTTGTTTAAAGGTGCGCCCATTGCCTTCCAGTCAGGAAACAGCTCGTTTAAGGCGGAGGGTTCCACCACGGCGCCAGATAGTATGTGCGCGCCGATTTCCGAGCCCTTTTCGACTAGGCAGACGCTATACTCTTCACCAGCTTCGGCGGCTAGCTGGGCGAACCGGATTGCGGTTGCCAGGCCAGCAGGACCGCCGCCAACAACCACTATATCAAACTCCATCGATTCTCTTTCCACGGCAAATTCTCCCAGTCACTGTGCGTAAGCGCTAAATTATTGCGCGCTATTGTATGAAAACTAGAGGCCGAAAGGAAATCACTGTTATCTATTGGTATCGATAATTGAAGCTAGTACAGTGATCCAAAAATTATTAAATATAATCAAAGACTTGGCGATACTCGGCGGAAATTGCTGGCTATTGACCAAAAATCCATAAAACGGCAGAATACGCGCTCTCGATAATTGTCGGCAGCAGTCAGTCTTTTGGTTTTGCGCTTGAGCTTGTTGTCCTCCCCTTTTTCAAATGACCTGCAGAGGAATTTCATGAAAGTTCTCGTTACAGCCAAACGTGTTGTCGACTACAACGTGAGTATTCGCGTACTGAGTGACAACAGTGGCGTCGATTTAAATAATGTAAAAATGTCGGTAAATCCCTTTGATGAGATTGCCATTGAAGAGGCGGTGCGGCTGAAAGAAGCAGGCAAAGTCGAGGAAGTCATTGTTCTTTCCATCGGCACCAGCGCCAGTCAGGAGCAAATACGTACCTGCCTAGCACTGGGCGCAGACCGTGGTATTCTGATTGAAACTGATGTAGAGGTGCAGCCGCTGGCCATCGCCAAGTGTATTAAGGCGATTATTGATAAAGAGCAGCCCGGTTTGATTATCACTGGGAAGCAGGCGATTGACGGTGATAACAGTCAAACTGGCCAGATGGTAGCGGCATTGGCCGGTCTTGCGCAGGCGACATTTGCGTCGAAGATTGAACTCAACGAAGACACCGCGACGGTAACTCGCGAAATCGATGGCGGTCTGGAAGTGATTACAGTGAAATTACCCGCAGTCGTGACGACAGATCTGCGTCTCAACGAACCGCGATACGCCTCTTTGCCAAACATCATGAAGGCGAAGAAAAAGCCGGTAGAAGTGCTGACTCCTGAGGATCTTGGGATTGATGTCACCCCCAGAGTTAAAACCCTCAAGGTGACGCCACCAGCCGAACGTAAGGCTGGTATTATCGTCGAAACAGTGGAAACACTAGTCGACAAATTAAAGAATGAAGCAAAGGTGATTTCATGAGTATCCTGGTCATTGCGGAACATAACAACGAATCCATTAAGCCAGCAACCCTGGTTGCCGTTGCTGCGGCTCAGGCTATTGGTGGTGATATTGAAATCTTGGTTGCTGGCGCTGATTGTGCTGCGGCCGCTGAGGCTGCTGCGAAAATCGGTGGTGTCAGCAAGGTGCGGGTTGCAGATAATGCCGCCTACGGCCACAGCCTCGCCGAGAATATCGCTGATCTGGTGGTGAGCATCGGTGCGGAATACAGCCATATTCTCGCAGTCACCACCACCTCCGGTAAGAACTTCATGCCCCGGGTTGCGGCCTTGCTAGACGTCGCGCAGATCTCTGATATCAGCCTTGTTGTGAGTGCTGATACGTTTGAGCGGCCTATTTACGCCGGTAACGCCATTGCTACTGTCCAGTCAAGCGATGCCATCAAGGTGATCACCGTGCGCGGTACCGCTTACGATGCTGTGTCGGCAGAGGGCGGCAGTGCCAGTATTGAAGCGCTGGATACCGTTAAAGATGCGGGTTTGAGCACTTGGGTTCAAGATGAGATCGCGCAAATGGATCGCCCGGAACTCACCGCTGCCAGCATTATTATTTCCGGTGGTCGGGGTATGCAAAATGGTGACAACTTCAAACTGTTGGAGTCGGTAGCTGATAAGCTGGGTGCTGCTATTGGCGCATCCAGAGCTGCAGTTGACGCGGGCTTTGCGCCTAACGATATGCAGGTTGGGCAGACAGGTAAAATCGTCGCGCCAGATCTGTATATTGCTGTTGGTATCAGCGGTGCGATCCAGCATCTTGCCGGTATGAAAGATAGCAAGGTGATCGTCGCGATCAACAAAGATGCCGATGCACCGATCTTCCAGGTTGCTGACTATGGTCTCGTCGCGGATTTATTCAATGCCGTACCAGAGTTCGATGCCTTGATCGGCTAATACCTTCGGGTTGAATGCCAAGCGGTATTAAGAAAGGCCTCCTTGCGAGGCCTTTTTTGTGGATGTTGGGTTTCGCACTTTGAAGCGTCTCCGTTTGTTTCGATGAGTCAGGTGGAATTTTAACCCTGGCGCCGGATAAATGCGTTGGCCGTATTGGAATCGATGGGGACATTGATCGCGGCGCTGATAAAGGCGGCTGTTGCCACCATTTTGTCGAGCTCGATGCCGGTCGTGATACCCATGCCTTGAAGCATGTACAGGACGTCCTCGGTCGCGACATTGCCAGTGGCCCCCCTGGCATAGGGGCAGCCGCCGAGTCCTGCTACAGAGCTGTCGATAACCGCCACGCCACATTCCAATACCCCATAGAGATTTGCCAAGGCCTGACCATAGGTGTTGTGAAAATGCGCCGCTAACTGTGTGACCGGTACTCGTTGGGTTATCGCTTCAATCAGTGCCTGAGCCTTGTGTGGCGTGCCGGTACCGATAGTGTCACCCAGGCTCACTTCGAAGCAGCCCATCTGAATGAGTCGTTCGGTGAGTACTGCGACCTTGTGGGGATTGGTCTGTAAACCTTCGAAAGGGCAGCCCAGGACGCAAGAAATGTAACCGCGGACGCGGATCTGGTTCGCCTGTGCCATGGCAATCACCGGGGCCGCTCGAGCAAGCGCTTCCTCGATGCTGCAATTGGTATTTTTTTGTGAAAAGGATTCAGTAGCGGCGATAAATACCGCAACCTCGTTCGCCCCGGCGGCCAGCGCAGCAGTCATGCCTTGGATATTCGGGGTGAGGGCGGAATAAACAACGTCCGGTTGCCGCTTGATCTGCTGCATCACGTCCATGGAGTCCGCCATCAAGGGCACCCACTTTGGAGAGACGAAGGCGCCAGCCTCAATATGCTTGATCCCGGCGTCGATTAACCGTTCGATCAAATCGACCTTGATCGCCGTCGGCACCGGGTTCGGCTGGTTTTGCAAACCATCTCGAGCCCCGACCTCGACGATTCTGACGTGTGTCGGGAACTGGCTCATTAAGTGCTCAGGCTGTGGAGCCATTCGTCGTCTGAGTCGATGGAGATGTTTTCGAAGAGGGCTGTAGACAAGTAGCGCTCGCCAGTATCCGGGAGCATCACCACAAAAGTGCTGTTGGGTGGGGCTGAATTCGCCACCTGCAGTGCTGCCCACATGGTAGCACCGCAAGAAATACCACAGAAAATACCTTCCTGACTCGCCAGTTTTTGCGCCGTCACCATCGCCGCTTCGTCGCTGACACCGACGATAGTATCGGCGATATTGGGATTCAGCACGCCTGGCATGAAATCTGGCGTCCAACCTTGAATCTTGTGTGGCGACCAAGGCTTACCTGCCAGCATTTGGGCGCCTTCGGGTTCAGCAGCGATGATTTTGACGTCGGGGCGAGCTGCCTTGATGATCTCTCCTGCTCCTGTAATCGTGCCGCCGGTGCCCCAGCCGCTGACAAAGTAATCGAGGTCAAGGCGAGCAAAATCCATCAGGATTTCAGCGCCGGTGGTGCTGCGATGAAAGGCCGGATTCGCCAGGTTTTCGAACTGATCGGCTAAAAACCAGCCATGTTTTTCTGCCAGTTCGTTAGCTCTGCTGACCATGCCCGAACCTTTCTCGGCCGCGGGGGTAAGAATGACTTTGGCGCCAAAGGCTTTCATGATCTTGCGCCGTTCAATTGAAAACGTTTCTACCATCACTGCCACGAAGGGGTAGCCCTTGGCCGCACAAACCATGGCCAGAGCGATACCCGTATTGCCTGATGTGGCTTCGACTACGGTCTGGCCTGGCTTCAAGGTGCCACGTTTTTCTGCGGCTTCGATGATGGCGACGGCCAACCGATCCTTCACCGAGCCGCCTGGATTGAAGGCCTCTATCTTGACGTACATATTCTGATTGGTCGGCGCAATATGGTTCAGTTTAACAATCGGTGTGCGACCAACAGTGTCAGTAATATTGTTGTAAATCATTAGGTTGAACTCCAATATTAAATAAAATTATAGTTTACGTACGGTTGTCAAAAGCGACAGCTACTGGCTGGTAACGCTAGGGTAAACGACGTGCAGTATACCAATTCACCTCTCTTGAGTGCTTGTCGACCTCATCGACCACGTCGAGTATCAGAGCGAACAAAGCCATCCTGATAGTGACGCCGTTGTCAGTCTGGCGGAAGATCGCCAGGTTAGGGTTTTCATTTAAGTCGTTGTCGAGTTCATTGGCATCGCCCCGCGAGTCTCTGGGCAAGGGATGCATGATCACCGTATTGGGCTCACAAAACTGCGTATAGGTGGCCTGGTTGAGACGGAATAAGCCTTTGTATTTTGCCGCTTCGGCGAGGCTCGGAAAGCGCTCTTCCTGAGTGCGCGTCACATATAGGATGTCGGCATTGCTGATACTGGAATTCATTTGAGTTGATTCCACCAGCTGGTGCCCGGCGGCGCGTATAGCATCGAGATAGACTGCAGGTAAGGCCAGTTCTGGGGGCGATACCAGCGTAAATTGGACATTTGTGAACAAGCAAAGCAATTTAACCAATGAGTGGACAGCACGACCGTAACGAAGATCGCCGATCAAAGCGATGCGTAGATTATCGATGGTTTTGCCACGACCCTGGAGTTCCTTGCGAATAGTGTACAGGTCTAGCAGCGCCTGACTGGGATGTTCGTTGGCGCCATCACCGGCATTCAGCACCGGCACGCGGCTGGCTGACGCAAATTCGGCCACCGAGCCTTCAAGCTCATGGCGCATCACAATCACATCGCTGTAGCCAGATAGCACGCGCGCCGTGTCATAAAATGATTCGCCTTTAGCGATGGCGGTTGCCTTGATTTCGGTGGTCTCGCGAACCTCACCACCGAGAAGATTGAAGGCGCAGCCAAAGCTGACCCGGGTACGGGTGCTGGGCTCAAAGAACATACTGCCGAGAATCGCCCCCTCAAGCACGCGAGTGACGCGTTTGCGCTGTGCATAAGGCTCCATCGCCTCGGCGACGCTGAACACCGACTCGATAGCCTGCCGATCGAATTGAGAAACAGAGAGTATATGACTGCCAACGAAATTCATTGCCACCTCAAGTTGGACGAAAAAAAGTGCTGGGGGTTAATTCCAGGAAAGTTTGGCCGGCAATGACAAAATCAGTTCCCGCATCCACCGATTCGACTGATCCTGGTCGGTGCTCTCATGCCAATAGAGATAGGTTTCCAGGTTGGGTACTTCGAAGGGTAACTGCAGGTATTTGACTGGCAGCCTTGAGACGACAAAATCGGCAAATACCCGAGGTACGGTGAGAGCCAGGTCTGATCTCATGACTAATTCCGGGGTCGCCAAGTAGTGTTGCGTACGCAGGGAGATTTTTCGGCGTTTGCCCATTTTTCCCAATGCCAGATCAACTTGGCCGAGGCCGCCGCGGCGGCTGGAAATATGGATGTGATTGAGGCTCAGGTAGGTGTCGAGATCGAGATGATCTTTAACTCGGCTATGATCAGCACGTACCAGGCAAACCTGCGGGTGCGAAAATAATGGCGCCTGGCGAATCTGTTGATCTGGCGTCAGAGGTATGTCGACGGCAAGGTCGAGGTTGCCCGAGGCTAATTCAATATTCATGTCGCGGCGCCGGACCTGATAACAGTCAATGGAGACGTTAGGCGCATCCTGGGTGATTTTACCGAACAGGTACGGCAGGACTATAGACTGAGATAAGTCTGTCATGCTTACCCGGAAGCGTTTGTCTGAGGCCTTGGGCTCAAATGCATCGCTCTCCTGGACGCTGGAACGAATCAAGCCGAGCGCCTGACGAACGGAGCCAATAATATTTTGTGATACCGGGGTCGGAACCATGCCTTCTGCGGTCCGAACAAACAGGGGATCATCAAACAAGTTACGTAGTCGTGACAGAGAGTTCGAGACAGCGGGTTGGGTAATGCCGATGATTTCACCGGCACGGGTCAGGTTACCCTCAGTGTAGATGGCATCAAAGACAACGAATAGGTTTAAGTCGATATCGCTCAGTTTCATTTTGCGGGTATCATCATGTCTGTCGTTTTATTAAGTAGCGGTCAGATGTCTGAGAGTTAGCGCGAGTTTTATTGACGCTTTCAAGACCTCGACGAGACGACGGGTTATCATCGCTCTGAATCATCAAACCAAAATTTAAACAGTAGCACTTATACTAAGCCGGTTTTGCTCTGATGAGAAGTGCTCGGTGGAGGATTTACCAAAATAGCCTAGTTACCATGTTGTCAGGTCTGGCCAGTGGGCGATGACTTGGTGAAGCCGATGATTCTGTTGGTCGCTCAAACGACAACAGCATAGACTTGATAGCAAGGGATTAAAAGATGTTGATATATGTTATTTTACAATGCGATAAAGTTAAAACCTTAAGTAATAGATTGCATGGAATCTGATCTATGAGTGACGTTGGCACAAAATTACGGCTACCCTTTTCCTTTGCCAAACGACATGGAGTGCTGCTCTTGTCAGGGCCGAGTGCGACAGCCAATGCAGTGCTGTTCAAGGCTGGGGTTGAGCCCGCAGTCTTGATGGAAGTCAGACGCTTCGTTGGCGCGGCGATCACGCCAAAGGAAGTGGATAACGCGACCTTCGATCACCAGCTGTCGAGCACCTATCAGAATGATGCTGGTGAGGCGATGCAGATGATTGAGGGGCTAGGCGAAGGTATGGACCTTAGTAGCCTCGCGGATCTGATCCCCGAAGCGGGGGATCTGCTTGAGCAAGACGACGACGCGCCGATTATTAAACTGATTAATAGTCTTTTGACAGAAGCCGTCAATGTGGGTGCCTCCGATGTCCATGTCGAGACCTATGAGACACAATTAGTCATTCGCTTTCGAGTCGACGGTGTGTTGCGAGAAGTGGTCAAGCCGAGGCGCGCCTTGGCGCCTTTGCTGGTATCCCGAATTAAGGTCATGGCGAAGCTGGATATCGCTGAGAAGCGTTTGCCGCAGGATGGTCGTATCTCGGTCCGAGTTGGCGGTAAGGAAGTGGATGTCAGGGTCTCGACTATTCCTGCCAGTAACGGCGAACGGGTGGTCATGCGCTTGCTGGACAAGCAGGAAGGCCACCGGGGCCTGGTGAATATGGGCATGGGTCAGGGAGATCTTGAGTCCATGCAGCGGCTACTGAAGAAACCTCACGGTATTATCCTTGTCACAGGGCCTACCGGTTCGGGTAAATCGACCACGTTGTATGCCTGCCTGGATCATCTCAACGATCGATCGCGGAATATTTTGACCGTTGAAGATCCGATTGAATACGATGTCGAGGGTGTTGGCCAGACTCAGGTCAATACGAAAGCAGACATGACGTTTGCTCGGGGCCTTCGAGCGATCTTGCGGCAGGACCCCGATGTGGTCATGGTGGGAGAAATTCGTGATCGTGAGACAGCCGATATCTCGGTCCAGGCCAGTCTGACAGGGCACCTGGTGCTTTCAACGCTGCACACCAACACAGCGGTGGGGGCCTTGAATCGACTGGAAAATATGGGCATCCAGAGCTACTTGTTAAGTAACAGCATCATCGGCTTGGTGGCTCAAAGGCTGATCCGGGTGCTTTGTAAAGACTGCCGGGAACCCTATGTTGCCAGTGAGTTAGAGCGCCAGATGATCGGCGTGGAGCCAACCCGGGCAGTGACTCTTTACCGGCCGGTGGGCTGTGATCGATGCGCGCATGAGGGCTATCGCGGCCGGGTCGGTATCTTTGAGGTTCTGGTGATTGATGATGAAATGCGCAGAATGATTCATCGTAACGCCCCTGAGCTTGATCTGGAGCAGCATGCCAGAAGCCAAACCACCAGTATCCGCCAGGATGGTTGGGTTAAAGTCCTGGCTGGTATAACCTCCGCGGATGAAGTGATCCGCGTCACAATGGAAGATTAGCGCGATTTTGAGCCGGGAAAATATCCATGCCAGCCTTTGAATACACAGCACTGAATGGGCGTGGCCGCCAGGTAAAAGGCATCTTCGAGGCAGATAGTGCGCGGCAGGTAAGGCAATTGCTGCGTGACAAGGGACTGTCACCGCTCACTGTTGCTGTCAGCAATGCCAAGAAAGTTGATCAAACCAGTTGGTCTCAGTGGTTCAGTCCGTCACTTTCGGTCCGCGAGCGGGCGCTGGTCACGCGCCAAATTGCTACGTTGATCGCAGCGGGTTTACCCGTTGAGGAGTGTTTGTTGGCGGTCTCAAAGCAGAGCGAGAATCCGCGCACCCAGCGGATTTTGATTACAGTGCGGTCCAAGGTGATGGAAGGTTTCTCTCTCGCGAATGGTCTGGCAGAGTACCCGCGAGCCTTTCCTGACCTGTTCAGGGCGACGGTAGCGGCCGGCGAGTCGGCAGGTCACCTGGACATGGTGTTAAACCGACTGGCAGATTTTACTGAGGCGGAGTTAGAGTCGAAGCAACGGGTTCAGCAGGCGATGGTTTATCCGGTGATTTTGTTTGCCTTGACCATCGCAATCCTCGCCGGCTTATTGGGTTATGTAGTACCTGATATCGTTAAGGTGTTCAGCGATACAGGGCAGGATTTGCCAACCTTGACGGTATTTATTATTAGTCTGAGTGATATCGTCAAAGACTGGGGACTTGTGTTGTTGATTGTCGCTCTACTCGTCAGTGTTGCGGCTCGCCGGGCACTGCAGGTGCCGGCGATTCGATTGCACTATGACCGGCGCTTATTGCATGTGCCGCTGATAGCGAAAATGAGTCGTGGGCTCAATACGGCGCAGTTCGCGAGCACCTTAAGTATTTTGTCGGCCAGCGGCGTACCGTTGGTTGAGGCGATGAAAATTGCCGGCCAGGTGTTATCCAATAGCTGGCTGAAGTTGAAAGTCCATGAAGCGACAGTGAAAGTTAGCGAGGGTGTCAGTCTGCACGCGGCACTGGAACAAAGTGGTTATTTCCCGCCGATGATGCTCCACATGATTGCCAGCGGCGAGGCGAGTGGCGAGCTGGATCATATGCTCGTGCGGGTAGCGAATCATATGCAGCAGGACGTTGAGATGTTATTGGGGGTCATACTGAGCCTGTTTGGACCCTTTATGCTGCTGCTGATGGGCGGTGCTGTGTTTACCATCGTCATGGCGATTCTGTTGCCGATTATTAATCTGAATCAACTGGTAGCTTGAGGCATGTACTATTCCCCGTTAGCAGGGTTTAAGGGTGGTTATAGTCGCCTGTAGACGTTGATACTGGTGTAATATCCATTTCTGTCAGTGGGCATGTAAAATTGGGTACAGGAGTACTATGAAGTCATATCAAATGAGTCGCGCGCGGGGATTTACCCTGATAGAAATCATGGTTGTTGTCGTCATTTTAGGGATTCTGGGGTCCCTGATTGTGCCGAATATCATCGGTCGGCCTGATGAAGCCCGTGTAACCGCAGCCCGTGCCGATATCGAGGCGATAGGTAATGCCCTCGAACTCTACCGATTGGATAACGGGGATTACCCCAGTACTGATCAGGGGCTTGAGGCGCTGGTAACCCAGCCATCAGGCTATCCTGAGCCTAGACGCTGGAACTCTGAGGGCTATTTGAAGAAGCTGCCCATCGATCCTTGGGATGAACCCTATCTGTATTTTAGCGAAGACCGGACTTTTGAGGTCTATTCACTCGGCTCGGATCGCCAGGAAGGTGGTGAAGGCGTTGATGCAGACCTGCGTTATTCAGAGCTCTAGGTTCAGAGATCCGCGTGCGCTGCCGCAAGGCAGTGCGGGGTTTACTTTGCTCGAAATACTCATTGTTTTGTTTATTGTCGCTATCATGTCCGGTGTTGTGGTTGCGAATTTGCCGTCCTTTGCCCAGACCGATGATTTTGATACAGAGACTCGGCGTCTGAAGACATTACTGGATCTGGCGCGGCTGGAGGCCCAGGTTCAGACCAGTGAGTTCGGGTTTAAACCTGGTCAGCGCGGTTACGAATTTAGGTTGTACGACGAATCTCAAGATAAATGGTTGCCCGTTCAGGCGCGGCCATTCAGCCCACGTGAACTGGGTGCGGAAATCACCTTGTCGGTCAAAATCGAAGATAACAGCATGAAGTTGGGTGGCGAAACATCCACCGGTGGTGCGCCGCCAATCTTGATCCTGTCTAGCGGCGAGATCACGCCATTTGAGCTGACGCTGACCACCGTCGGTGCTGTCTCAAGAACCCTGTTAGCAGATGGCTATAGCGAGCTTCGTTGGCAAGATGAGGCGCCAGATGGGCAATAGACGTACGGCGGGCTTTACCCTGTTAGAGGTCATGATTGCGCTGGCCGTTTTTGCTGTTGTGTCGGCAGCCTTGGTGCGCAATGCGGCGGTGGCTGTGCGCCAGACCACCATCATCGAGGAGCGGTCTCTGGGTATCTGGGTCGCAGAGAATCAGCTTAGCCAAATGCGTATTCAGGTCAGGTCCGATGAGAATTATCCTGCCTTGGGGACCAATCGGTACGCCGTGAATCTGGCAGACCGCGATTGGGAGGTGGTTGTTAAAATCGCCGCCACCGAAAATGCCGACATACGTCGAGTCGAAGTTGCAGTCTCTGCGGCGCAGCAGCCAGATCAGGTTGTGGCTGATCTTGCTGGTTTTCTGGGGCGCTACTGATGCGTACTCGGGCGGGCTTTACCTTGCTGGAAGTCTTGGTGGCGATGTCGATATTTTCTGTCATTGGTCTAGGTGCATCTCAGATGCTGCGCAGTATGATTCAAACTCACGACCGTACTCAGGGGCGGATTGAGTCGTTCAGTGGCATGACTCAAGCACTGTTGCTCATGGAGCGGGATCTTACGCAGATCGTGGACCGGCCCATACGCGGTGAATATGGCGAGTCTCTACCAAGCCTGATGGTGGCCAGTGGCGCTTACCCATTAGAGTTCACCCGCACCGGCTGGAACAATCCTTTGAGTTTACCCCGCAGCGGTTTGCAGCGAGTTGCCTATGAGCTGCTTGAGGAGGGTCAGCTGGTTCGGCACTTTTGGTTGGTGCTGGATAGAGCCGAGGACTCCAGCCCCAGGTCGCAGTTCTTGCTGACAGGTATTCGTAATCTGCGGGTCAATCTGGTGGATGAAGAGGGCAATCAAACTGATAGCTGGCCGGGTGCAGAAGAGCCTGGCATGCTGCCTGCCGGCATCGAGGTTATCCTGGAAACTGAACAGCTGGGTGAGGTTCGACGATTGTTTCCCTTGGTTAAGAAGGCTGTTGTTCGTCAACAGCTGTCGAACGAAGATGCCACGGAGGATGAAGACTCAGAGGACTCTGA
>DGOD01000224.1:0-12257 GCA_002389265.1 Gammaproteobacteria bacterium UBA4475
CACCTTTATCACCTTTATCACCTTGTGGGCCAGCGTCACCCTCTGGACCCATTGGACCAATCGCCCCGATGGTCAGGTCATAGTGACCCCTTACAGAACCAGAACCTACCGCGACAAATTTATCAAGGTACAACGAACCAATATAGTCTCCAGTTTCAAGAGGGCTTGAACATGAAGCATGAACCGAAACAAACTCAATCAGACTTCCACCGTCGCGAATCTCAATATCTAAATTGTTCGATAAATTGGCACCCACAGTCGTTGACATAACCGTCACTGAATCTCCAAACGAGATATCGCTATCAGGTACCATAATGAATTTGGGAGCATCTTTACCCGTCAGCACAAAATCAACCGGCTCCACCATGCTGCCGGAGTCTACACACTCATGCTTCGTCTCATCACCATAGGGATAATAGGTTGAATTCGCACAGTTATAACCGGCGCTATAGATGAACGTTAATTCCGTCGGTTTGCCATTAACATCACAAGAGGCATCAGGCACCTCGCCCTCTAGCCACAGAAGATAATCGCCATTGGGAATTAAATACGGCAAGTCAGTTACCACACAGTCCATGCCCGTTTGGTCGAGGGGCGGTGGATTCAACGACGGAATACAGGCGCTTTGGTCACTAGCAATCGTCAGTGCCGGCACTTGAGTGCCGATATACACAACCGGCGTGCCAACGCCGGGACCACCAGCACTAACAGTGCCGAAATCTGTACCGTAGATCACCAAGGAAACTGGCTGATCACTGGCATCATTAAGTACCTGCACTTCATGAATTTCGACAGATGCATAGGCAGTTGTCGATCCGAATGAGAGGTACACTAGAATCATTGATAGTATTCGATAACACTTAGACGCCTTCCATGGCATGAGTATTTCCTCGTATTTTTTTGCGTTATTTGTGCTGCCTAGTACGATCGTTAGTCCCCAAGGCATGCTCCTACTGCAAGTTTTTATGTCCCCTTCTCAATTGCATCTTCAACCTTTACACGTAAGTTCATTGATTGAAGCTCAAAGAATTAACACGCACTACAAGAAGTCGCCCCATCAAGTGCCTAAAACAAGGGCCGCTCTAAAAATGTCACATAGATGAATAAAGCCACTAGCGACCCAACAATCGGACCACCGCAGCAGGCTTAGCGAAGCTGAATCGAAGCCACGAACTCAGGGAATATAGGATAAAGGTCGCGACCAAAGGTTGATCTGAGGCACCCAATGGGCTCTTAATCACACCAAAGGTACGCCAGCTCCGATGAACGGCTTGGCGATAGACAAGCCGAAGACAGTTGATTTACACGACATATACGCTATTCGCTAAATATCAAACCAACCCAGATTGCAGCTCGTTTAGAGAATATTCGCAGCAGTCTTGATGGCATCAGCAAAATTCATCCATTCTTGCGGACTATATTCGGTGTCTGAAAGGGAGGCTATTACTTCGAGCTCGCCAACCTCAGCCCTACCTGACGCCGACTCAATCGCTTCAAGGCGATGCTTGGCTGATGTGCCCGAATACCCACTCAACATGGATATTCGAGTGAGTCGCCGACCATGATGAAAACTGACAGACCAATAGCGACGTCACTTCAGTCCAAATCATCTAGTCGCTGGAGTGGGCGTCGCTGCCTTGAGCCATCCACTCGCTTCACGCCAGCAGTATGCCTACGGCACCACCGACAATCAGTAACATGCCCAACAGCTCCAGCCCAGAGGGGCGCTCTTTGAAGAGATACACCGCGATCAGCAAACTAATCAGAAACTCGATCTGCCCCAACGTCTTTACATAGGCCGCCAATTCGAGCGTCATCGCGGTAAACCAACCAATCGAGCCGGCAACCGCAGTGGCACCAACAAACAGGCTGGGTCGCCACTTGGCCCCGATGATCTTGAACTCTCGAGGCTGTCGCCAACCGACCCACACCAGGGTTATCACCGTTTGCAACACGACCATATAAACCAGAGTTACCGCCGCGCTGAACATTGGGTCATCCAGATTCAGAGACAAACTTGCTCTGCGCAGGAGCAGGGATGTCAGTGCGAAGCTCAGGCCAGCCCCCAAACCATACACCGCTGACCGGTTCCACAGACTGTTGATCAGGCCGGTCTTTGCCAGACTGATCATTACCAGCCCGCCCACACAAACCAGGATAGCAAGCCAACCAAAAAACGAGACCTCCTCGGTAAACCACCAAAAACCGATCAAGGCCGTCAACACAATCTCAGTTCGAACGAAGGTGCTACCCACGGCAAAATTTCGCAGGGTAAACAACTGAATCAGTAATACCGTTGCGATAATCTGCAACCCACCTGCCAGCAGGCCACAGATCAGAAAATCCAGATTGAGCTGGGGTATTTGCCAATCACGCCGACTAAGTAGCCAGGCAAGATACAATAGAGCGAAGGGTAAGCCGAACAGATACCGGACCAGGGTCGCCGACACTGCCGATATGTCTGTCACCAGGATTTTTTGACCCGCAGTGCGCACCGACTGCATGACGGCCGCGAGCAGGGTCCAAAGAACCCAAGGTTCAATTAATAACTCCAAAAAAAATGCCCGCCTGCTATTGCAATCCGGGCATTGTAGCTGGTGCCGGCAGGCACCGGCTAATAACATTCACCCTATTCGGGTCATGCCTGACGAGTCTACCCTGAGCTCGTCACAAGTCAGGGGTTGCCCGTTGCACTCAGGCTTATAGCGCCTCGAGGATTTTCTCTGCAGAGCTAAGCTCAAAAGCTGGGCCGGTTTCGACATTCAACGTCGTAATGACCCCGTCTTCTACAATCATCGCGTAGCGCTGTGAACGCTTGCCAAGGCCAAAACCAGAACCATCTAGGACCAGGCCCATGGCTTCAGTGAAGTCACCATTACCATCGCCGACCATCATGATCTCTTCAGCATTCTTATCCTTCGACCAAGCATCCATTACAAACGCATCATTCACCGACACGCAGACAATCGCATCGACACCCTTGGCTTTAATCTTATCCGCATTAACCACGAAACCCGGCAAGTGCGCCGCGCTACAGGTTGGCGTGAATGCCCCTGGCACCGCAAACAGCACGACTTTTTTACCGCCAAACAAGTCGGCCGTGGAAATATCCTGAGGACCTTTTTCGCCCATCATCTTCATGGTAGCGCTTGGTACTTTATCGCCTACTTTTACTGTCATTGTCTACTCCGCGAGTCATTGTTCAAATCATTGAATTAGCCTGAGCAAGTCTCCCCTGAACGCCAATCAAGTTCAACCATACAATTCGTCGGGATTAAATCGACGGCGCTCGATAGCGCCGACCGCCAGATCAGGCCAGCGCCAGGACTCGCAGCAAAAACAGACCGAGACTCGCTGTCAGCAGCGACACCAAGGTCGTTGTCATGATCAGATTTGCCGCGAGCGCGTCATTCCCACCCATGGATTTGACCATGATAAAGCTCGCGGTCGCCGTTGGACTCATAAACAACAAGAACAGCACACCCAAGGAGAGATCTCGATAGCCTAGCAGCCACGCCAGCCAGGTAATCAGCGCTGGCAGAATCATGGTCTTTAAGGCGACACACAGCAACGTAACCGAGGAGGAATGACGCAATGCTTTGAGATTCATGCTCGCCCCTGTTCCCAGCAGCGCCAATGGTAAAGCGAGACTCCCCAAATAAGCCCCGGTGCGCTCTAGCACCACTGGAATCGGCAACCGCAGGCTACCCACCAACAACGCCAAAACAATGGCGACAATAAGTGGATTTGTGGCGATATCCATCAGCACACCGCGCCAGGAAATTGCTCGAGCGACATTGTAGTAACTCAACACCACTACGCTCAAAATATTGTAGATGACGGTCATCACCGCCATCAGTAGCGACGCCAGCACCAGCCCTTGCGTGCCATAAGCATTCGCGCATAGCGCCAGACCGACAACCCCCAGATTGCTGCGAAAACTCGCCTGCACGAATACGCCGCGGTCAACCTTGGGGTACACCAGTGTGATCGCCGCCAGCCAACTGATGACAAAGGTTAAACCAGCACCCACAGCACTGAAACTCAATAGCGCAAAAGCCGGACTATTGGCCAGGTCGACACCAGTGATCGTCGTGAACAACAACACGGGCAAACACAGCGAAAACACCAACCGCGAGGACATCGTGACGAATTGATCGTCGATAAAGCCCAAGCGCTTGAGCACCAAACCCAGTAATACGAGGATAAAGATCGGACCCGTCACCGCAAGGGTTTCGGCCAATAAAGTCAGGTACAACACGGCAGGTACTTGCTCACTTGAATTCAGAGTTGCAAGGTAGCATCTCGCACCCCATTACGCACCCAGTGCTTGTTTGCCGTTTCGTAAGAAGTCGGTATGCTAGCTTAAAATTCAACCAGGACGTCGTCATCATGACCTACGCACCATTGCCAGAAGACCTTAAACAGGCGAAGCCCGCCAGCAACATCACCAGCCGCGCCAACCGGGCGGTGTATACGCAGTTAGACTTCACTGACCGGAAGAGTTTTGATAATGCTAGCCGTG
Source organism: Gammaproteobacteria bacterium UBA4475 (assembly GCA_002389265.1). GTDB lineage: Bacteria > Pseudomonadota > Gammaproteobacteria > Pseudomonadales > Azotimanducaceae > UBA4582. The sequence goes on from DGOD01000224.1 coordinate 4,526, forward strand.
GATTTATCGCAACATTAAGTCCCATGACCATCGCTCATGATCGCGCCAAACGCCCGGCCTATGAATTGGAAACCAGCGATTTTTTAACTGCCGAGGCACCTGACACTGTCAACCCGTCACTCTGGCGTCAGGCTCAACTCAACGCCCAGCACCACGGCCTGTATGAGGTGGTCGAGGGCATCTATCAAATTCGATCCTTCGATATCGCCAATATGACCCTAATCAAGGGCAACACTGGCTGGATTATTGTTGACCCACTGACCTCCTCGGAAACGTCAAGGGCGGGACTGAAGCTGGCCAACGAACAACTGGGCGAGCGTCCCGTGGTCGCGGTCATTCATACCCACAGCCACGCAGACCACTTCGCCGGTGTGCTTGGCGTGGTCGACCAAAACGACGTGGAGACGGGCAAAATTGCCGTCATCGCGCCCGTAGATTATGTGAAAGAATGTCTTGCGGAAAACGTGTTGGCCGGTAATGCCATGAGCCGCCGCGCCACCTATATGTATGGCAATTTACTCCAGCCATCTCCCACGTCATTCGTCACAACCGGACTGGGCGCCGCTTTGTCCATGGGCACTACAGGCTTTGTCATACCAAACGACATCATCAGCAAGACCGGTGAGACCCGCACCATTGATGGCATCGAGATTGTCTTTCAAATGACCATGGGCACCGAAGCACCTGCAGAAATGGTATTTTACTTCCCACAATTTAAAGCGCTGTGCATGTCCGAGATCACTTCCCATCACTTGCACAATGTCTATACGCCTCGCGGTGCACAGGTACGCGACGCCTTGGCTTGGGCGGCACAGATCAACGAATCCATCGAATTGTTTGGGGCTGATCTAGAGGTTCAGTTCGCCAGCCACCACTGGCCCACCTGGGGTCGTGACGCGGCCGTAGACTATATGAAAAAACAGCGGGATCTGTACAAATACATCCACGACCAGACCCTGCGCATGGCCAACCATGGCTACACTAAAGAAGAAATCGCCGAACTCGTGAGCCTGCCAGACAGCCTCGGCAAGGAATTTTACAATAGAGGCTACTACGGCACAGTTCACCATAATACTCGTGCTGTCTATGTGAAGTATCTCGGGTTTTTCGATGGCAACCCCGCCCATCTCTATCAACTGCCGCCCGTTGAGGCTGGTAAACGGTATCTGGATTTCATGGGGGGCAGTGACGCGGTTGTTGCCCGCGCCCAGGATTATTTTGCCCGCGGTGACTATCGATTTGTCGCAGAGGTACTCAACCATGTGGTCATGGCTGAACCGGAACATATTGCCGGCCGGGCGCTGCTGGCAGATACCCTTGAACAAATGGGCTACCAATCAGAATCAGCACCCTGGAGAAACTTCTATCTCTGCGGCGCATTTGAGCTCCGTGAAGGCCTGCCCAGCGGCTCACGCTTCGAGGCCACCGAGAGCATGGCCCAAGCCATGCCTTTGGAAAATCTGTTTCAGACCCTGGCAGTGAGACTCAATAGCGACAAGGTGGACGGATTGGTGTTACACATTAACCTGGCATTCACCGATGCTGAACACCAACTACTGACCATCGAAAATTCCGTACTGCACGCCTTTCCCGGCAAATCTCACGCCCAAGCGACGGCTACCATGACAATCAGCGGCCTCGATTTCAAACGCTTGATGCTGCGCCTGGCCGATGCCCCACAACTGATGGGCAGCGGCGCCTTAGCCATTGACGGGGACATCGGCGCGCTCGCGCAACTTGGCGGCTTGTTCGATCAATTTGAGCGCCGTTTTCCGATTATGACGCCGAGACCCGAACGGCGGTAAACCCCGTCACAGTCTAGTTGCCGAGCTAGTCGCCAAGAACGGCCAACATGTCCTTGATGCGGGTGAATTTAACCCGCGGACGTTGTTGTGCCTCGCCCTTTAGAATCTCGGCGGCATCGATCTTGAGCCAATCGGCATAGCTCACCGTTTGCGGCTGGCGCTCATGCACTAAGGCACTCGCCGCATCGACTCCTGGCGCCACAGGCTTGAAGCAATTTCCAGCGGCGACGTCTTCAACCATGCGGGCCACCGTTTCCTGGGCACAGGTTTTGTTGGTACCAATGACACCGCTGGGCCCACGCTTAATCCAGCCCGCAGTGTACAAACCTGTCACTGCCTCGCCAGACTCGTCAACAACCCGACCCTCAATATTCCGAATCGTGCCTTTCTTGGCGTCGAAGGGCACATTCGAGACGGGTATGCCTTGATACCCCACCGAACGAAATACCAGACCCGCCTCAAGAATTTCTTCTTCGCCCGTGGCGCTGGGTCGAATAGCGCCGTCTGCAGTCGCGGTTATGGCATTTTTAGCCAATTTTAGTGCCGCCACGTGCCCTGCCTCACCGATAATTTCTATCGGTGACACTAAAAACCGCAGCGTCAGAAGCTTGTCTTTGCCCGTGATGACCCGCCGACTGTAATCAGTGATAAACCCGATATTTTTTTCAACATTTTTATCTGGGTTGGCGTCGAGATACTGCTGACTAATCGCATCAACCCGTGCCTCTTCGACGGGCACTATAACTTCCGCTTCGGCTAACTCACCCATCTCCTTGATTTCAGGCGGCGTAAACGCGGCTTGCGCCGGACCCCGGCGACCGAGTAAATAGACCCGCTTAACCTGGCTATTCTTCAGGGCCGCCAAGGCATGATCGGCGATGTCGGTTTCTGCCAGTTCCGCATAGGATTTACACAGAATCCGGGCCACATCCATCGCCACGTTACCGACGCCAACGATGGCAACACTTTCCTGACTGAGGTCGAACTGATGATCGGCGAAATCTGGATGGCCGTTATACCACGCAACGAAATCTGTCGCGGAATGGCTACCTTGCAGGTCTTCGCCGGGAATACCCAAATCGCGGTCGGTGGGGGCGCCATTAGTGAATATCACCTGGTGATAATGCGCTTGCAGATCGGCCAATTGAAGATGCTTGCCATATTCCACATTGCCATAAAATCGCACGTTGGGTTGTTCTGCGCTTTTGGCATAAGCTCGAGTTACCGACTTATCTTTCTGGTGATCAGGCGCGACACCTGCCCTGACAAGACCATAAGGGGTCGGTAGACGATCATATAGATCCATCTCGACGGTCAATTCTTTATACTTGAGGAAGTTGCTGATGGTGTAGAAGCCCGCTGGGCCGGCACCAATAATCGCAACTCTTAACGGATTTGCAGTACTACCTATATCAGGCATCAAACACTCCTCGTTAGTTTTACCAGAGACTATCAGATAATTTGGTTGCAGCGATACCCTCCACTTATTGAGCCCAGCGGTTTGCGCTTGAGCGGTGCAGCAAGCCTCGCCCACTGCATTTCGCAGCAGGCCACACGCTCCGTCGCGCCGCAGATTGATAGATAGCACCCCGCGCACCACAATCTGGCATAATAGCGCCCTAGAGCATCACAATAACTTGCCGATTGCGAAGGTCCGCAGCCTGATGTTCGTGACTATTTTTCGGCCAAACGTACGGCGTAATTAGCGAACATGACCGGTGTTATCGACAAAGACCGAGAGTCAGCATTGTCTCGATCGAGGCTCGCAAAATTCACCGTTCAACCAACCCTTTGATCGAGAAGTCATCATGAAATTGATCCTTGCCCTACTCGCCCTGATTCCCGCGTTACTCTTCGGCGTCGTCTTATTTCTACTGGACAATCCGGACCTGTATCGCCAGCAGCTCAACGACGCGGTGAGGCAGCAGACGGGCTTCGAACTGAGTGTCAACGGCGATATCAGCTGGCGCTACTGGCCACCTATTGCCATTAAGGTCACCGATATTGAAATTCAACCAGCGGGCAGCGACCAACCATTCCTCTCGCTTGAGACCGTCGCCGTCGATCTCAAACTGATTCCGTTATTGTTAAGCGGCGAACTCGCTATCGATGGATTGACCATCGATGGCCTGACACTCAATACAGAAGTCGCTGCCGATGGTAAAGGCAACTGGCAGGTAGCCGATATCGCTGACGCTGCCGCCGAAACAGAATCAAGTGCTAGCAGCGCAAGTTTGACTCTCGACATCGCTCACATGAACATCAGCAACGCGACGATTCGCTACCGCGCACCGGCGGCAGATTATGTGATCAACCTGAAATCCTTAACGACGGGTGCAGCCCGCTCTAATGAGGCGACCTATATCGAGTTTGACGTGTCGGCAGAAGACACACTGGCGGGCCTGAGCTCGTCTATTCAAGGCGCTGGTAATATCACGTTCAATCGCGAATTCGACCAATATCAATTTAACCAACTGACCATCAAGAGCCGGACCAGCTTATCCGACATGACGGACGTACAAGCCAATATGACCTTGAACGGCGATGCCGATCTCAGCCAAGGCACTGCCAACTTGCAAGCCAGCCAGATCCAGCTGGCTGATCTGCAGGCGATCATCGATCTGCAAATCACCCAGATGCAGACCACGCCCAGCCTCAAGGGTACGGTGAACGTTCAACCCTTTGACGTCAAATCTTTGCTGGCAAAACTACAATTGCCTGCCATTGAAACCCGTAACCCTGACGCCCTCAAACGGTTCGAGATGACGGCCAACATCGAGGGTACGCCAGCAGCTGTGCACCTGACCAACATCAAGGCCAAACTCGACGCCATGACCATCAAGGGTTCAGCGAGCGCGGAACTCGGCGATGTCAGCGGCGCCCGCTTTGACCTGAGCCTCGACACATTAGCCCTCAGCGACTATCTGCCACCAGACGCTGGGAATAACTCAGGCGCAAACAATGGGGTGCCACTGCCTGCAGATAGCGAAGTGCTACCCGTTAATAGCCTGAACCAATACTCTCTCGATGGGCGGTTTCATATCATTCAATTGAACTACGAAACCTATCAACTCAATGACCTCAATTTCACTGTCACTAACAGCCGCGAGCAGCTTGAAGTCACCACCACCGCAAGTGGTTACAATGGCCAGATCAAACATCACTTTGCAGCCCGAATACCTGCCGGCGCTACAGCAACAAGCACCTCACGCCTCACAGTCAGCGGCGTCGATATCACTGCACTGACTGACGTTGAATGGCTTACCGGCAGCGTGGAACTCGCGTCCGATATTCGCTTCAGGGGTCACATGCTGAGTGAAGTGCTCGATAGCATGAACGGCTCGAACCAATTTCTGATCAAGCAGGGCAGCCTCGATGTCAGCCCAGTGAAGAAAATTGCTGGCGTGATTGACAGCCTCCGCGGCCAAGCGTCAGGTATTGGCGAATGGCCAGACAAGATGCCATTCGAATCCTTAGTGGGCACTTTAACCCTGACAGACGGGATCGAAGCCGACCAGCAATTGAACGTCCAGCTGGAGACGATGACGATTGTCGGCACTGGCGGCATCGACTATTGGCAGAATCAACTCGACTATGATCTTGGGATCACGCTTCAAGAGAGTGCGACGAGTCTATTCAGCGTCAAACCACCCTTGGCCGGTCTGCGCTGGCCACTGCATTGTGCCGGCGCCATGGATGCCTCGCCGGCGACCTTGTGCTTGCCAAACAGAAAGGCTACCCAAGCGCTGGTCGCGGACATTATTAAGCAAGAGTTAAAACGCCAAGGTCAAGAGAAGCTCAAAGCCCGTTTGCCTGAGCTACAAGACAAGGCCAAGGAACTCCTCAAAGGACTATTTGGCACATGACCACGGATTTCAGTGACCGACTCTTGCGCTGGTTTGACACCAGCGGCCGCAAGCACCTGCCTTGGCAACAGCAGATTAGCCCGTATCGAGTGTGGGTGTCTGAGATCATGTTGCAACAAACCCAGGTGGCGACCGTCATCGGCTACTTCGAACGTTTCATGCGCCGCTTTCCCACCATCGACCAACTGGCCGATGCTAGCGAAGACGAAGTACTGCACTTGTGGACTGGGCTCGGCTATTACGCCCGCGCCCGCAATCTACATAAAACCGCGCGTACCATTATCGCCGATTTTAATGGTGAATTTCCCACCAACCTGGAGCAGCTGGTCGCCCTGCCCGGCATCGGCAGGTCCACTGCCGGCGCAATTATCTCCATCGCCTGCGGCGGCAGAGCCGCCATTCTCGACGGCAACGTCAAGCGCGTCCTGGCTCGTTGTTTTGGCATTTACGGCTGGCCCGGACAGACCCCGGTTGCCAATGCCCTCTGGGAGATCGCAGAACGCCTGACCCCGACAACTCGGGTCAATGATTACACTCAGGCCATCATGGATCTTGGCGCGACACTCTGTACACGCAGTCGACCTGACTGCGCCCAATGTCCTATGCTGGGCACCTGCGTTGCGCACGAGACTGATGAGGTCGAGCGCTTGCCGAGCAAAAAAACCCGCCAGGCGATTCCGGTTAGATCAACCTATATGCTTCTCATTGAAAACCTTGAGGGTGAATTTTTGCTGGAAAAACGCCCGAGCCGTGGACTCTGGGGCGGCTTGTGGGGCTTCCCGGAAACAGAGCCCGCGATGCTCGACGCGGTGCTGGCGAACCAAGCACTGGAGCCGGTCGCCGCTCAAGCCATTTTGCCCTTTCGACATACATTCACCCACTTCCATTTAGATATCACGCCACTTCACGTAAGATCTTCTCGGTCGAGTCACCAGATCGGCGAGCCAGACAGGCTGATCTGGTATGATCTCCAGACATCCCAAGCCATTGGCCTGACGCGCCCCGTGACACGAATATTTGCCCAGCTCAAAGGCTTACAGAAGCCATAAGGCGGCTCCCAAAACAACTATGCTATGCGAGGACCATCATGAGCAGAACAGTATTTTGCAGTCGATTAAAAAAAGACTTGCCCGGCCTGAATGCACAACCCTTCCCCGGTGCCAAAGGTCAACAGGTCTTCGATAATGTCTCCGAGCAGGCCTGGCTCGAATGGCAACACATTCAAACCATGCTCATCAACGAAAAGCACCTTAACTTGATGGACAAGGAGGCCCGCAAGTATTTGAACGAACAGCGCGACCGGTTCCTTGCTGGCGAAAAGATTGACCGCATAGAAGGCTACACGGCCCCGGACGCCGCACCAGAAGCTTAATAATCTGCCCAGCCACCAACGACCACAGGACACTGTCATCGACCAATTTACCCAGTTTTCTCAAGCAGCCGACAACAATAAGGCACCCATCCTTGAGCAGCTCAAGTCATTGTTCCTGAAACCTGCGCGAATCCTTGAAATCGGCAGTGGCTCTGGACAACATGCGGTGCATATGGCGGCAGCACTACCACACCTCACTTGGCAGCCCACTGATCAAGGTGAATACTTTGCCGGCCTGCTTGAAAACATCGAACGTCTCGCGCCTTTGAATGTCAGCCCGCCGCTGTATCTGGACATCGCCACATCAGTCTTCCCGCCCACAGATCATATCTATGCCGCCAACGTCGTGCACATTATGCCCGCAGCACTGCTGCCATCCCTGTTCCGAGGCGCGGCAAGCGCCCTGCCAACGGGCGGTAAACTATGTTTTTATGGCCCTTTCAAATACCTGGGCGAGTTCACTGCTGAATCAAACGCGACCTTTGATGAGTGGCTTAAAGCGCGCAACCCCCTCAGTGGCATTCGTGATATTGAAACCCTGCAAGCTCGCGCCGAAGCACAAGGCTTTCACCTGTTGTCAGACACACCTATGCCCGCCAACAACCAGTTACTGGTCTTCACCAAGCAGTAATCAATCACCCTAGCCAATCCACTGCCCGATCCTGTCACACGGCGCAATGAGCGAGGCC
>DGOD01000224.1:12339-20136 GCA_002389265.1 Gammaproteobacteria bacterium UBA4475
GGGTCACAGATCACGAGCGAAAAAGCACGAGCAACCTTGCGACTTGCGTCATAGCATTTGACCCGAACACTCGGCCAGTCCAAAATCGGCGCCCATCAGTCACCACAGGCCAAGCCCATGAATCAGCAAAATCCGAAACGCCAGCGATTTATCGAGCACGTTCAGGGTGGCAACACATTTGCCGGTGAATTATCGTTCCTGCGGCGCAAATACACCCAGGATATTGACGGCGCAGATGTCGTCATTTCTGGCATCCCCTTTGATTCCGCCACCACCTTTCGGCCCGGCGCACGCTTGGGCCCGCAGGCCATTCGCGCCGCTTCGGTGCAGCTCGCAGAACTCATCGGTCGGGCGTTTCCCTTTGGCATCAACCCAGTCGAGGTTCTGGCTGTGGCTGACTACGGCGACTGCCTACTCGACTCGGGTTACCCGCAGCACTTGGTAGAAACCGTTGAGGCGCATGCGCGACTGCTCATCAGCAGCGGCGCCTTGATGGTTACCCTGGGCGGCGATCACTTTGTCACTTATCCGCTATTGCGGGCTCACGCGGAAAAATATGGCCCTGTAGCTCTGGTTCACTTCGATGCCCATGTCGACACTTGGGAAGATGACGGCAAACGCCTGGACCATGGCTCTATGTTTCTGCGCGCCAAGCGTGAGGGGCTTATTGACGTATCTCGCTCGGTACAGATTGGCATTCGCTCATTCAGTGATGAGAGCCACGGCTTCACCGTCATTGATGCACCCACGGTGCACCAGCAGAGCCAACAGGAAACGATCCAGCACATTCTCGACATCGTCAGTGACCACCCTGCCTATCTGACCTTCGATATTGATTGTCTTGACCCGGCATTTGCACCCGGCACCGGCACACCGGTAGCCGGCGGCCTGTCGTCAGCACAGGCCCTCGGCATATTGCGCGGCCTTGGCAAACTGAATTTTGTCGGCATGGACGTGGTTGAGGTCGCACCAGCCTATGATCATGCAGAGATCACCGCGATCGCAGCGGCAACCATTGCTCACGACTTTATCGGCCTGTTAGCACTAAAAAAACTGCAAGATGATGCCATCTAAAACTTGTCTAACAGCGAATAATAAAGCATACCCGCCACGAGGCCAGGCCAGCGCAGCCAGCGACCACCGGGAAAGGGTATGTGGCGAATATTGGCAAACAGATCGAACCGCGACGCCTGCCCAGCAATCGCCTCGGCAATCAGCTTGCCACCCATATTTGCCATCGCGATACCATGCCCAGAATAGCCTTGGGCCCAGTAAACGTTGGGCCCAGCTCGACCAAAACTCGGCATCCGCCGCATGGTAATGGCTAAGGTTCCACCCCAGGCATAGTCAATCTTCACATCCGCCAATTGTGGATAAACCTCAAGCATATGCTGGCGAACAAAGTCTTTGATGTCTCGCGGAAAGAATGGTGAATAATTTTCGCCACCGCCAAAGATTAGTCGGTGGTCTGGTGAGTTATGAAAGTAATTGACCACAAACCGGGTATCTACCACCGCGACATTATCGCGATTCAGTTGTTGAGCGCGCGCTGCACCTAAGGGTTCAGTGGCCAGAATAAAGTTATTGATGGGCATCTGATATTTGCCCGCCTGCCGATCCAGCTTACCCAAATAACCGTTACAAGCCAGCACCAGGTATTTCGCTCTGACCTCGCCGGCTGCGGTCTTGGCAAGTACTTGATCGGTGACTGGATTCTGATAGTCGAGCACGGCAGACCGTTCGAATATTTGCACGCCTAATGTCTTCGCTGCACGAGCGAGGCCCAATGCCAGATTCAAGGGATGAATATGGGCTGAGCGAAAATCGAGGGCACCACCATAAAATGAGTCCACACCCAACATGGCCCGCACTTCTTCGCGGCTCACATGGCGGCGTTCGGTATATCCGTAGTGCTCAGCCAAGTGATCATTATAACGCCGCAGATCATCAACATAACGTTCCCTATGAGCCACATGCAGTTCGCCATCAGTCAGGTCGCAGTCAATTGCATAGCGCTTGATACGGTCTCTGACTAGCCCGTTGGCATCACAGGCGACTTGCCACATTTGCTTCGCCACATCGAGGCCGAGCATAACTTCAAGCTCATCCTGATCCTTGCGTTGCCCCATACCCAGAACGCCACCATTGCGACCTGAGGCACCCGCACCGACTCGATGGCTTTCTAACACAACAACCTTCAAGCCTTGCTCCGCCAACTCAATCGCCGCCGACAATCCCGTGTAACCTGCGCCAACAATACAGACGTCTGCATCGACAGATTCAGTCAGCTGCGGATGCTGCACCAACCCCTTGGCAGTGGCGTAATACCATGACTCATCGTAACCAACACGAGGATCACTGCCTTGCCGCCGAGATCCCATGACTACAGAGACTCACACAGATAACGTTGCTCCCACAAGGAAATTTCCGCCTGAAAGTGATCAATCTCCATTTGTTTGATCGATACAAATGAGTCAATGAAATCTTTACCTATCAGGTCAATGATCGGCTGACAATTTTGTAGCTCAACCAAGGCGGCGCCCAGGTCACGAGGGAAGGCCGCTGGCAGATTTAAATAGTAAGCATTACTTTCCACCGGCTCGGTCGGCTCAAGCTTCTCGCGAATGCCCAATAGCCCGCAGGCTAGCGTCGCCGCAGTAAACAGATAAGGGTTGGCGTCAGCACCAGCAATTCTATTCTCGACCCGGCCATTTTCATCGGTGTCATAGGGAATCCGAAAGCCCGTCGTTCGATTATCATAACCCCACTCCAGATTCACCGGCGCAGACAGGTCAGGCACGAATCGCTTGTAGCTATTGATGGTAGGTGAAAACAGTGCAAACGCCCGCGGCAGGTAGTATTGCAAACCCGCAATGTAATGCTTGAGCATCACAGTGGCTTGGCCATCCTGCAAGGCAAACACATTGTTGCCATCAGCATCGTTCATGCTGGTGTGAATATGCAAGCCACTACCAGCCGCCTCTTCAATCGGTTTCGCCATAAACGTTGCCGTCATACCGCACTTTAAGGCGCACGCCTTAACTGCACGCTTCAACAGGAATAATTGATCGGCTTTATCCAACGCATCGCCATGACCCACATTAAGCTCTATCTGCCCGGGCCCCATTTCGTGAATCAAACCCTCTAATTGAATATTCGCTTTCGCACAGGATTGCCGCAGAGTCGCAAAAAAATCTTCAAACTTATCCAAGGCATCGATACTGAAAGACTCACCGCCCGATTCAAGCCGACCATCCTGACCAGTAGCTGGCACCAATGCATTTCGCGGATCCTTCACGGGCTGCACCAGATAGAACTCAACTTCAGGCGCTACAATGGGAAACCAGCCCACCTGCGCATATTGATTAAGCACCTCTATCAAAATATTTCTGGAATCGACGGTAGTTGGCTGGCCATTTTTGCTCAAGGAACGGCAAATCACCTGACTATGATCATCCTCTTTCCATGGCGTTGTTCTGTAGGTAGACCAGTCTGGCTCTAACAGCATGTCTTCGTCTTTCGGGTTGAGTCGATCAAGAATATCTGCATACTCGCCGGTGATAGTCTGAAACAATACCGACAATCCCATATGGGGGCGATACCCCGGCTTCAAGGTGGCGCCATCAATCACTTTGCCCCGAGGAACGCCGTTCATGTCAGAGAAAAGCAACTCAACATGGGCTGATATAGGGTCTGGTAACGCTGACATAAAGATAGTTCCTATAAGTTAAAGGTATGAACGGTGGTTAATTTGACAGATAACTTTCTGCTTTAATTGCGCCTTTATTTAACGGTTTGTGGCGAAGTGTCGAACCGCCTGACCAAAAGCCGCGAAGATCGCCTTGGACTGGGGATTGTCGGCAAATGCCCATTCGGGATGCCATTGCACGCCCAACAAGAATTGACCATCCTTTGAGACGGCCTCAATGACACCATCTTTAGAGATCGCCTCTGCACGTAAACCTGGCGCCAATATCGCGATCGCCTGCGCATGCAACGAATTCACTGCAAAGCATGGCGCATCGACAATTTTTTCGAGCAAACCCCCAGCGACAACATCCACATCATGTGCTGGCGCATACAGCTCTGCTCTGGAGAGGCCGTCCTGCTCACGATGATCGGCATAGCCCGGTTGCTCATGCACCGCATGATAGAGCGTGCCTCCGATCGCGACATTCAGCTCCTGGATACCTCGACAGACGGCGAGTATAGGGATTTTGCGCGCTATCGCTCGCGCCAGCAATGGAAAAACTGTGGCGTCCCGCTGGTGGTCCTGCTTGATATCAGCGGGTGCATCTGAGTTGCCGTATCTGCCTGGTTCAACGTTACTCACGCTGCCGGTCAAAAAGAGCCCCTGAGCAAGATCGAGCAAACCGTCAATATCGGTATCCTGCTCCAGTGACAGAAGATCTTGCCCCGCGCCTATGCCAGGCAACAACAGGGCTTGAACACCGGCACCATGGCTGACCGCATTGATATATTTTTCGCCAACACCATGGAAGGGGTGACCCTCCACGTGTTTGACATCACAAGGCACCAGAACCAGAGGTCTCATGCTTCATTGATACCATAATGACGGGCAGTTTCATCCAGCGCCTTGGCCAATCGATCGATTAACAAATCGATTTCCGCTTTGCTACACACATAAGGCGGCGCGCTGATCATCGTGTCTTTGACTGCACGCACCATTAACCCATGATCAATTGCCCGATCTCGACAGAAACCAGAGGCAGCTGAATCTGGCGCCAGACGTTCGCGAGAAGACTTGTCACGGACCAGTTCCAAGGCGCCCAACATGCCCTGGGTTCGAGCTTCACCGACAATCGGATGCTCACCTAACTGCCGCCAGCGCTCATTAAAATAAAGGGCCAGGTCTTTACTAAGGGTTCCAACAATATCCGTCTGCTTGTATATCTCCAAGGTTGCCAGTCCTGCTGCACAAGCAACTGGATGACCGGAATAAGTAAAACCATGAGCAAATTCGACACTCTGCGACTGTAACACCTCAACGATCTTGTCTGACACGGCTACACCGCCCAACGGCTGATAACCATTAGTCACGCCTTTGGCGAAGGTTAACAGATCGGGGGTGAAACCATAGGTTTGACAGCCAAACCACTGACCCGTACGTCCAAACCCGCAGATCACTTCGTCACTGATAATCAGGACATCTCGCTCACGACATATTTTCTCAACCGCTGGCCAGTAACTCGCCGGCGGCACAATCACGCCACCGGCACCTTGGATGGGCTCGGCAATAAACGCCGCGACGGTATCGGCGCCCAGTTCGTCGATCTTCGCTGCCAGGGCATTGGCGGCCACAAGCCCGAACGCCTCGGCATCCATGTCATGGCACTCTTCATACCAATAAGGCTGCTGCACATGATGGGTATAAGTCAAACCAACAAACTGTTCATGCATATAACCCATACCACCAAGGCTGGCGGCGGCTATCGTACTGCCGTGGTAACCGTTATGCCGGCCAATAATATTCTTCTTACCGGGCTTGCCCAAAGCATCGAAGTAACGATGTACTAAACGGATATTGGTATCGTTCGCTTCACTGCCGGAATTGGTGAAGAAGATGTGGTTCAAATGATCCGGCATGATTTCTACCAGCGCATTAGACATATTTATCGCGGCATCGTTACTGCAATTAAAGAAACTGTTGTAATAGGGTAAACGCTCCAACTGCTCTTGAATCGCTTTGTTGATAGTCGGTTGGCTGTAACCCAAACTGCAACACCACAGCCCCGACATGCCATCGAGTAACTGCTTGTTATCAGAGTCTGTAACATAGATATGTTCCGCTCGAGTCACCACCCGCCCGCCTGTCTTGGCGTATTGCTGATAGTTAGTAAAGGGATGCAATAAAGTCTCGCGATCCATCTCCTTCAGCTTTTCACTGGGAAACTTTGCACTAGAGATATCAGTCGTCATTTCGAAGTCACCCTATGGTCGTATAGCGTTGTCTGGAAAATTCAAACATGACATTATGCCCTGATTCAGGCCTTACCCACAAAGGGTTGTTGCAACCATGACTGTCAACGAACAAGATCTAAGGGAGCTGCTGCGTACGGGTTTTCAAGCCCTGACCCAAGGCAATATTGACAGGGCATCGCAGTGTTGCAGACAAGCCCTCGCGATCCAGCCAGACCTACCTCAGGCCCACTTTCTCGTGGGGCTCACGGCCCTGCAGGCCCAGGATCGCAAGACCGCGTTTCAAGCGTTCGGGTCTGTGACCACCCTCGACCCCAACCATGGCGCGGCATGGGCACAGCTGGCCCGCCTGTTTATGAATGAAGGTCAGGTCGTGCGTGCCGATGCTGCGCTCACAGAGGCCGTCAAAACCTCCAGCAATGACCCGATGGTGCACGATCTGATCGGCACCGTGTATTCCCTGATCGGCGAGTTTGATGCAGCCGGCAAAAGTTTTGAGACTGCTGTCAGCCAGCAACCCAGGCACCCGCCCTTTCTGCTGAACCTGGCCAACAACCTCGTCTATCGAGGCTATACCGATAAGGCCGTCGCCACCATAGAATATTTACTATCGATACAGCCCAATAGTCCACAAGCACACTGGGTCCTGGCCAATACACGGCGAGCCCGTGATGACGCGCATATTGCCACCATGCGGCAATTCCTTAGTACCGACCAGTTGTCGCCGAGAGCACGGGCTTTTTACGCCTACGCTATCGGTAAAGAGCTCGAAGACCTGGAGGAATGGGAAGCCGCCTTTGACGCCTTTGAAATCGGCGCACGGGATCGGCGCAGCACCGTGGAATTTGATGAAGCAGCAGAAGTTCAGATGTTTGAGGATCTGCAGAAAACCTTCACCACCGATTGGCTCGCCCAAGCCGGGCCAGGCTGCGAGGCATCGGGGCCAATATTCGTGGTCGGCCAACCTCGCACCGGCACCACCTTGATCGAACGCATTATCAGCAGTCACTCCCAGGTGAAATCAGCGGGGGAACTGCAGCAACTCAGCCTGGCCGTTCGCCGGCTCAGCGATTACCGAGATCCCAAACGTTTCTCCAGCGCCTTTTTTGCCAGCGCTGCCGCCCTTGAGCCCGCTAAATTGGGCCAGCTGTATCTCGACACCACGCGCAAACAAAGAGGTGACGCCGACTGGTTCGTGGATAAGTTGCCGCAAAACTATTTGATGATTCCACTGATCCTGGCGGCATTACCTAACGCAAAAATTGTACATATCCAACGAGACCCCATGGACGCCTGCTTTGCCAGCTATAAACAATTGTTTGCTGACGCTTATCTACACTCCTATGACCAGCAGGAAATGGCGCGCCATCATGCCCGCTATCTACAATTAATGGCCGTCTGGCGCAGGCGTTTCGGCGATCGATTTATTGATATTTCATACGAAGATACCGTGCAGAACCTGGAACCCAACGCCCGCCGCTTAATCGAGTTCCTCGGCCTTGATTGGCAACCCGCTTGCCTGGCGTTTCACGAGCAAAATAGCGCCGTCTCAACAGCCAGCGCAGTCCAGGTCAGGGAACCGGCCCATAGCCGTTCTGTTGGTCGCTGGCGCCGCTACGCCCGGCAGCTGACACCTATGGCAGCCATATTAACGGAATTGAACGATACACCCATCGAACGCAAACACACTGATTTTTAGTCGGACAAAAACAAATTCATCGAGATCTATACCTGCCGCGTCAAATCGTTTAATTTATCTCCAACAACCGAACTATTTGGAGGTTATGTGACTCGTATTGATCCTAAATCGTTTCAGCGTCATCCAGGCTTGCGCTTCAGACCTTCGCCCTTGGCACA
>DGOD01000102.1:0-161 GCA_002389265.1 Gammaproteobacteria bacterium UBA4475
TAATAAAGAGTGAGAATGGCAGCGGCGAGATAGCTAAAGGTACGGTGCAACCAAGTTTTTGGCGGCAACGCATAGTGGTGGCTTTTTCAAAAATCAAGGTCGGTCGGTTAAAGCTTTATGAGGCTGATGAGTTGCTTTTGGATGTGGGGAGCGCGCCGTGT
>DGOD01000102.1:237-7774 GCA_002389265.1 Gammaproteobacteria bacterium UBA4475
GGCCTTTGGGATTGTGACGACCTGCTAGCGGTTCTGATACTGTTTTTGAAAAATAGGCAGGTCCTCGGTACCTTGGACGGAGGTTGGTCGATCATGAAAAAACCGTTAGCGCGAATTCAGCATTGGCTTAATCGTGATACGGTAGCGCAGAGTAAGCGCAATATTGCAGCCCATTATGATCTTGGAAACTCGTTCTTCGAAAAATTTCTAGATGAGACAATGATGTACTCTTCTGGTTATTTTCGTGGCTCGCATCAATCCATGCAGAAGGCGTCAGAGCAAAAGATGGACTTGATTTGTCAGAAAATGAAGCTTCGGCCGTCGGACCATATTTTAGAGATCGGTACTGGCTGGGGCGGTTTCGCCTGTTTTGCAGCTCGCAACTATGGCTGTCAAGTGACCACCACAACCATCTCTGAGGCGCAGTATGAGAAAGCTCAAGAGCGTGTAGCTGCCCAAAGCCTTCAGGATCGAGTCACTTTGCTAAAGTCGGACTATCGAGATCTTGAAGGCCAGTTCGATAAAATTGTTTCTATCGAGATGATTGAAGCTGTCGGCTTGGCATATTTACCTCAATTTTTTCAAACCTGCGCGGGACTGCTTAAACCTGGTGGGAGCATGCTAATTCAAGCGATCACGATTGCCGAGGAGCAATTTGATTCTGCGAAACGATCAGTGGATTTCATTCAGCGCTATATTTTTCCGGGGGGCGCGCTGGCGAGTGTCAAGGAATTAGTTGAAGTGAGTGCTTCCAAGCAAGCGGGGTTCAGGCTATATGGGCTTGAAGACTTGACGCCCCACTATGCGCTGACGCTAGCAAAATGGCGCGAAGCCTTTGAAGATAATCTGAGCCAAATTCGGTTGTTAGGTCTGTCTGAAACGTTCCTCAGGATGTGGCGATATTACTTTTGTTATTGCGAAGCAGGATTTAATCAGCGGGCCATTGGGTGTGTTCATATGCAGTTGCATTTACCAGGTTTTAAGTTGGAGGTCCCCGCTCATGATTAAGTTGGTCGATTTGGCGGAGCGTGGTTGGATTCCAGATAGCCTGCTGCGAATAGGTATGCGCCGATTGCTAATCAAAAGATTACAGCAGGACCGGTCGAACGCAACGGAGTCGGGCAAATTAGATTTTGTCAATCAGATGGCCGGATCACCATTGGCGGTGGCAACGACTGATGCGAATTACCAGCATTATGAAGTGCCTACAGAGGTGTTTCAGAACATGTTGGGGCCGCATCTGAAATACAGTTGCGCATTTTACGAGGATGGTGATAATCGCCTCGCTGATGCGGAGTTGGCGATGTTGAAGCTGACGGCTGAACGTGCTCAGTTGCGGTCTGCGCAACGTGTCTTGGAGTTGGGTTGCGGCTGGGGTTCTTTAACGCTGTATATGGCGGCAGAATACCCCGGCAGCCATATTACGGCCGTCAGTAATTCTCACTCCCAGCGGTTGTATATTGAGGCGCAGGCCGCTCAGCGCGGATTGACGAATATCACAGTGATTACGATGGACATGAATAATTTCGCGCCTGTCGAAAAATTTGATCGCGTCGTGTCGATCGAAATGTTTGAGCACATGCGAAACTATAAACTATTGTTTAATAGGATATCTCAATGGCTGAGTGCCGATGGGTTGCTGTTTTTTCATATTTTCTGCCATCGCGACCAGCCTTATTTCTTTGAAGACGACTCTGAAGAAGACTGGATGGCCCGAAACTTTTTCACGGGTGGCTTGATGCCCTCTTTGGATTTGCCACAAAAGTTTGAGGGCGAGCTGCGACAGCAACGTTGCTGGGTGGTTAATGGTCGGCACTATGCACGGACTTGTGCCGCTTGGTTGCGAAATTTGGACAACAACAAAACAGAAATATTCAAGATTCTAGACGCCTCGGAAAACCCAGATCCGGCTCAAATTCTATGGCAGCGGTGGCGTATGTTCGTGATGGCCTGTGAGGAGATGTTTGCTTATGAAGATGGCGAGACATGGATGGTAGGTCATTTTTTGTTTGAGAAAGTCGATGACGAGAAACGCGAAGCAGGAAAAGGATAGAGACCAGTTTTTATGGAAGTTCTGTGGTGCGTCAACCTATGGGCTCGGGTTTGGCGAATGTCATGTCCCCATAAAACGCACATGTGCTATTTCAGATCGGGTACTTACCGCTATCTCAGGCGGGATAATGTATCGACGTGAGTAAAATAAAAATGGTGGAGGTGTCAAGAAATTATGATCAGGTTGCTGGTTCAGATCGGGTGAGCTGCTAAAGATTGATGATGATAGGCGTGTTCGAAGTCGAAGGAATAGCGCAGATTGCTGTGCGCGTGCAGTGTCGAGGCTGTCGGTGGATGGCTAAATGCCCGAAATCTACTGCGATCGTTGGTCGGGATGGGAGGATTTGAACCTCCGACCCCTGCCTCCCGAAGGCAGTGCTCTACCAGGCTGAGCCACATCCCGACTGAGTGGAAATGGTAAGCCAGTTAGGCGTAAAAGTCACAGGCTGGCGTCAACGTGTCGGCGCTTATTTTGACGAAGACTCATGATCTGGAGTCAGTTTTGGACTAGTAGCGGCGTGCCACTGAAAACTGAGCTAGGTTTTGCATCGCAGCGGTATAATCTGAGACCGGTAGGTGCGCCAGGCAGTCAACGGCCTTGGCAATTTCGGCGTGGGCCATATCATTGGTGTACTCTAAGCCCCCGGTGACTTTCACCGTTTCCAGTAATTGATCCAGGTCCGAGACGTCGCCATTGAGGATGGCATTGCGGATAAATTGGCGTTGCCCATCATTGCCATTGCGCATGGCGATAATCAACGGTAGCGTGACTTTGCCTTCGGCGAAGTCGTCACCGACGTTTTTGCCGAGGTCTGCGGTGGTCCCTTCGTAATCGAGAATGTCGTCAATCAGCTGGAATGCCAGGCCCAGATGTAAGCCATAACCTCGCAGGGCCTGCTCCTGAACTTCATTTGCGCCGGCGATAACTGCGCCTGCGTGTGAAGCGGCTTCAAACAGCATGGCGGTCTTGCGAGCAATCACCTGTAAGTAGCTGGCTTCGGTGGTGTCTGGGTTGCGGATATTGCCGAGTTGTTGAACTTCACCTTCGGCGATGGTGTTGGTCGCCCGTGACAGAATTTCCATGACGCGCATGTTGCCGATATCGACCATCATCTCAAAAGCTCTGGAGTGGAGGAAATCTCCGACCAGGACGCTGGCTGGGTTCCCCCAAGTGGCATTAACGGTCTTGCGGCCGCGTCGCAAGTCAGAGGCGTCAACAACGTCATCATGTAGTAACATCGCGGTGTGCAGAAATTCGATAACGGTTGCCAGGTGAATATGTTTGCCCGCTTGGTAGCCGCAGGCATTGGCGGCCAATAGGACGAGCAGCGGCCGCAAGCGCTTGCCCCCGGCTTCGATCAGATACGTGGATATCTCTTCCACCAGGGGAACATTGGACCCAAGGCTGCTCGTGATCAATTGATCCACAGCGCTAAAGTCGGAATTCACGACATTATAGAACGGATAATTCATGTGACGCTCGATGGGACGCACATGCGCCAGAAGAATGGGAATGCTAGGGATGGTCGGCGCACGTGTCAAGAGATCGGTCATGAGAAAAAGAGCTGATTCCGCGCTTGATTGGTGTGGGAACTTACCGTAGAATTGCGCACCCTGAATCGAGACCTATTGGCAATCAGGCATAGCGCGCTGCCAGGTTAATGTTACTGGGTTTCAACCTTCAAATAGATAGAGTGAATTATCATGTACGCTGTAATTAAAAGTGGCGGTAAGCAGCATCGTGTCGAACCCGGTGAAGTGCTTAAGTTGGAAAAGCTAAAAGTCGAAGCTGGTGGTACGATTAATTTTGATGAGGTCATGCTGATTGGTAATGATTCGAAAGTCACTGTCGGCGCGCCCTTTGTGGTCGGTGGCAAGGTGACGGCAGAAGTCATTTCTCACGGTCGTGGCAAGAAAATCACCATCCTCAAGATGCGTCGTCGTAAGCATTATCGACGTCAGGCTGGCCACAGACAGCATTTCACCGAGATCAAGATTACCGACATCACTGGAGGCTAGACAATGGCGCACAAAAAAGCAGGCGGCAGTACACGTAACGGCCGCGATTCGGAAAGCAAACGCCTTGGTGTCAAAATATTCGGTGGTCAAGTCGCCGGTGCTGGCAGTATCATCATTCGTCAGCGTGGAACCCGATTCCACCCGGGATTGAATGTTGGGTGTGGAAAGGACCATACTCTGTTCGCGAAGGCTGATGGGGTTGTCACTTTTACAGTAAAAGGTCCGAAGCAGCGTAAGTATGTCAATGTGGTGGCAGAGGCTTAACATTGATTGATTGAAAAAAAGGCCCTGTCAGTGACGGGGCTTTTTTTTGCCCTTACCTTTTTTGCCCCTGTCATGTTATTAATCATGGTAGTCGTCGTGACATTAGCTTGGATATGAGGCAGGGCCGCACAGGCGCTGGTGCACTTAGGAATAAGAGACTCAACTGGAATTTAGAGACTCAACATGAAATTTGTAGATGAAGCGAGTATCAAGGTCGAAGCGGGTAAGGGCGGTGATGGTTGCCTGAGTTTTCGTCGAGAAAAATATATCGCCCATGGCGGTCCCGATGGTGGTGACGGCGGTGATGGCGGTTCAGTCTATCTGCGCGGCGACGCGGCCCTGAATACCTTGGTTGATTACCGATTCAAGCCCCGCTGCAAGGCCCCGAAAGGCGAGCACGGCAAAGGTTCAGACAGAAAAGGCGCCAAGGGCGACGACGTTTATCTGCGGGTGCCTCTAGGCACCAGTGTGTTTGATGACGACACGGACGAATACCTGGGCGATATCAGCCGCGCCGATGAGGTGATGCTGGTGGGTCAGGCCGGTTTTCATGGTTTGGGTAATGCCCGCTTCAAGTCCAGTACTAATCGCGCTCCCAGGCAAACCTCGAAGGGCCAGCCAGGTGAAATAAGGAATCTGCGACTGGAGTTGAGGCTGATTGCCGATGTGGGCTTGTTGGGTCTGCCGAACGCGGGTAAATCGACGTTAATTAGCGCCGTCTCAGCGGCCCGGCCAAAGATCGCCGATTATCCATTTACGACCTTGGTGCCAAATCTTGGAGTTGTTCGTCTAGGTGAGGACGAAAGTTTTGTGATTGCGGATATCCCGGGTCTCATCGAGGGCGCTGCAGACGGCGCGGGTCTGGGCGTACAGTTTCTCAAGCATTTAGCGCGAACCCGGGTGCTTTTGCACCTGCTGGACATCTCGCCTATCGACAACAGTGATCCGGTGGAAAATTTTCACGTGATTGAGCGCGAGCTTGCCAACTATAGCGCGGGTATTGCCCACAAGGATCGCTGGCTGGTGCTGACCAAGCTCGATACCTTGAGTCCGGAGGAGGCGAAGGTCAAGGCCGATAGCATTCTGGCGCAGCTCAACGTGACTATCCCGGTGTTTATGATCTCAGCAGTGTCGAATCAGGGCGTTCGTGAATTGATGGGTGCGGTTTACGAGTACCTGGCTGATCTGCGAGAGCAGGAGCGAGCGGATGCCGCTATTGAAGAGGCCTATGCGGAGCAGGAGGCGCGGATTGTCAACGAGACCCATAGTTATTCGGTCACCCTGCGCGAAACTCGCCGTGCACAGCGCCAGCAAGAAAAGCTGGGTATTCTGGACGATGACGATGACGAGCAAGACGAGGATTTTGACGAAGACGCTGCAGAGTCTCAATCCGAGGACGACTATGATTTTGATCGCGAGGCGGCGAAAAATCAGGATGATGATTTTGACGATGACGATGACGATCATGGCGTTATCGTGCATTACGAGCGTTAGACACAGGTCATGACGACACATGCTTACCAGCCTGGTCAAACCTGGGTTATCAAAGTCGGTAGCTCGTTATTGACTTCGAATGGTGAAGGCCTGGATCTCAAGTTAGTGAGTGCCTGGGTAGACGATATTGTTGCTGTCTATCAGGCTGGGATTAAGGTGGTGCTCGTTTCATCAGGGGCTGTCGCGGAAGGCATGAAGCGCCTTGGGATCCAGACTCGCCCGCGAGCGTTGCATCTATTGCAGGCGGCGGCTGCGGTGGGTCAAATGGGGCTGATACAGGCCTATGAATCGGAGTTCAAACGCCACAACCTGCATACCGCTCAGATCCTGCTGACCCACGACGACCTGCGCTCTCGAGAACGCTATATTAATGCTCGCAGCACCCTGAATAGCCTGCTGGCGCTCGGCGTCATTCCGGTGGTTAATGAGAATGACACGGTAGTCACCGATGAAATTCGTTTCGGTGACAACGACACGCTGGCGGCGCTGGTGGCGAACCTGATCGAGGCCGACACCCTATTATTGCTGACCGATCAAAATGGTTTTTTTGAGTCAGACCCGCGACAAAATTCGAAAGCCAAATTAATTGTTGAGGCTGATGCCACTGATGTGACCCTTGATGCTATGGCGGGCGATGGCGGCAAGCTGGGCCGAGGCGGTATGGTGACCAAGCTTCGAGCAGCGCGTACTGCGGCGCGCAGTGGTGCAAATACGATCATCTCGCCAGGCAGAAGCTCGGGCGTGATCACCGAACTCGCCGCGGGCCGTTACAGCGGCACGCTGTTGCGCAGTCAAAGCGGTGTGCTCGTTGCTCGCAAGCAGTGGTTAGCGGGATTGGTCACCAGTGGCCGCCTGGTGCTGGATCAGGGCGCGGTTGATGTTCTGCGAAAGTCAGGCCGAAGCCTATTGCCGATTGGCGTCAAAGCGGTTCAGGGGAGCTTTACTCGAGGTAGTATGGTGGCTTGTGTTGATGAGCAGGGGATTGATGTGGCCCGCGGGCTGGTCAATTACAGCGCTCAAGAGGCCGCCGCAATCTGTGGACAGTCAAGTTCTAGGATAGAAGCACTGTTGGGTTATGTCGGTGAAGATGAGCTCATTCACCGGAATAATCTGGTCGTCGGCTGAGCCGTCAAATGACGCCCAGCCTGAACGCCGGATTTACGCCTGCAGAGCCCGGACCTTTTGATTCAGGCGAGCCTTATGACGTGCAGCTTTGTTGGCATGAATGATGCCATGAGTCACGGCGCGATCCAGAATCGGCACAGCGGTCAGGTAGGCTGTCTGAGCAATGGCGTAGTCACCGGTATCCAGTGCCGCGATGGTCTTTTTGATCGCAGTCCGCATTGCAGAACGTTGACTGGCATTATGTGCACGTCGGACTTCAGCCTGACGAGCGCGTTTTTTAGCTTGGGGAGTATTAGCCACGGTTAGTGCTTCCTCGAATGAAAACCCGGAAAATAAGACGCGCCACTATGCCGATTCAAGCCGCCAATGTCAAACAGCAAAGCGACTTAGCCCGTGAAAATAGATAATAAATGCTGTCGAATCAAAGTAATATAGTCAGCTTTTGACTAACCGGGCGTATAACCCGGGGAAACCTGATGAGTGATCCTGAATCGAGCAAGGCGAAGATCGGCCGCGGACTCCTGAAGTCCAGCAGCGTTGTGTCAGTGATGACCTTGATTTCTCGCGTGTTTGGGCTAGTCCG
>DGOD01000102.1:7838-8683 GCA_002389265.1 Gammaproteobacteria bacterium UBA4475
GGCGCGTTTTCCCAGGCCTTCGTGCCGGTTTTGTCAGAATATCGCACTCAACGGGGCCCGCAAGCAGTGCAGCACCTGATAGACCGGGTTAGCGGCACGCTGGGACTGGTGTTATTGCTGATTACCGCAGCGGGCGCCCTGTTTGCGGGGGGTGTGATCAGTGTATTTGCTGCAGGTTTCGTTTATCACGGTGAGGTGGAAAAGGTGGCGCTGGCAACGGATATGCTGCGGTTGACGTTCCCTTACTTGTTTTTTATCTCACTAACAGCCTTTGCCGGCTCTATCCTGAATAGCTTTGGCCGATTTAGTGCGCCGGCATTTACCCCCGTGTTATTGAATCTGACGCTGATCGGGTGCGCGGTCTGGCTGCGGCCCTATCTTGATGTGCCCATCATGGCGCTGGCTTGGGGCGTGTTGCTGGCAGGCCTGTTACAGCTACTTTTTCTGCTGCCGTTTTTACGAGTAGCCGGGTTGCTACCCGTGCCAAAAGTAGATTTTCGTGATTCTGGTGTCAAACGTATTCTGTGGCTAATGGTGCCAGGCATCTTTGGGGTTTCGGTAGGCCAGATCAATTTATTGCTGGATACGGTTCTGGCGTCATTTCTCGAGACCGGCAGCCTTTCTTGGCTGTACTATTCAGACCGTTTACTGGAGTTGCCGCTGGCGCTGTTTGGTATCACGATCGCCACAGTGATTCTGCCGAGCCTGTCGAGGGAGCATGCTGGAGACTCGCCCACCGCCTTTTCAGCCACCCTAGACTGGGCAATACGAATGGTCTGTCTGGTGGGCATTCCAGCCTCAGCGGCCCTGGTGGTGCTATCGGAAAGTTTGATCACAACCTTGTT
>DGOD01000102.1:8810-9949 GCA_002389265.1 Gammaproteobacteria bacterium UBA4475
GACGTCGCCACCCCCGTGCGATACGGTATGATTGCGCTGGTGGCGAATATGGTGCTGAATCTGCTGTTGGTCTGGGAGTTCAGACATGCTGGGCTGGCATTAGCCACCTCCCTGTCTGCATTCTTGAATGCCGGTCTGTTATTTTATGGACTGCGCCGTGCAGGCGTATTGGTGTTCAGTCGAGGCTGGCAGCGATTTGGCCTGCAGGTTTTCGTAGCGAATGGCGCTATGTGTGGAGTGCTGGTATTAATTTTACCTGACCAGGTGGTCTGGCTGGTGATGCCATTCTGGGAGCGACTGGGTGTCATGTTGCTGATATGCGCGGGTGGCGCCGCCACCTATGCCGCGGTATTGCAATTCCTTGGGTTTAAATTCAAACAAATGGTGCGTTGACCGAGTATGGAAGTGATCAGAGGGATACATAATCTCCAACCCAGGCACCGAGGCTGCATTGTCACCATCGGCAATTTCGATGGCGTGCATCTCGGGCATCAGGCGATATTGCGGCAGGTGAAGCAGAAATCTCTGGAACTGGGTGCGCCGTCCATGTTGATTTGTTTCGAACCACAGCCAAAAGAGTTCTTTGACGCCTTCAGCGCGCCGGCGCGATTGACCCGATTTCGAGAGAAGGTCGTATTACTAGCGGAGCAAGGCATTGATTTGGTGTTATGCCTGAAGTTTGACGAAAAAACGCGGTCGATGTCAGCGCCAGCCTTTATCGACCTGCTGGTTAAAGACCTGCAGGTGCGGGCGGTATTTGCCGGTGATGATGCTCGCTTCGGGAATGACCGTAGCGGTGATTTCAATCTGTTGCTGGCTGCTGGTAAAAAATATGACTTTGCGGTGACTAACCTTTACACCCTGACGGTTGACCAAGCTCGGGTCAGCAGTACGCGAATACGCGATTGTCTCGCGGCAGGCGACTTTGCCATGGCTGAGCAACTATTAGGACGACCCTATTCCATCACCGGCAAAGTGGTTTACGGTCGGCAGCTAGGTCGCACCCTGGACGCGCCGACCGCGAATATTCAATTGCACCGGTACCGAGCGCCTATTGATGGTGTTTATGCGGTTGAGGTCGAAGGTTTGAATGGTGTGTTGCAAGGGGTTGCGAACGTTGGTGTGCGACCCACCCTCAA
>DGOD01000080.1 GCA_002389265.1 Gammaproteobacteria bacterium UBA4475
CCTTTTTAGTATTTAGCTTGAGTCATTCGAGCCTTGTTGTGATGTACGGTGCAGCCTAACTGGCTGTCCAGACTGATTACCGACCCTGGGACAACCCCTGGTTAGTATAAAGAGTAGGTATAGATGAATAAGAAAATGATTGTACAGCCAGGCAGTTACCCTGAACAAAATGGGCTCTATGACCCTGCGCAGGAAAAAGACTCTTGCGGTGTAGGTTTTGTCGCCAATATCAAGGGCCAGCCGAGTCATCAGATCATGCTCGACGCACATCATATCAATGCGCGCATGGATCATCGTGGCGGCTGCGGGTTTGAAGAAAACACCGGCGATGGCGCTGGCGTGCTTACCGCCTTGCCCCATGGTTTCTTTCGCCGAATGGCGGGCGAGCTGAGCGTCGAATTGCCAGCACCTGGACACTATGCCGTGGGTAACATATTCCTGCCTCAGGATGCGGCGGAACGACTCTATTGCCAAGAACAGATTGAAATCATTATTGCCGAGGAAGACCAAACATTCCTGGTCTGGCGCCAAGTGCCCACTGATCCTGAAGGCGCGAATATAGGCCCCGCCTCACAGGCTGCGCAACCGACTATCGAGCAGTTGTTTATCGCCGCCAATGGCGTTGAAGGCGATGCCTTCGAACGTAAACTCTATATCATTCGACGGCGGTTTTCGGAGCTATTAAAACGTCACACCGACCATCTGACACAAGGCCATATGGTCTATGCTTGCAGCCTGTCCAGCAAGGTCATCGTCTACAAGGGCATGTTAACACCCGGCCAGCTATTTCCGTTTTATCCAGATTTGGAAAATACGCATTTCGAAACGCATCTGGCGATGGTGCACTCGCGATTCAGCACGAATACGTTCCCATCCTGGGGCCGCGCTCAGCCCAACCGCTACATGAGCCACAACGGTGAAATCAACACCTTAATGGGCAACAAAAATATGATGACGGCCCGCGAAGGCTCGGTCGAATCGCCGCTGTTTGGAGCGGAAATCAATAAGCTATTCCCGATTGTTGAACCACAACATTCTGATTCAGGTACGTTCGACAACGTCTTGGAGTTTCTTTTAATGTCTGGCCGCTCGCTGCACGAAGCCGTCATGATGATGATTCCCGAAGCGTGGCAGTCTGACAAAAATATGGCGCAAGACAAACGCGACTTCTATGAGTATCACTCTGCCTTGCTCGAACCTTGGGATGGCCCCGCATCTATCGTCTTTACTGACGGCGACTATATTGGTGCGGTACTTGATCGCAACGGCTTACGACCCAGCCGTTACTATGTCACCCATGACGACAAAGTCATCATGGCATCGGAAGTCGGTGTGCTGCCGGTGGACCCAGCGAACGTCAAACTCAAGGGTCGACTCCAGCCGGGCAAAATGTTTCTTATCGACTTTGAACAAGGCCGAATGATTCCTGACGAAGAACTCAAGAGCGACTACGCTAACCGGCGCCCCTATGGTCAATGGCTGGCAGAGCAAACCATCAGCTTGGAAGATATACCCACCGTTGCTGATAACCACGGTTTTTCTCCCGAGACATTAGTACCCAGGATGCAAGCATTCGGCTACACCGTCGAAACCATGCAATTCATGCTACTACCCATGGTGACGGAAGCACGGGACCCACTGGGCTCAATGGGCAATGACTCGGCGTTGGCTTGCCTGTCAGACAAGTCGCGTATGATTTACGATTACTTCAAGCAATTGTTTGCCCAGGTGACAAACCCTGCGATCGATTCCATCCGGGAAGAGGTTGTGATGTCACTCGAGTGCTTCATTGGCCCGGAAGGCAATCTGTTGGAAACCACAGAAAAGCAGGCTAATCGCCTCAAAATGCCCCACCCGATCCTGTCAAACGAAGAACTCAGCACACTACGACAGATGGATTACCGCGGCTGGCGAACTCGTACTATCGATATTACTTTCGAAAAATCTGCTGGCAAAGACGGCTTAATGGCTGCTTTGGAACGTATCTGCGCAGAGGCAACAGAGGCTATCGAGCAAGGCTTTTCCTTGATCGTTTTATCTGACCGCAACATCGCCGAGAATGCCATGGCGATCAGCGCGCTTATTGCCTGTGGCGCAGTCCACCACCATTTGGTCGCCACCCATCAACGGACTCGAATTGGCTTGATCATCGAAACCGGCGAAGCTCGCGAGGTTCACCACCACTGCCTGCTGGTCGGCTATGGCGCTGACGCGATCAACCCTTACCTTGCATTCGAGTCAATCTGGCAAGCACAGCGTGACGGCTTGCTGGACGAGTTTGAAATGTCTTCCGACGATGAGATTGTCTATGGCTATAAAAAAGCCGTGGCTAAAGGCATGCTCAAAGTGATGGCGAAAATGGGTATTTCGACGCTGCAATCCTATAAAGGCGCACAAATTTTTGAGGCCGTCGGCTTGGCTGACGAAATTATCAACCAGTGCTTCGTTGGCACTGCCAGTCGAGTTCAGGGCGTCAACTTCGAAGTGTTGTTCGCAGAAATGTTACAACGCCATCACCTTGGCTATCCGCTACGAAGCAGCAACCTCATACCCGTTTTACCCAATCCTGGCGACATCCACTGGCGCCGCGAAGGCGACGCGCATATGTGGGACCCCACGGCGATTTCAAGTTTGCAAGTGGCTACGAAAACCAATAGCCAGGACGCTTATTGGGCTTTTGCCAAACATACTAATGAAGAAACCACTCGACGTTGCACATTTCGTGGGCTCTTGAAGTTCAAGTCTGACGTGAATGGCGGACCTATTCCATTAGACCAAGTTGAATCAGCCCAAGAAATCGTTAAACGATTCTGTACAGGAGCGATGAGCTTTGGCTCTATCTCTGCCGAGGCGCATGAGAGCCTGGCTATCGCCATGAACAGACTCGGCGGGAAATCAAACACCGGCGAAGGTGGCGAAGATCCCATCAGATTCGATCCGCTGCCGAATGGCGATTCGAAACGCTCGGCTATCAAACAGGTTGCATCCGGCCGCTTCGGTGTCACCATCTGGTATCTGGCCAACTCTGACGAACTGCAAATCAAGATCATTCAGGGCGCAAAACCTGGAGAAGGTGGAGAATTACCCGGCGGCAAAGTTGATGAGACTATCGCCAGAATTCGTCACTCGACCCCAGGCGTCGGTTTAATCAGCCCACCACCGCACCATGACATCTACTCTATTGAGGACATGGCGCAACTGATTCATGACCTGAAAAATGCCAACCCTACAGCCCGTATCAGCGTCAAACTGGGCGCCGAAATAGGCGTCGGTACGATTGCCGCAGGTGTAACCAAGGCCAAGGCAGATCATCTGGTGATTGCTGGCCACGACGGTGGCACCGGCGCCTCACCGCTGACCTCTATTAAACATGCAGGCTTACCCTGGGAGCTGGGTCTGGCCGAAGCACACCAGACCTTGGTGATGAACAATCTCAGATCCAGAGTTTATTTGCAGACCGATGGTCAGCTGAAAACCGGCCGCGATGTGGCCATTGCCGCCTTGATTGGGGCCGAGGAATTCGGCTTTGCAACGGCACCTTTGATCACGCTGGGTTGCATCATGATGCGCAAGTGCCACTTGAATACCTGCCCAGTGGGCATTGCGACCCAGGATCCAGAGTTACGCAAGAAATTCAACGGTAAACCCGAGAGCGTCGTCAATTACTTCTTTATGGTCGCTGAAGAAATGCGTTTGATCATGGCCGAACTCGGCTTCCGCACTGTCAATGAGATGGTCGGCAGAGTTGATGTTCTGGAAATGGACCAGGCACTGCAACACTGGAAAGCTAGAGGCCTGGATTTCAGCTCCATCCTGACCCCCGCTGCGATCGTCTATGACGACACACAATTGTATCGGGTCATGGAACAAGATCACGGGCTGGAAAAAGCTCTCGACAACGAACTCATTCGTCTGGCTCAGCCCGCTCTGCTCAACGGCGAGGTGGTCAATATTGAGTTGCCGGTAATCAACATCAACCGCGTGGTGGGCACCATGTTGTCCCATGAGGTTGCCAAGGCGACCCACGGCAAGTTACTCAATGATGATACGATCAACATCAAGCTGACGGGAACCGCTGGCCAAAGTCTCGGTGCCTGGCTCGCGAAAGGTATCAGTATCACCGTTGAAGGTGATGCTAACGATTTCGTCGGCAAAGGTTTATCCGGTGGGCGGATAGCAATCTACCCGCCGAAGGTCAGTAGCTTCGTGGCAGAGGATAATATCCTGATTGGTAACGTTGTGCTCTATGGCGCAACTAGCGGCTCAGCTTTCTTTCGCGGCATTGCCGCCGAACGATTTTGCGTGCGCAACAGCGGCGCCAGCGCCGTCGTCGAAGGCATCGGTGACCATGGCTGTGAGTATATGACGGGTGGTCGCGTGGTCGTCCTTGGACAGACTGGAAGAAACTTCGGCGCCGGTATGAGTGGCGGTATCGCCTACATACTCGACCGCGACAGAGATTTTGAGCGCCGGTGTAATATGGAAACTATCGGGCTAGAGCAGCTGGAAGACGCCGCCGACATTCTCGAACTCCGCAGCCTGCTTGAGCGACATTTACAATACACTGGCTCAAAAGTAGCTAGCGCACTTCTCGACGACTGGGATGCCAGCCTGGCACTATTCGTCAAGGTTATGCCAATCGATTACAAACGTGTCCTGATGGCCAATAATGCCCAAAAGGCGCGGATCGTAGCCAGCGCCTGAGACCAACGGACTCTACTAACAAGCAGTAAGAGATAACTATGGGTAAACCAACTGGATTTAAGGAAATTGCACGCCGGGTAGAGCCGTACCGGGATCCCGCCGTGCGCCTGGTGGATTTTAAAGAAATCTATACCAACCACGACCCCCAGCACCTTCAGGAACAGGGCTCACGTTGCATGGACTGTGGCGTGCCGTTCTGTCAATCCACCCATGGCTGCCCGATCCATAATCTGATTCCCGAGTGGAATGATCTGATCTACCACGGTCGCTGGCATGATGCCTTAGATCGCTTGCATAAGACTAATAATTTTCCTGAGTTCACCGGCCGAGTTTGCCCTGCACCTTGCGAAGGTGCCTGCGTGTTAGGCATCACGGATCCGGCGGTTACCATCAAAAACATTGAGGCGGCCATTATTGACCGGGGCTTTGACGAAGGCTGGGTTGTACCAGTACCGCCTGCGACTCGAACTGGCAAGTCGGTTGCCGTCATTGGCTCCGGACCCGCCGGGCTCTCTGCGGCCGCACAACTCAATAGCGCTGGACACACCGTCAGCGTCTATGAACGCGCCGATCGGCTCGGCGGTTTACTCATGTACGGCATTCCAAACATGAAACTCGACAAGGCGATTATCGAACGGCGAATTCAACTGCTTCGCGACGAGGGTATCGTTTTCTTCGTTAACGCCGACGTTGGTGGCCAGGGTAGTCATGGCATTGCAGTGCAAAGCCTTCTTGATGATAACGATGCTGTGCTACTGGCAACAGGCGCCAGCCTCGCCAGAGATTTGAATATCCCAGGCAGACAGGGCCCCGGCGTACACTTGGCCATGGAATTTCTCACGGCCAATACTAAGAGCCTTCTGGATTCAGATCACGCTGACGGCCAATTCATTTCTGCCAAGGGCAAAGATGTCATCGTCATCGGTGGTGGCGATACAGGCACCGACTGCATCGGCACCTCCCTGCGCCATGGCTGCAAATCACTAGTGAACTTCGAGCTGTTACCTCGCCCACCTGCGGAGCGTGCAGAAAACAATCCTTGGCCTCTGTGGCCGCGGATTCATCGCACTGACTACGGCCATACAGAAGCCGCAGAGAAATTCGGTGATGATCCCAGGGTCTATCAAATCGCGAGCAAATCATTTGTTCGAGACGCTGCAGGCCAATTGACCGGCATTATTACGATCAATGTGGATGAACAATTACAAGAAATTCCGGGGACGGAAAAGACCTGGCCTGCCGACTTGATCTTTTTGTCTATGGGCTTTCTACAACCTGAACATTACATCAATGACGAGTTGGGAATGGAGATTGATGGGCGCGGGAATTTTGTTGCCAACAAAAGCGACTACCGAACTTCTGTACCTAAGGTCTATGCTGCCGCTGATTGTCGGCGCGGCCAGGATCTGGTGGTTCGTGCAATTAACGAAGGCCGCGAGGCGGCACGAGAGATTGACCGCGATTTGATGGGGAATACCCAATTACCATGATTCAGTAGCACCGCCAGCGCCTTAACAAATTGACGCGAGCTGCCTGCAACCTTTGGCTGCAGGCAGTTAGCCGTTGATAATAGCCTGCAGATCCATCGCATCGACATCGTCTACCAATATCGCTTGCCCCAACCCGCTTAAAAGCACCAGCTTTAAACCCTTATCAGTCATCTTCTTATCCCGGCTCATCAGCGACAAAAATTCACCCTTCAACGCCGGTGGCGGCACCACGGGTAAACCGACCCGGGCAATGAGCGCCGCGAGGCGCTGACTATCAGCCGCGGAGCACAATCCGAGTCGCGCTGAAAGCGCCGCTGCCATCACCATCCCTGCACCAACGGCTTCACCGTGCAGCCAGGCACCATAGCCCATACCCGTTTCGATGGCATGTCCGAAAGTATGACCAAAATTAAGCAGCGCTCTGACGCCTAGTTCCTTCTCATCCCGCGAGACAATATCGGCTTTGATCTCGCAACTGCGCTTGATGGCCTCACTCATCAGCTCAAGATCAAGGGCTAACAGTTGATCCATATGCCGCTCTAGCCATTCAAAATACTCACGGTCCGCCAGCGCACCGTGCTTAATCACCTCCGCCATGCCCGCAATCAATTCTCGTTTCGGCAAACTCTGCAGCGATTCGGGGTCAATGATTACCGCCTGTGGCTGATGAAAAGCACCGATCATGTTTTTACCGAGAGGATGGTTGACTGCTGTTTTCCCGCCGACAGAAGAATCTACCTGGGCCAGTAGTGTCGTCGGCACTTGAATAAAGGCAACGCCACGCTGGTAGCAGGCCGCAGCAAAACCGGTGATGTCACCCACAACGCCACCTCCAAGGGCTATCAGGGTGGTGGCACGATTATGATGACCTTCCAACAGCCCCGTTAATACGATATCTAAACTCGCCAGGGTCTTGAATTGCTCACCATCGGGTAACACCACAGTACCAACATTCAGATCTCCCAAGGCCGCCTGCAAGCGCTCAAGATACAAGGGCGCAATATTGGTATTCGTCACGATTAGCACCTGACGCCCATGGATATAACGACGCAGCAAAGCACCATCGTCAAGGAGGCCAGCACCGATATAAATCGAATAACTCGCATCCCCAAGCCCGAGATTGACAACTTCCACAATAGCTTCCTTATTATGACCTGTAACGGACAATAGCAGCCGCCAGTCTATACATAGTTAATTTTACCGAGCTTTCGAACGATGGACGTGATGATTCGTCGACCGCTGCTATCACCTACCGCCACCTTGATATCCGCCAACTCATTGTACAGGGGGTCGCGAAAGGTTTTGAGTTCGCGCAAGACCGCTGCCGGATTGTCGGTTTGCAGCAAGGGGCGCTTTTTATCTTTGGCAGTGCGCTTGATCTGCATATCCAGCGAGGTATCAAGAAAAATAACCAGACCTCGAGTTCGAAGAAATTCTCGATTTTCAGGTCTGAGCACAGATCCGCCACCCGTGGCGATCAGCACATCCTCCAGCTGGGTGAGATCGTCCAATACCGCTGTTTCCCGCTCACGGAATCCCGACTCGCCCTCAACATCAAATATCCAGGCGATATTCGCGCCCGCACGCCGCTCAATCTCCTGGTCAGAATCAATAAACTCTAGATGTAACTGCTGAGCGAGCGCGCGCCCTACCGTTGTCTTACCCACACCCATGGGTCCGACCAGGAAAATATTACGCTTGGTTCGTTGATTCGACATTGGCATGGGGCGACTCTACCCAAGCTGGCTCGCGAACGCCAGTATTCGCAGGCCAGAACACGAGGCTTAAGCAAGATTAAACCTCCTACGTGACGATCGTTATCGATTGGTCAGGGGGTCATCGAGCAAGATCGGCGTAATGAAAATCAATAGCTCGGTCTTCGTCGTGGTGCGATTGGTACTTCTGAACAGGCTACCCAGGTAAGGCAAGTCACCAAGGAGCGGCGTCTTATTGATGCTGTTGGTATCTGAGGTTTTAAACACACCACCAAGAACGATGGTATCGCCATTATTCACCAACACTTTGGTCGTCAGATTGCTCGTATTGATCGGCGGCGCACCACCCCCTGCTGGCGCTGCACCTACCTCGTCCTGAGTCACATCCAGATCGAGGATAATTCTATCGTCTGGCGTAATCTGAGGCGTCACATTCAAAACTAACTCCGCCGCGATAAATGCCACTGTGGCCCCGCCAGCGGCACCAGTATCTCCACCTGCGCGCTCCAAATAGGGGACCTGTTGACCCTGAGAAATCGTTGCCGCTTGCTTGTCTGCGGTAATGACCTTTGGTCTGGCGACAACCTCACCCTCACCACTGACTTCCGCCGCAGACAACTCCAGGTCCAGCAAAAATTTGTTACTGAGTATACCCAGCGCGATTGAGTTACCCGACCCGCCTGGCAGATCAACCACCAGCGAGTCAGCACTGGTCAAGGCCAAATCCGCGCCGGTGAGAGACGATCCCCTGATGGTTTCCAGCGACTCCAGATTAGCGCCGGCTTGTAGAACCGAATTGTTCACCGTCCCATAACCGCCGGCACCCCACCTCACGCCAAGATTTTTCGTGAAACTAGAGCTCGCAGTCACAATTCGCGCTTCAATCATCAC
>DGOD01000267.1:0-11864 GCA_002389265.1 Gammaproteobacteria bacterium UBA4475
CTGAGATCTTCCTGAGTTCTGTCGATACGAGGAGCATCTTTCTGGCAACACATACTTGGTAACCGGCAGGAAAAATGCGCCCATATCACCGATCTGGGTACTGCGCGCCAGACCATCAAGCAAAGGCATGCCGAGGCTCATGGCCGTCTTGCCCAGATCAAGCGCAAAGCCAAAGCTATTTAGCAGCATGGGGATATCGGGAATGGCGGCGATAAACCGCAGGGTTTTGGGGTTCATAGGTATATTTTGGTTATTGTTCTTATTGTTCTCACTGTTCTTATTGTCACTGATCGTTGTGTAACTGATGTGGTGTTACTCGAGCTTGTTATTTAGCCTACCACGCACTGGCCAGATAATACTGTGCAATAAAAGCCTGTTGTATTAACTAGCAGCACTATCCACTGTGGGTCCTGTCAGCCCAGGGGGCTGAAGAACTTGATCAAAGAACCCTGGCCGATTTACCACTCGGCCGAAGGTCCTTAATTATTACATGTTAGGGCTGGTTTTTCAGAGCAACTCTAACGTCTATACATCACTCTTTTTTGCCCTTGCCAGCCAGACCATTTATCTCTCCGGTTGTTTCGCCTTTGATAGCGCTAAACCCCTGCTGGACGGGGATTGCCGAACCGGTAAGTTTTATCGTTCCGCTCGCACCTTCAAAGCGTCCTGATCCACCGACCACATCCCTGTAGATTTCATAGGAACTTGTGCCGTCCGTATAGTTGAAACACAAGGTGCTTGGCGGGCTTGTACTCTGCACAGTATACAACTGGTCACCGTTTTTGTAGGTTGATACGCCTGCATTGGCAAAGTATGTCAATTCCAAGCCGCGCGGTAATCCAGTCTCATCAAAATCACAGTAGGAAGCGTTATCCCAGGGCAAGAGGTCACCCTGACCGGCAGAATGGCTACTACCAAATGTGCCGTTACCGGTGACAACCGATCTGTTACCACCTTCCAAATCACCATTTATATCAGTATCAGCGGAGGAAAAAGACGTACCGGCAAAGTGACCACTAAAGGGTTGTGCAGAAACGTTAAATGACCCGGTCATCAATACCAATGCAGCACTAACGACCATTGATCTATTAGTTATCTTCATTGCAAGCTCCAACCTATTTTTAGGCTTCTAGTTAAACAGACTTATGGTTTTTTGCGTCGCGGCAACTAAGCCTTGGCAACGCCAAAACACTTTATCACCCATAAAATCTACTGCAGCCGACAAACAGGTTACTGGTCAATTGTTGTCCGTAATCTTGATCCAGATCCAAAAGACTCGATGCCGCCACGCAGGACGCTGGTATTCATTTGAGCCATTTACCCTCAATGTGCTGCTCGCCTACTACTCGTCGGCTTTGCAATACTGTTCAATATAAGTCTGGTGGCTGGGTAGTTTCTGCAGCGTATTAGCAACATTAGCCTTGATGATTGGGATAATTGGGGTCGGGGTAAAATTTACATTTACTTTGTGCTGTTTAATCTTGATGGCATAAACGATCGTAGGTCGGGATTATAATATAGCCTTACGCTGCGTCAGTAACACTGATGAGCTGGGTGTGGATGGATAAATGTAAATTTTACCCGGACCCCATTTATCCCTGGCACCAATGTCGCAGATGTCATTTGCGCCACTGGCTTTGTGCTGCCGGCAATAGAGATCGCTGATTTCTGCGTGGGCCGCGCCCCCGGAATGGACGCCCGGAACATCACCGCCGACATGGGCGCAGCTGGCGGTATAATATTGGGAGGAAACCCTGTTGCTCTTTACGATATCGACATGCGCTCAGTCAGCAGCAGTCTGGTTATCAGTGAGGAGGAGCGCGCGGTGTGGCCTCAGAGGTACTGGCCCTCACTGCCGTCGCGTGGCTGGCAAACAAGCTCGGCGAATCTGGAACTGCATTGGAGCCGGGCGACGTTATACTGTCCGGGGCAATGCACAGCGCAAAGCCGGTTGAGGCAGGTGACCATATTATCGCCCGCTTCGACAACGGCTTCGGCGATATCAAACTCAGCTTTCACTAGATTTCCCGGAACGCGCTATCCAAGTTTGGGCTGACGAACCTCATATGTTTCAGGATGGCTAATATCTGGCTATCGGTAAATCGAGATGTCCTCATGCAGAATCTCCTGGGTAAATCATACGAGAAGATTCTACTTTCGACTTCGATTAATTTCCGGGGGGATTACCCCGGACTCACAACGAAGATCACCGATCTTAGGAACAAACCTCTCTGAGCTAAAGTACCGTGGCGACGGCACAAAAAACCTCACTGTACCCAAGCCAGGTAAATTGCCATAATCAGGCTGTAAACTAGCTAAGCAACGGCGAGCAGCGATGGGCACATGAAACAACCAGCCTAGGCCGCAGCGATTTATGCACACCATATAATTCAGCAGGTGAAACGATGGTCGACAGAAGCACCCACTACTGGCAAAGCAAACGCGCTGAACTCAATGCGGCCGGATTTGACCCCGATACCCTGCTGGCAGCCAAGGCGGTGATCACCATCGCCAGCCCCTATACCAATGCTCACCGGTGTAACAACCGGGTCAATCGCATCGCAGAGATGTTGGTAGACGAGATTGGTGAACGTGGCGCTCAGGGATTTATCGTCGGCGCTCCGGCGGTATCAGATGCCATGACACAGGGCTCACGATACGCAGGCTATTCACTGGTATCTCGCGACCTTATTGCCGACTGTATGGAAGTGGGCCACTTTGCCCATCGCGGCAACGCCATGCTGGTGATCTCCGGCTGCGACAAGTCCGGTGCAGCAGCGCTGATGCCGCTGGCTCGCACCAATGCGCCTGGGTTGGTCTTGTATGCAGGCACTGGCTCACCGGGCAAAGTAAATGTGGAACCCTGGGCGGCCAAAGGCAATAACCTGACCATTCTGGATTACGCAGAAGGCAAAGCCGCACGAGATGCGGGCATTATCACTACAGACCAGTTCAATGAGCTGGAGCGAAATGTCATGCCCGGCAGTGGCACCTGTGGCGCCATGTTCACCGCTAACACCATGAGCGTTATTATCGAGGCCATGGGCATGATGCTGCCCTCGGGCGCCTCCCAACCTGCTGACTACAATGCCCAGAGCGATATCCATGACGATGTCAAAAGGCAGCTTGCCGCCTCCGTCAAAGCCCTGCTGACTCTGGTAGAAATGGACCTGTGTCCCCGCGACATCATGACCATCAAAGCCTTCGAGAACGCTGTGGTTACCGCCTATGCAATGGGCGGTTCTACCAATATGTATCTGCATCTGATGGCTCTTGCCAGGGAGGCAGAACTGCCACTCACAGTGGAGATGATCCAGCAGTTTGGCGAGAAGGTGCCGTTGATTGCCAATCTGCAGCCCCATGGTCCTTACGCCATGGTGACTTTGCATAACCTTGGTGGCGTACCCATCGTGATGAAAGAACTGCTGGAAAACGGTTTTTTGCATGGCGACGTGATGACTGTCACCGGCGCTACCCTGGCAGAAAACCTTAAGGATGTGCCGCGCCTCAGTGAGCTTGGCGATCAGGATATCGTCTATCCAGTGAATAAACCCATAGCAGCACCTAACAACCATGTCTCAGTTCTTAAAGGTAATCTCGCCCCCCAAAGCTGCCTGCTGAAGCTGGGTGGCAAGACCCTGACTGACGGTGAATTCAGGGGCCCTGCCAGAGTATTCGACAGCGAACGCGCAGCGATGACCGCCATTCAGTCTGGTGTCATCGTCGCCGGTGACGTGGTGGTAGTGCGGTTTGTTGGGCCAGTGGGCGAACCAGGCATGCCTGAAATGGTTGCCCTGACCGTACAACTGCAGGGTCGAGGCTTAGGCAAGACCGTTGCACTAATCACCGACGGCAGATTCTCCGGTGTATCCCATGGCATCCTGATCGGTCATATCAGTCCCGAGGCGGCCAGAGGCGGCCCCCTCGCGGCGGTTCATGAAGGCGACACGATTAGCATCAACCCCGTAAGCCGTGAGCTTCACTTGGCAGTTGACGACCAGGAAATCGAACGCCGGCTGGCCGCACTGCAGTTGCCCAAACCTGGCGGCAAACTCAACCCAAATTCGGTGCTGCGCAAATACGTTCGACTGGTGTCCTCAGCGCACTTTGGGTGTGTTACGGCTGACCTGTCTTAAACAAACACAACAGGCAGAGCATGCGGGTCGGAGTTTTGGTTACGACGCCGAAAGCCAAAAACGAAGGCGCCGATCATGGAGCAAGCATTGTTTAGACTTATATTTTGTTAGGCCCAATCAAGACGATACGGCAGGCATGATTTCATCGAATCGAATAATGATTGCCGCCTGGGGAAGCCGCGGTGATCTGCAGCCTGTAACTGCGCTGGCTCTGAAGCTAAAAAGTATTGGCCGGGATGTGCTCGTTTTTGCAACGCCGCCTGCTACCGACCTGTTGCAGGAAAACAACATTGATTGTGTGATAGCTGAAGAGAACGTTACTGAATTTGTTGAAAGTATGTTTGGTGGCGCCGATCTTTCTGATCGATCTATAAGCGGGTTTATTAAGCTGGCTAGGTTTGCGAAAGAGTACCAGAACAGTCCAGACTATGTAGCAACACAAAAGGCTGACATGAAGCGTGGCTTTGCAGCGGCGAAGCGGTTTAAACCCGATATTCTGATCGTACCCAATCTGCTCTACGGCCCCTACATGTGTATCGCCGAGGCGCTGAAGATTCCTGTTATTACCTATGATTTGCAGATCAATCACCCAACTTCTGAGCTGCCGCTTTTCACGATGGAAGTGGGTAAGGTTCCCGGGTTTCTAAACCGCAGCCTATACAGAATCAAAGCGATGGTTTATCCGAAGACCATTAAGCCAAAGTTCGACATGATGCGGGGTATCTGCGGGCTTTCAAAAGACACCTACGCAGACGGAACGCCCTTTAAAGTGTGGCCGCACGACCTGCCACAGATCTGCGCCGGGTCTCCAACTTTGTGTCCGCAGCCTGCGGACTGGCCTGAGCAGAAGTATATGGGGGGATGGTGGCTTCTTCCCGATGCCAGCAACTATGCAGCGCCGCTAGAACTTGTCGATTTCCTCAAACATAAACCCGTCTACATTGGTTTCGGTAGTATGAAAGGTAATGCCGAGTTCTGTACGGCACTATCAACTCTGGCTATCAGGAGCCTGCAACTTGCCGGTACCAGAGGTCTACTGTTAGGTGGTTGGGCGGGTTTGACTCGCGAGTCTCTTGATAGATCGACCGAAGAGGGTCAGCGCCTTTATGATTGGGCGCGGGAGAATGTTTTTGAAATAGCATCCTGTCCGCATAGCTGGTTGTTCCCGCGCTGCGCTGCTGTTGTGCATCATGGTGGGGCAGGAACTCTGGCTGCGGGTATTCGTGCCGGTTGCCCGACAATTGTTTGCGCTGCACAAGGTGACCAACCGTTTCATGGTTCGCTTGTCGAATCCAGGGGTATTGGCAGATACCTCGGGATGGTAGGTTCTAAAGAACTGACGCCAGAGAACGTCGCGGCAGGTATTAAGCAGGTAACGACTGATCAATCGATCCTGACTGCGGCAAAAGCGCTAAGTGATGAGGTTGCGACCGAAGACGGCACGGCAAATGCCGTAGCGTTTATTGACAGGATGGCGGCATCATTCGCGTATCCCTGGCCTATCGAAGATCGACAAATCAACGCGAACTGAGAAAGTCTGCCCTGGCTCGCCTCATCTATTGGAATTGTCAGGTGTTGTCAGTTCGCTTTGCTAGGCATAGGTCGTCATCAATAGGTGTTTTTGATAATTGGGGTCGGGATATATCCCGACCCCAATTATCCGCCAATTACCCCGGCCTCATTTATCTAAGAGTCCCGTGTGCGCTGCCAAACGCGGCAGATTTCTTGTTAGGAGTGACGCCAAATCCACGCGTAGCCTAAGCTGCCAGATCTGCGACTCACCAATGTCGAACCATTATTGGCGGCCTGAGGTCATGGGGGTATTGTTAGTTGGCGTTTTCAAGCCGATTTTAATAGTTATTGTGCCAAGGAGTTCAAATGAAGTATTTACTCGCAACATTAACCGTCCTGATGTCCTCTATCGCTTACGCGGACCACCATGCGCCGCCGGCAGAACCGCTTGTCGTGGAGATACACGGCTGCACCCTTAATGAAGGTGTGGCACTCGCTGATGTCATCAAGGTAGGACGTGCTGAATTTCCGAAACTGTTCAGCGCTGACAAACTCAAAATGAGTTCGTATATTTGGGAAGCTGTCGCTGTTTCTCCACCGTTCCATGCGCCCGATTTAAGATGGGTAAATTATTATCCAACCTGGGCTGACTGGGATGCCAGCGAGACAGTGTGGCGCGACCCTAAATCGGCAAAAATAGTCGAAAAGATATTCTCGCTGATCACGTGTGACCGGCCAATGTTTGGCAGTGCTCAGATGATTGCGCCGATACCAGCAGTCGAAGAAAAGTATTTAATCGCGGGGGTATGCAAACTTGAACCCGGAAAAAGTCTGGCTGATGTGAGAAAATATCGAACTCGCGGTCGCACTTCGGCGATTAATGCCGCCATTGAAGCAAATAATGGCGGGGCGTTAATTTATCCCGGCTTTGGTATGACAGGCGATTTTGACTATGTTCAAACATTAACCGGCGAAAAGTCGAGTATGACTAAGCTGCTGGACGGCGTTAGAACCGGCACAGTTGCCGCGGCTAATCAGACCTATAGCGAGATGGACAATCCTGCTACCTGCACCTGGGATCTACATCGAGCCCACGCGATAGTGCAATAATTTGATTTTCCGTCTATCAAACTCTCAGCCCTCGCGATAACCTCAGTAACTTCGTCTGGGCTTTTGGAGCAAGTAATATGGGGCAGGTTTCGCTTATGGCTGTGGCATCGAAATGCCCTCTGCCTAGATTGTGGCCCCGTGATCGAACCTGCCACCCCTTCCACCTAATGCCAGAATTTAGTCGAGGGTACGTTTTTTATGACACATGAAATTAAAACCAAGAAAGCGCTACGTGAATTGCTGGGCGACCCAGTGCATGAACTCGTTGTTGTAAAAACAACACCGGTTATCACCGCGCCGCTTCGGCGCTATATTGAGCGGTCACCCTTTGTATGCCTTGCGACTTATGACATCGATGGTAACTGTGACCTGAGCCCAAGAGGCGATCCTCCCGGCTTTGTGAAAATACTTGATGAAAAGACAGTATTTTTACCGGAACGACCGGGTAACAAGCGACTCGATAGTGCAATCAATATCATTCAACAACCACATTTATCCTTGCTGTTCATGATACCCGGCACGCTGGAAACAGTGCGAGTCAACGGCACAGGTGTAATGACCACTGATCCTGAACTATTGTCGCTGTGTGCGGTAAACGGAAAAATCCCCGA
The DNA here is from genome assembly GCA_002389265.1 of Gammaproteobacteria bacterium UBA4475. GTDB lineage: Bacteria > Pseudomonadota > Gammaproteobacteria > Pseudomonadales > Azotimanducaceae > UBA4582. The sequence goes on from DGOD01000267.1 coordinate 7,370, forward strand.
GCTTGGCATATTGATCACGGTGGGTGAAGCGCTGGGACATTGTTCAAAGGCGCTTCGTAGGTCGAAATTGTGGGAGTCAGACTATGCTAGTCAAGATGGTGTGCCTAGTCTTACAGAATTAATGACAGGGCATCTAAACCTGGATACGGCTCTGATTGCCGAACTCGACGAGGGAATTGATAACGACGTGTTAACGAGAATGTACTAGTGCTTTGCACCTATTCGACCCCGTGCTTGCAGAACCAGTTGGATTCACTGTTCAAAAGCGATGGGAACTATCTGTCAAGCGCACAGCCAGTTAATAGCATGCCCGCCGTAATTTGCCGCTTAACCTCTACCAGGGGCAGCTTCCCCTGAGTAAGGGTTAAAGCGGTCAGGCATATACCACTACTTTGACGCCAAGACGCAGTTGCGAATGGCGTGCTACGAACATGCTTTCGAGCTGTAGGATGAGTTATCAAGGTAAGCGAGAGAGACAAATTGACTCTGGCCCCCTGCTATGACCACTGAAATTCTCACCCCTGAAATTAACTTAGCTCGACACCATCCAGTGTTCCGGCTTCACGCCAGTCCTTGAGTAGTTTATTAAAAGCAATGATGCCCGGCACATAGGTTGAATTTTGTACATTCGCTGTAGTTGGCTGACCTTCACGATTGTAGTAACCCGGCGTGCAGTCCTGCAGGAATCTAGATGAAGCTGTACCTGACCCCGCCAGTTCAACAATATGATCGACCCATTGCTGTTCCGCCTCTGTGGTTGGTTCTGCTACCTGCTTACCGCGCTTCTTAACCTCGTCAATAATGTAGCTGACGTGCACAGCCTGATCATCGAACATCGACGTCATATTGGGGGAAAGCGCATTCTGATTGATACCAATGGTGAACCAGTTAGGAAAGCCATGGCTGCTCAAACCGTGGAGTGTTCTATAACCCTTGGCCCAGTGATCGTAGAGAGATTCGCCGTTTCGACCGAGGGTGTCGAAATCTACCCGGCGATGAGCCGCTGTGGTGATTTCAAATCCAGTAGAATAGATGATGCAATCCACCTCATATTCAACGCCATTGGCAACAATACCTTTTTCGGTAATGGCCTCGACCCCTTTCGATCCGCTGACGTCAACCAGCGCCACATTGGCACGGCTGAAAGCGGCCAGGTAGTCGTCGTTAAATGTCGGCCGTTTGCAGAACTGCCGGTACCAGGGCTTTAGTTTCTCGGCCGCTTCATGATTATCACACTCGGCTTCAACTCTGGCCCTGATTTCGTTCATCTTCTGGAAGTCAGCAATCTCAGCCCGTAGTGCAATCTCGGCCATATCAAGATTACCGCTGTCAGCGTTTCTGTTCATCAATGAAAGTCCAATGCGCCGGGCGATATCCGTCCAGCCATCATTCACCAGGTCATTGGCAAACTCCTGGCCGAATAGTACCGCCGCAAAATTCTCCCTTCGCTCGCGTTGCCAACCAGGTTCAAGCGATTTGTACCATGCCTCGTCGGTGGGTTTGTTGCCTCTAAGATCGACCGACGATGGTGTTCGCTGAAACACAAAGAGTTTCTCGGCGTGCTTGCCCAGGAACGGCACACACTGAATGGCCGTGGCGCCGGTGCCGATAATGGCAACCTTCTTATCCGCCAATTTGGTCAATCCACCCTTGTGATCACCACCTGTGTAGTCATAGTCCCAACGAGACGTATGGAAGGTATGGCCCTTAAACGACTTGATACCGGGAATGCCGGGCAATTTAGGTCGGTTAGCGGGGCCTGTTGCCTGGATAACAAACTGCGCTTTGATGTCGTCGTGATGATTGGTTGAAACCTGCCAGCATTGTTCCTCTTCGAGCCAACGAACTTCTTTCACGCGTGTCTGAAAGATCGCGTTGTCATACAGGCCAAAGTGGTGACCAATTCTCTGGGTATGCTCAAATATTTCCGGCGCATAGGAGTACTTCTCCTTAGGCATGTAGCCAATTTCATCAAGCAGGGGCAGGTAACAGTAGGATTCGATATCGCACTGGGCACCAGGGTAGCGATTCCAGTACCAGGTACCGCCGAAATCACCACCGGATTCAATAATGCGGATATCTGTAATTCCTCTTTCTTTGAGCCTGGCGGCGGTCATCAACCCGCTGAACCCAGCACCGATGATGGCAACAGTAATATTAAGACCGAGAGGATCGCGGTTGATCTCCTCCACATAGGGGTCCGTGTCTGCATATTCAGCGAACTCAGATGCTGCTTCTATGTACTGGTTTTCACCATCTTCGCGGACTCGCTTGTCACGCTCTGACCGGTACTTCTCACGGAGTGCCTGTGGGTCAAAATCCAGATCTGGAAACATGTTGTGGAGTCGTTCGCGTTCTGTGGTCATATATCCCCCTGTTCTCGATGCAGTAGGTTCTCTTAACGGGAGTATATTGTCAAAGTTGAGTACATTTGTAATTCGCTGGCGGAATCATTAGGTCCGGAAATCGGGACATCCAGCGTCCGTGATTTGTTCGACAATCACACTAGTGGATACCGCGCGCACTATATTCAGCCGATAATGATGTACTGATTGACCATTCGCCGTCAGATAGAAGCGCTGCGATAATGACTCAGGCACTTGGCGCTGACCCTGTAAATTAAATTACAACCCGAATACTTTGACTGCATTATCGCCAAGTACTGCTGCCTGACGGGCTGGCGACAAACCTTTCACAGCATCTCGGATCAATGTGGGCGCTGCAAGGGTTGAATCTACATGGGGATAGTCAGAACCCCAAAGAATACGATCTTCTCCCACGAGATCGAGCATCGCGCCGATGGTTCGCTCTTCCGGTTCCGCCACGAAGTAACAATTGCGCTGGATGTACTCGCTAGGCTTAAGTTTGAGCGGTGGCTGCATAAAGGTTCCAAAGAAATTGTGCTTCTCATCCAACCGATCCATCAGGTAGGCCGCGAATCCGCATCCTGCCTCGACCGCGACCAGTTTCAGTGCTGGAAATCGATCAAATACACCGTCGACAATCATTGACGCCATGGCGGGTATCAGTTGTCCTGTGGCGCCCATCGCAAAGGTAAAGACCGGCCCCGGCGCTGTTTCATGCCATGCGAGGAATGGAACCGCCGCGCCACCGAACCGAACGATCACATGCAGGCAACCGGGTATACCCGCCTCCTCACATAGCGCCCAGATGCGATCGAAGTGCGCCTCTCCCGGACGCATGCCGGCGACAACTTCCGGTGGCACAAAAATGCCTTTGAAGCCTTTTGCGATGCAGTGTTCAAGTTCGCTGACAGCGCTGTCGACATCGTGCCAATTCAGAATCGCGATCGGCACCACACGGCTCTTCGCTTGCAGAAAAAATTCGTTCTGCCATCGGTTGTAGGCACGGCAATAGGCGCTGTTGAGCGCCATGTCGGCCAATGGGAACGGCAGGATGCCGATTGTTGGAAAGAGAACGCCGCGATCCACCTGCCAGTCGTCCAGCAATGCGATCCGGGCGCGAGGCTCATAGCTGGCGGGCTCACAGCCGTCGATATATTTAAGGCTACCGGCAAACAACTGGTCTCGAGGGACATGGGCACCACCAAGGCCTGCAAGCCGACCTTCAAGCATGGGCTCTTCACCGATCAGGAGGACTTCGACGCCATCCCGCTCTTCAATCCTGATGGCACGGTCCCGATATTCCGGCTCTAAATAATTAAGCCAGAGGTCCGCAGGTTCCATAACATGGGAATCACAGTCGATGACCGTCATCATGGTATTCTCCAGTTTCATCGCGACCGACTATAACGCGGTGAGCCCGGCGAAATGAAGTAACTTTTGGAGTAACTTGGCTCTGACCCCCGCGAGTGCCTAATTATAAGTGATTGAGATATGCGCGATTGTTTTGAAGCGTTGCACTAAACTCAAAAACAGGGATTTTTGAAAGCGTCAGGAGTATTAAGAAGAATTAACCACGTTTTCCTGCCGGTTACCAAGTATGTGTTTCAGAAAAGTCATCCTCGTATTGACAGAGTTCAGGAAGATCTCAGCAATAGATAGCCTGCAGTGAAGGCCGAGGCGCCGGCTCGGGCTGAACGTGCGATTCTGTCGTGAGCTCCCCCACGATTGGCGAATGACCACGGCGGTGTTCACCAGGCAACTGGCCAACCCCGAGGCCCGCAACACCGATCGTCTGAAACCCTGAACCGCCACTAATTCAGTAGACACTTTTAGGCCTCACTAACTAACTGCCGTTCGAATTCTACGGGCGACAGTAAATTGTTTGCAGTATGCCTGCCTCCAGGGTTTTAGCTCATTCGCGCGCGAAAATAAATTAGGTGATGCGCTCAAAAATAGGTTACGGTCAACAAAAATATTGATTTAGATCAAAAACTAAGAGGTAGAATCGTGGGGCATGAGGGAATTCATCTAGCCGAACTAGTAACGGGTATTACGCTATTAATGCTCGTTGCTGCATTAACAACCATTTTCAGCAAAAGAATAAAACAGTTACCACTTACGATTGGTCT
>DGOD01000267.1:11893-22089 GCA_002389265.1 Gammaproteobacteria bacterium UBA4475
TCCTACGCAGCTGATAATGTGCCCGGATTCGGCTCTCTCGCCACATTTGCGCTTTCGCCAGACCTTGTTCTGTTTGTTTTTATTCCAACCCTGATATTTGAGTCCGCCTTCAATTTGAATGCGCGCCACGTCATGCGCAATATTGTGCCTATTTTGACTCTGGCGGTGCCCGGCTTGCTGATTTCGACGGCCATTATTGGCTTCATTATGGCTATTTTTTCGCCCTTCGACTTGATGGTGGCGTTACTTCTGGGGGCGATATTAAGTGCCACAGACCCTGTCGCCGTGATTTCCATTTTTAAGCAGCTTGGAGTACCTGAGCGATTAACTGTCTTGGTGGAAGGTGAAAGCTTATTCAATGATGCGACATCATTGGTACTTGCGACTTTATTGATCGGTATTCTGACGGCTGGTAGCTTTTCGGGTGACGTGGTTTTTTCAGGCGTAGGGGAGTTTTTCATCGTGTTTATCGGTGGTGCGCTAGTGGGATGGCTACTAGCGCTGGCAGTCGGGCAGGTACTCGGTGCAGTTGAGTCTGATGCGGCAATTGAAATCACCTTGTCGACAATTTTGGCCTATTTTTCTTTTATCATCGCAGAACATGTGTTCCACGTCAGTGGCATTATGGCAGTAGTGGCTGCTGGGATCATGATGGGCTCCTGGGGCAAGACGAAGATATCGCCTTCAACTGAAGAGTTTATGGAGCATTTCTGGGAGTATCTGGCGTATCTCGCGAACGTACTGATCTTTTTAATGGTCGGTATGCAGGTAGATCTGGCGGCGCTCTGGGCCTCGATCGATCTGATCGCCTTAGTTTTCGTCGCCATGCTCATTTCTCGTGGAGTGGTTGTATTTGGCGTAACGCCACTGCTTGGCAAGCTTCCAGGTGCCGAAGCGATAGGAATGCCTTACAGAATGGTCATGTATTGGGGCGGCTTGAGAGGCGCGATCGCGCTGGCCATTGTTTTGGCAATGCCCGCTTTTGAGTATAAGGATACCTTAGTCGCTGTTGTCATGGGCGCGGTGATCTTTACATTGGTGATTCAGGGGTTGTCGATTGAAACCTTGGTCAAAAAATTGAAGCTCGATCATCTCAGTATCGCTGATCAATTAGCAAAGCTTGAGGGCGATCGAGAGGCTCGTGTAGAGGGTTTGGAGCGGATGGCACGACTGGCCAATAGTGGAATGTTTTCACAGCGTATTGCTGGCAATATCAAGGAAAAAGGTGAGCGTGAGATCAGTGATTTGGCGGAAAATATCGTCGAGGTTTTAGGCGGTATGGATGCCGATGAAATGTTGAGAATTTTGGCTTTACGCTGTCAGGTGAGAGAAAAAGCAAGATATCGAGAATTGTTCGCACAGGGTCTGGTGAATGAATGGGCTTATCGTGAATTGGATTACACCGTTGACGTGCAAATGGATAGCGTTCGACATAGCAACGGATTGCCCAGTGCGACGATGGAAGTGTCAATAGGCAAACGATTTAGTTTGCTTTTGATGGCGGCTATTGGTGGGTTACCCGGTCTGCGAGGATGGTTGGAAGAGCAGCGTAGCCATTGGATCGTTCGAGACTATGGGGTTGCTTGGGGCCGCTACCGTGGCTGTCAAACTGTTCTGTCGAGATTGAGTGAGTTGGCAGGTTCTGAAATTGATGCCAACAGTGTTGAGCGCTTGAAATCAGTCTACGAAGATATCGGGCAGCAAGCCAAAGCGCAAATTGATGAGGTCAGTGAACTCTATCCAGAGTTTGTCGAGACGATGCAAGAACAGCTAGGTCAGCGCCTCATGCTGATTGCGGAGCATGATGCTGTTGAGCACAGGAAAGAGCAGGGGGTCATTCAATCGGGTATCGCCAGTGCGATCCTGAAAGACCAGTCCGAGCGTCTGCGAACGCTAGCGAAGGATAATATGTCTGCTTGCTTTGAGATTGAGGTCGATGAGCTACTGGCCAAGGTGCCGCTGTTTGCGGCGGTAGACCCCGCGCAGTATGGCATCATTGCGGCACACTTGCGTTCCAGAACTGTACCTAGAGGCACGGATATCATTCGCCAGGGCCAGATGAGTGATTCAATGTTCCTAATTGCCCGAGGTATTGCCAATGTCACCAGGCTCGAGGACGGCGAGACTCAGACCATCGCGACGTTGTATGCCGGAGACTTTTTTGGCGAATCGGCTTTGCTTCATGATACTCCGCGGAATGCGACGGCCACTGCAGCAACCCCGTGTTCAATGTACGAGCTGAAGCGCTCTGAGCTCGATAAAATATGCGTGGACTATCCTTACATTCGGGCAGGTATCGAAGAGATCGACCAGCAGAGGCTTCAGGAAAACGCAAACAAGACTTCTTAGGTGGGTTGTTAGTGACGGATTTTTGGATTTCTGTGCGATGCGAGCCGGCTTCGAGAATTAGGCCGCGCCAGTAGGTAAGGCACACAGCAGGATGGCATTAATCAGGATGGTAGGCAGTAAGATCGTTTCAAGTATTAATCACCAGTGTGATGACCTCGTGCGGGGCCACTAATGCATGCTTATTTAGATCATGCTGGGGTTCTTGCTTTTGCTCATCGAGGTGATCACGAGTCTGGCCCTGAGAATACATTGCCGGCGTTTGCTGGTGCGGTGGCCCTTGGGTTTAATTATCTGGAGACCGACGCTCACTGTACCGCTGATGGTGTGTTGTTGGCTTTTCACGATGATCGCCTGGATCGCGTGACTGACCATGTCGGCATCATAGCCCAAATGCCATTTGCCCGAGTCAGTCAAGCTCGCGTCGCAGCCCAAGAACCGATTCCACTGTTGGAAGATCTGCTTAATGGGTTTCCCGATACGCGCTTTAATATTGATCTAAAGGCTGACAACACCGTTGCACCGTTCATTAAGCTGTTAAAAAGAAACAAATGCCTAGACCGAATCTGTGTGGGGTCTTTTAACGATCGACGGGTTGCTGCAATCCGCCGCGAGTTCCCCGAGGTTTGCACGTCAATGGGTCCAAAGGAGGTTGTCAAGGCGCGTCTGGCCAGTTACCACATGCCGTTTGCGCGATTAAGCGCGCCGTGCGCCCAGGTACCTGTCCGCTGGGATAGAATGCCGGTGGCAGACAAGCGTTTTATCAGAGCGATGCAAGCGCGTGGGATACAAACTCATGTCTGGACGATTAATGATTCAATGGTGATGCACCAATTGTTAGATCTTGGCGTCGAAGGTATTATGACGGACTTCCCTGCGCGATTAAAAGCGGTGTTGTTGGAAAGAAATTCTTGGGTTCATTAGGGGGAAGTAACAAGTCTGCTTGTTGCGACGCAACCTGACGAGCCTTCACTGTAAGGGTAGTTGTAGAGGTAGAGAACGATATGGATTGGATTTGGGGACGTTATACCGCATTACTCTTGTCAGGTCTGCTGACCATTGGGTTGATTCCGGTTGTGCTATGGATACCACTGCTCGCGCCGGTTTTGCTGCTGACGCTGGGGCTGACGATGGTTGGTGTGTACGACATGTTTCAAAAGAGTAGTAACCTGCGCGCGAACTTTCCTCTTCTCGGGAACTTGCGTTACTTCTTTGAAAGTGTGCGACCTGAATTACGCCAATACTTTTGGGAAAACGATAACGATGAACTGCCCTACTCGAGAAATCAGCGCTCAATGGTGTACCAGCGGGCCAAATCGGTTCTAGCTGCGCGGCCTCTGGGTTCAATCGAAAATATGTATGAGGAAGACTTTTCCTGGCTTAACCACTCCATCTCGCCAGTGCATGTAGAGGCTAGTGATTTTCGGACTACCGTTGGTGAAGGCAAATCAGCATACCAAATGTCACTATTGAATATCTCCGGAACCTCCTTTGGATCCATGTCACCCAGAGCAATTGAAGCTTTGAATACAGGCGCAGGCTTAGGTGATTTTGCTCACAATACCGGTGAGGGATCTTTGTCTAAATACCATCAGATGGGCGGTGGTGATCTGATTTGGCAGATTTCAACGGGATATTTTGGTTGTCGTACGCCCGAAGGACGACTTGATCGGGCAGTATTTGCGGAGAAATCCCAACTTGAGCAGGTCAAGATGATCGAAATCAAGCTAAGTCAGGGTGCCAAGCCGGGTCATGGCGGCATGTTGCTCGGCAAGAAGGTTACCCCAGAAATCGCTGAGACGCGTGGCATTGCCGTAGGCCAAGATTGTATTTCGCCATCGTCACATCCGGAATTTTCGACGCCCAACGAGTTGTTGGATTTTGCTCTGGAGTTACGCACGCTCAGTGGCGGGAAACCCGTCGGTATTAAGCTTTGTATTGGCCACCCATGGGAGTTTATTGCGATCGTCAAAGCCATGGTAGATCGTCAAGAGTTTATTGATTTCGTAACTGTTGATGGCGCTGAAGGTGGAACGGGTGCAGCCCCGGTAGAGTTTACGGACCACCTTGGGTGTCCGCTTCAGGACGCGTTGGTGTTTGTGGATAACACGTTAATCGGCGCCGGCCTGCGGGGTCGTATAAAGATTGGTGCCAGTGGCAAGGTTGTCAGTGCTTACGATATCGTTAAACACTGCGCATTAGGTGCTGATTGGATCAACATGGCTAGACCCTTTATGTTTGCGTTGGGCTGTATTCAAGCCAGAGATTGTGCGTCGGGTAAATGTCCAACAGGCATCGCCACCATGGACCCGACGCTGTATCGGGTTTTGGACGTGCAGAAGAAAGCGGGCATGGTACGTAATTTTCACCACAACACATTACTGGCATTCGGAGAAATGATAGGCGCTGCTGGCGTTACTCATCCTGAGCTGCTCAATCGACGACATATCGTTCGGCGCCTGTCGGCCAGCGAGATTCGGCTTGCCGACCAAATTTATCCTAGCGTTGCTCCCGGTGCTCTGCTGCGCGGTGAAGAGGTGGCCGACCCGCGCCTGGATGTCTATTGGAACCGAGTCAACGGTTCTAGTTTCCACGTACAACAGCCGCTATAGGCCGTTATCGTCTGGCGAGTGAGTCCCCGGGAAGTGGTGAAGTCATCTTGACTGCCACCTCCCCTGGGATCGAGCTTGGCTCAAATCACGATAGCGCATAGAATAGGCGGCCGATGATCGCCTTGTGTGATCTGTCAAAGTAAAATAGCTCAGCCGCCAGCGTGTTGTTTCACTGAGTTTTAGCGGAGTTCAGGTCCATGCAGCGCAATCTAGCTCTTAATGATGTCGGCCAGAGACGACCTGGTTCGACCCCGGTGAGCGGCGAATTGGTCTCAAAGCATAAAAGTCATTGGCTGCAGTGGCGCATAAACCGGTTAACAGATCTGTTTGTCTACATTCCATTAGGCGAGGGTAGCGGCAATTAATACCGCACCAAAATCTGCACAGTTTTGGATGAATCTGGCGTTAGATCAGGCGCGCAAGGCGCATGCTATGGCGGAGGTGCCGATTGGTGCTGTGATTGTGCGTCAGGGCGAAATTATCGGTGTGGGTTTTAATCAGACCATCAGTCACTGTGATCCGACGGCTCATGCTGAGATCGTCGCGATCCGCGCCGCAGCCAGATATTTGGGTAATCATCGATTGGCTGGTGCGGATATGTATGTAACCATCGAACCGTGTACCATGTGCGCCGGTGCGCTGGTCCAAGCAAGAATAGCCCGGTTGATTTTTGCCGCTCCCGAGCCTCGTGCCGGCGCTGTGACGTCTTCTGCTCGAGTGTTGGAAAATCCGGGATTGAACCATCGAGTCGAGATCGAATCTGGCCCGTGCCAGGCTGAAGCCGCGGAATTGATGGCGGGTTTTTTTAGAGTCAGGAGATAAGCATGTTGCAGTTGCTCGGTGCGCCGGCCCTGTCAGAATTTAGAATCCAGAAGTTGCTAGCGGACTTGAGCGCCAGTGGTGTCGATGTAACAGGCTGGTCATTGGACAGTCGCTTTCTGCACTTCGTTGATGTCAAGGCTGAGTTGACGCCCGCCGAAGCGCAGGTGTTGGCCAGTATTCTCACCTATGGCCCCGTGACTCAAGGTGTGCCCGCGACATCTAGCCTGTTACGACTCGTCGTACCGAGGCCGGGCACCATTTCGCCCTGGAGTTCCAAGGCCACAGATATAGCCCATATCTGCGGCTTGAAAATGGTTAAGCGTATTGAGCGCGGAGTTGCCTATTATCTTCAGGCGCCCCAGTCATTGACCGGTGCAGTGCAACAGCAGCTGGACGCTGTGCTGTTTGATCGTATGACCGAGGCGGTGTTGGATAACACCGAAGCTGCGTCTGCACTGTTTCAGGTTGAGGCCGCCAGGCCGCTGGTCTTTGTGCCGGTGCTGAGTCAGGGTCGTGAGGCCTTGGCGCAGGCCAACTCGGCCCTGGGTATGGCTTTGGCAGATGACGAAATTGACTATTTAGTAGATGCTTTCCAACAACTCCAGCGTGATCCCAGCGATGTCGAGTTGATGATGTTTGCCCAGGCAAACTCCGAACACTGTCGGCATAAAACCTTCCGTGCCAGCTGGAGTCTCGACGGTGTTGATCAGCCTCACAGCTTAATGGACATGATTCAGAATACCTTTGCGAAGACCAATGGCGAGGGTGTGCTCAGTGCATACGAAGATAATGCGTCAGTGATCACTGGATCGACAGCGGGGCGGTTTTATCCGGACCCTGTGAGCCGCGAGTATGGTTATCACCAAGAGCCGATTCATATTCTGATGAAGGTTGAAACCCACAATCATCCGACGGCCATCGCGCCGTTTCCTGGCGCCGCAACGGGCTCAGGGGGTGAAATTCGAGATGAGGGGGCTGTGGGCCGCGGCTCGAAGCCGAAGGTCGGTTTAAGCGGTTATTCTGTCTCGAATCTGCGTATCCCTGGGCATATTGAGGCCTGGGAAAAGGATTATGGCAAGCCAGCACGGATTGCCTCGGCGCTGGATATTATGATCGAAGCGCCGATTGGTGGTGCGGCGTTCAACAACGAATTTGGCCGACCCAATATTTGTGGTTATTTCCGTACCTTCGAGATGACCGTTGCGGACGAAGTGCGGGGCTACCACAAGCCCATTATGATCGCCGGTGGTCTGGGCAATATCCGCGAAGAACATGTTGAACAGCGTCAAATCGCAGTGGGCTCAGCCTTGATTGTGCTCGGCGGCCCGGCAATGTTGATCGGCTTGGGTGGCGGTGCGGCGTCTTCCATGGCCACTGGCGCCAGTGATGCTGACCTGGATTTTGCCAGCGTTCAACGGGGTAATCCAGAGATGGAGCATCGCTGCCAGGAAGTGATTGATCAGTGCTGGCAATTGGGCGAGCGTAACCCGATCGCGTTTATCCATGACGTGGGCGCGGGTGGACTCTCCAATGCCTTGCCTGAGCTGGTTAAAGATGGCGGTGTCGGGGGCGACTTCGACCTGCGCAATATTCCCAATGACGAACCCGGCATGTCACCCCTGGAAATTTGGTGCAATGAGGCTCAGGAGCGCTATGTGCTGGCAGTCTCTCAGGTCGACCTGGTGAGATTCGCGTTGATCTGTGCCCGCGAGCGCTGCCCCTACGCGGTGGTCGGCACCGCAGTGGATCAGCAGCAACTGTTGGTGAGGGACCAATTATTTTCAGCGAATCCTGTGGATCTGCCCATGTCGGTATTATTTGGCAAGGCACCTAAAATGCATAAAGATGCAGTATCAAGGCAGTCATTGACGCGCCCTCTGGTCCTCGACTTTAGTTTCGAAGAAGCGATCCACCGGGTGATTGGTCATCCGTCTGTGGCGAGTAAGAGTTTCCTGATTACCATTGGTGATCGCACTGTCGGTGGCATGGTGGCTCGTGACCAAATGGTGGGACCATGGCAAACTCCGGTTGCCGATGTGGCCGTCAGTACCAGTGGTTACCAAGCGCATACTGGTGAGGCCATGGCGATGGGAGAGCGAGCACCGGTTGCCCTGTTAGACAGTACTGCCTCAGGGCGTCTGGCAGTTACTGAAGCGATCACCAACATTGCCGCAGCAAAAATCGCGCATATCAGTGATATTAAACTGTCTGCCAATTGGATGGCGGCGGTCGGCCACCCTGGCGAAGACGCCAACCTCTATAAGACAGTGGCGGCAGTGGGCCTGGAGTTGTGCCCTGAATTAGGTATTTGTATACCGGTAGGCAAGGACTCCATGTCCATGCAAACCCGATGGCAGCAGGACGGCGAAGACCGAACCGTCACCTCACCTTTGTCGTTAGCTATATCAGCTTTTGCCCCGGTGACGGATGTACGTGACACCCTGACACCAGAATTAACCCGTAGCGATAGTACCGAACTATTGCTGGTGGACTTAAGTGCTGGCGCCAATCGCCTGGGCGGATCGATATTGGCTATGTGTTTCAATGAACTCAGCGACGAATCGCCGGATCTTGATCGAGCGGATTCGCTCAAAGCATTTTTTGAACTGATGCAGTCCAGCGCGGTGCGTGAGCAGCTGTTGGCCTATCACGACAGATCAGACGGCGGCGCGCTGGCGACTATTTTAGAGATGGCCTTTGCGGGCCGAATGGGCATCCAGATCAGCCTCGACGGTGACAGCCATGCGGATTTGCTGGCGCAGCTATTTAACGAAGAGCCGGGGGCCGTATTCCAAGTGCAGGCGAGCAACTCGGCCGCGGTCCAGGCCTTATTTCGTGAACGCGGCCTAAGCTGTGAAGTGATTGCCCGACCGCGTTTGGCGCAAGTGGTGGAGATTATTCACCAGGGTCAGACTGTGTTTAGCGCGACCCGAGCCAGTCTCCAGCAACGCTGGTCGCAAGCCAGTTATCATATCCAGCGTTTACGCGATAACCCCGTGGGCGCCGATCAAGAGTTTGCGCGTCTGCTTGATGACGCTGATCCAGGACTGAGTGCCAAGCTGTCCTTTGATCTTAATGACGATATCGCCGCACCCTATATCAATACCGGTGTCAGGCCGCGTATTGCGATCTTGCGTGAGCAGGGGGTTAATTCCCAGACAGAAATGGCAGCGGTATTTGACCGGGCTGGTTTCGCGGCTGTCGATGTGCACATGAGCGAGGTGCTAGCGGGTCATGTGGACCTGGCCGATTTTAAGGGTTTGGTCGCCTGTGGTGGCTTTTCCTATGGCGATGTCCTGGGGGCTGGTGAAGGCTGGGCCAAGTCGATTTTATTTAATTCTGGTGCCCGTGAGGCGTTCGCTGGTTTCTTCGAGCGGTCTGATACCTTTGGCCTCGGTGTCTGTAACGGTTGTCAGATGATGGCGGCGTTACACAGTTTGATTCCGGGTGCCGAAAACTGGCCACGATTTGTCACCAATCGTTCAGAGCAATTTGAAGCGCGGTTCTCGCTGGTGCAAATCCAGCCTAGTCCGTCGGTGTTGTTTGCCGGTATGGCCGGCTCGCACATGCCCATTGCCGTATCTCATGGCGAAGGTCGGGCAGAACTTGACAGCGTTGGGGCGCAGTCTTTAGTGGATAGTGGCCAGGTGTTGATGCAGTTTGTTGATCATCGATTAGCGGTGACTGACGACTACCCCATGAACCCTAACGGTTCACCATTGGGGATTACCGGTGTCACAAACGTGGATGGGCGTTTCACCGCGATCATGCCTCACCCTGAGCGGGTCTTTCGAACGGTGCAGAATGCCTGGCATCCTGCCGACTGGAATGAAGACAGTCCTTGGCTGCGGATGTTTAGAAACGCCAGAGTGTTCGTTAACTGATTTTTCGGGCTGGAAATTCCAGGTCCGTATAACGGACTGGGTATAGCTCAGTCTTGCGGTCGGCAAAGTAATGTTCCAGAGTCCTGTTGATCACCGGGAAGGCCAGTTCATCCCATGGGATTTCAGCTTCGGTGAACAATTGAACGTCGAGAGATTCTTCTCCAGCGCTGAAGTTCAGATCCAGCAGCTCAGCGCGAAAAAACATATAGACCTGCGAAATATGCGGCAGGCTGAACAAGGTGTATAGGCCGGTAATCGAGGCGTTAGCATTGGCCTCCTCGCGAGTTTCGCGCAGCGCGCCAGCACTGGTGGCTTCGCCATTTTCTAGAAACCCAGCCGGCAGCGTCCAGCATCCGACCCGTGGCTCGATGGCCCGTTTGCAGAGTAAGACTCGATCACCGTATATGGGCAGACAACCGGCGATGATACGCGGGTTCTGATAGTGGATATGTTCACAGGTTTCGCACACGAAACGTAATCGGTTGTCGCCGGTGGGAATTTTTTCGATAACGGCGGCGCCGCACTGACTGCA
>DGOD01000267.1:22128-33312 GCA_002389265.1 Gammaproteobacteria bacterium UBA4475
GCGCTCTTTACTCAGCGTTTGGCCTAATGCAAGTAGAATAAGGTAAGCTGGGGTCTTGGCTAATGGAGACAGCAACATGATCTACAGTTTGGGCGCCAGAGCCCTCGAAATTCGCGGTGATGATTTCTACATTGCTGATAACGCCAGTGTTATCGGTTCCGTTGCACTGGAGAATAATGCCAGCATCTGGTTTAACGCGGTGCTCCGCGGTGACAATGACTTGATCACTATTGGTGAAAACTCGAATATCCAGGATGGCGCTGTGCTGCATACGGATCACGGGATTCCACTGACGGTGGGCAAGAATGTCACGGTGGGTCACATGGTAATGCTGCACGGGTGTGAGATTGGCGAGGGTAGTCTGATTGGTATTAACTCAGTCATCCTTAACGGCGCGAAAATAGGCAAACATTGTCTGATCGGAGCAAATTCGCTGATTGCCGAAGGAAAAGAAATCCCCGATGGCTCTATGGTGATGGGTTCGCCGGGCAAAATTGTCCGTCAGCTTAGCCCGGAGCAGATTCAGGGTCTGGAGCTGAGCGCGCTGCACTATGTCGAAAATTTCAAACGTTATAAGCGTGATCTGGTGCGGCATGACCCTGTCTAGCTTGTGTAAGGGTTGGCAACTAGCGCTGATAACGCTATATTAGCGCGCTAATGCCCCCGCATGAACCCACAGGTAGGCACGTTAATGAACGTATCTCGGCCTCAAGCAGCCTCTGGCAGCATCGATTTGTTGGGCTTGCCTGTTGCTGACCTGCTGCTAAGACTGCCG
Source organism: Gammaproteobacteria bacterium UBA4475 (assembly GCA_002389265.1). Lineage (GTDB taxonomy): Bacteria > Pseudomonadota > Gammaproteobacteria > Pseudomonadales > Azotimanducaceae > UBA4582. The sequence goes on from DGOD01000267.1 coordinate 22,904, forward strand.
TTGTAGGCGGCCTGTCGAAACTCCTACATCGTCCAATTTATGCCGCTCCCGAACAGGTGAGCAAGCCCGATAAATCTGTAAAACCTGATAAGAATGACGATCATGACTGCTAAAAATCAATCGATAGAAGCCGCGACGCCGCGGAAAATGCCATTTCAAAAATATAAAGCCTTTCAGCCGGTGGCTTTACCTGACAGAACCTGGCCAGACCAAGTCATCAGCCATGCGCCGCGCTGGTGCAGTGTCGACCTGCGGGATGGCAATCAAGCGCTCATTGAGCCCATGACGCCGGACGAAAAGCTCAAGATGTACCTGTTGTTGCTGGAGTTGGGCTTTAAAGAAATTGAGGTCGGATTTCCAGCGGCCTCGCAAACCGACTTTGACTTTGTACGGCTTATTATTGAGCAGGATATGATCCCCGAGGGCGTCATTATCCAGGTACTGTGTCAAGCCCGGGAAGAACTGATCATCCGCACCTGTGAGGCGGTGAAAGGGGCGCGGCAGGTGATCTTCCACTTGTATAACTCAACCAGTACGCTGCAGCGCAAAGTCGTGTTCAATATGAGCCGCGAGCAGGTGGTGCAATTAGCGACCGATGCAACGGCCATGGTGAAAGCCCACACGGATGTGCTGCAGGCGGAAGGTACAGACGTGATCCTGGAGTATTCACCAGAGAGCTATACGGCCACAGAAATGGATTTTGCGGTGGAAATTTGTGATGCCGTGATGACTGTCTGGCAACCCACCGTGGCCAAGAAGATGATACTGAATCTGCCGTCAACCGTAGAGATGGCTACCCCCAATATCTATGCCGATCAGTTGGAATGGTTTATCCGCCATCTGCCCCAGCGCGACAAGGCCGTCATTAGCCTGCACACTCATAATGACCGGGGTACCGGTGTCGCTGCGTCAGAGTTAGGTTTGATGGCTGGCGCCGACCGTATTGAAGGTACGCTGTTTGGTAATGGTGAGCGCACGGGTAACTGTGATCTGATCACCATGGCCATGAATATGTTTTCTCAAGGCGTCGATCCCGAGCTGTATCTGAGCGATATGCCAAAGATCGTTGCCGTCTCTGAGGAGTGCACAAAAATTCCGATTCATGTGCGTCAGCCTTATGCCGGTGAGTTAGTGTTTACTGCATTCTCTGGCTCTCACCAAGACGCGATCCGCAAAGGTATGGCGAGAGGCGAGTCAGCTGGCGTCTGGGAGGTGCCGTACTTACCTATTGACCCGACAGATGTGGGGGGCTCTTATCGAGAAACGGTGCGGGTCAACAGTCAGTCTGGTAAAGGTGGGGTGGCGTTCATTCTTGAAAGTTACTTCGGGGTGTCGTTGCCCAGACCACTGTTGTTGGAGTTCAGCCCCGTTATTCAAAAGCTCTCAGAGGGCGGTGGTGAGCTCAAGCCAGACACGATTTGGGACGCTTTCGTCAATGAATTTGTTGAGGTCGAGGGTCCCTATAGGCTCATCGATTATAAAGTGGTGGCAAATGGCGAGCGCCAGGTCTGCGAGGCGCGTATCAAGGTTGGCGAGAACGAGATCGATATTCGAGGTGAAGGTAATGGTCCGATCGATGCGTTTATCGCCGCCATGGTTGAAACGCTGAACGAACCGCTGAACGTCATCGACTATCAGGAATATGCGCTTAATGAAGGTAGTCAGGCGCAAGCTATCTGTATCATCGCGATCACCGATGAGGCTGATTCGAAATTCTATGGCGTGGGCCTCAGTCAGAACACGATCACTGCCGCCTTCGGTTCTATTATTGCGGCGATTAATCGCAAGTGGCGCTGAACGCGCTATGGTCGAGCAGATGAAAGCATGTATCAGCTCTATATAGCGAACAAAAACTATTCGTCATGGTCCCTGCGACCCTGGATCTTACTCCATGTCCTGGATCTGGTGTTTGAAGAACGGTTTGTGCCATTTCTGTTGCCTGACAATTACGACGCTTTCAGGACATTTTCCCCGAACGGCAAGGTGCCCTGTCTGGTGGACGGTGAACAAGTTGTCTGGGACTCATTAGCGATTGTCGAATATCTGTATGAACAGGACTCAAGAGTTTGGCCCGAGGCGCTGGCGGCGCGAACCTGGGCAAGGTGCGCCGCAGCGGAGATGCACTCTGGATTTGAGGTGCTGCGGGAGGAGTGCGCTATGAACGTCGGAGTGACCGTGCGCTTGAATGGCATCAGCGCCGCGCTGCAGCGGGATATTGATCGTATGGATGAACTCTGGACCCAAGGCCTGCAGCGTTTTGGTGGCCCGTTCCTGGCGGGGTCGAATTTCACGGCTGTCGATGCTTTCTTTGCGCCGGTGGTGTTTCGCGCGAGAACCTATGAATTGCTTTTCTCAGATGCTGCCAATGCCTACATTGCGCGCATCCTGCAATTGCCTGCCATGCTTGCTTGGGAGGCGGGCGCGCTGCTTGAGCCTTATCGTGAGGAAGCACACGAAGCGGGGTTACATGAGTTCGGCATGATTCTGCTGGACCGTCGGCAGCCGCTCTAGGCTAAACGCGTCATAGGCGTGCGGCTGAGTTGGACTAGGCTTCCTTGGTCGTTGGTCAGCTGTTGGTCAGCGCTGCTTAGTCGCTGGTTGGACTGGGGGCTTCGATGAGTTTGGCTGTGCGGATCATGTTGTCCTGGATCTGCACAATCTCGATTCGGTAGCCGTTGATCACCACGCAGATATTCGACTCGGGAATAGTTTCAAGGTACTCGGTGATGAGGCCATTCAGCGTCTTTGGTCCATCCTGGGGCAGATCCCAGCCGAGCTGCCGGTTGATTAAGCGTATATGCGCGCCGCCATCGATCAGATACGTGTCGTCGCCCTGCGGGTGAATATCGATATTGGTATTGGCCAGATCGGTGGTGAATTCACCAATGATCTCCTCGATAATATCTTCAATGGTCACGATGCCCTGGATGTCGCCATACTCATCCACCACCATGCCAATACGCTGCTTTTGTTGCTGGAAATTGAGCAATAAGGTTTGCAGTGAGGTGTTTTCGGGCACGAAATAGGGCTCGTCAGTGCCTTGCAGGATCAGTGCCTTGGATAGGTCATTTTCCGTGAGAAACTTCGCGGCGCTGCGCATATGCAGGACGCCAATGATGTTATCAATATCACCTTTGTAGACAGGAATCCGCGTATGTTGTGCCGTGCGGATCTGGTCGAGTATTTCATCCAAATCATCTTCCAGATCGATGCCGAATATCTCAGTTCTGGGCACCATAATATCTTCAACAGTGACCTTCTCCAGGTCGAGCACACCAAGCATCATGTTCTGTGGGTGGGCGGCGATATGCGCGCCCTCGAATACTACGGTGCGTAATTCTTCTCTACTGAGGTTATCCTCGACAGTGTGCTCCTGACGAAAGCCCACCAGCCGCAAGATGCCATTGGCCGTCCCATTCACCAGCCAGACCAGTGGATACAGCACCCACATCAGCACATCGAGGATGTAGGATGATGGCAGCGCGATTTTCTCGGGATAAGCAGCAGACACGGTTTTGGGTGCGACTTCGGAAAAGATCAGAAATATCAGAGTGCAGGCGATCGGTGCAATGGCAATGCCGGCTTCACCGAAAATCTCAAGGGCCAGCAGAGTCGCGATGGAGGCGGCTGAAAAGTTGACAAAATTATTCCCGATCAGAATCACGCTCAACAACTTGTCGGGTCGTTCCAGCAGTCGAGCGGCACGGCGCGCGCCGCCGTGACCTTCATTGGCCAGGTGCTTCAGGCGATAGCGGTTCATCGCCATCATGGCGGTTTCTGAACCGGAAAAATACGCGGACAGTACGACTAGTACAAAAATGGCGCCACTTAGGACGCCGATCGACGGCTCGTCCAAGAATTGGACCTCATATTACTCAAGACGAGTTAGTTTCAGCGACAGGGGTTAAGCCTGTCAAGGTCTGACCGTGATTGACTAACCGTTGCCCAGGATGATTTCGAGTACCAGCTTGCTGCCAAAATAACCTAGCAGCAGCAGCGCAAAGCCGCTGAGCGTCCAACGTGAGGCGGTAGCCCCGCGCCAGCCTAATTGATGACGACCCCACAAAAGCACCGCAAATACAATCCAGGCACCGAGCGTAATAGAGGTGTGATGGATCAGACCAGGATTGTAGATATCGCCGAGAAAGATAAACCCACTGATGATGGATAGCGTCAGAAAAATGAGGCCGGCCCACAGCAATTCGAATAATAGTGATTCCATGGTCTGCAGCGGTGGCAAATGCCGGACCAGGTCGAACTTTCGGTGTTTGAGTTCGTAGTCGCCAAAGGACAGCATAATCGCCTGCAGGGCGGCAATGGCCAACAGGCCGTAAGCGATCACTGAGAGGACGATATGGGTGACAATGCCGCCGGCAAGGTGCTGGCGTAATGTATAGTCAGTCGTGGTTGCTAAGGTGGCCAGGATAGCGATAATGGCGAGCGGAAAAATAGCGATCACCAGATTCGCAACCGGGCGGCGTAAGCTGTTGGCCATTAAGAGGCTGCTGATCGCCAGAGTGATCAGACTGGCCATGGGTAGAATGCCGAGGTTGATCCCGTGATCAGTGACGATTTCACGAAAGGTAAACAGCCCGTGGAGCAAGATGGCCGCGATGCCGCTGACTGAGACCAGCAGATGCTTTGCAGGTATCTCGCGGCGCAGACCGGCAATCTGGATGCCCGCGCTTGCCGAATACAACAGACAGGCAAGAATTCCGAAAATAGCTGTGTTCATTGTCGAGTCTCTGAAAATAGCAGCGTAATTTAGGTTATGATAGCAGGTTCAATAACGAACTGATTCAGGATAAAGCAAGTGTTTGAATCTTTAACAGAACGACTCAGTGCCACCCTCGGTAACCTGACGGGCAAAGCCCGCCTGACCGAGGAAAATATTCAGGAAACCCTGCGGGAAGTTCGGCTGGCGTTACTCGAGGCCGATGTTGCGCTGCCTGTGGTGAAGAGCTTTATTGACCAGGTTCGCGAGCGAGCTGTGGGCCAGGATATTGCCAAGAGTCTGTCGCCAGGACAGGCCTTCGTCAAAATTGTCAATGATGAACTCGTCCGGGTCATGGGCGCAGAAGATACGGGCCTCAATCTGAGCACCCAACCCCCCGCCGTCATATTGATGGCGGGTTTGCAGGGCGCGGGTAAGACCACTTCTGTTGCGAAGCTGGGCTTATGGCTCAAGGCTCGCGAGAAGAAATCGGTCATGGTCGTCAGTACCGACGTCTACCGACCTGCGGCGATCGATCAGTTGCGTACCCTGGCACTTGAAGCCAAGGTGAATTTTTTCGAGAGTAGCCCTGATCAGCAGCCACTGGATATTGCCCGTGACGCGTTGGCGGCGGCGAAGCGGCAATTTTGCGATGTGCTAATTGTGGATACCGCCGGCCGTTTGGCGATCGATACGGCGATGATGGCTGAAATCAAAGCGCTACATGGCGCAATCAAGCCTGTTGAAACCCTGTTTGTGGTTGATGCCATGACTGGCCAGGATGCCGCCAATACCGCGGCTGTATTCAATGATCAGCTGGCGCTTACCGGCGTCATTCTTACCAAGACTGATGGTGATGCCAGGGGTGGCGCGGCCTTGTCAGTGCGCTCGATCACGGGCAAGCCCATTAAGTTCATGGGTGTGAGCGAAAAAATTGATGGTTTGGAAGCGTTCTATCCAGACCGTTTGGCCTCAAGAATCCTCGGCATGGGCGATGTCCTGTCGTTGATCGAAGAGGTCGAGCAGAAGATTGATAAAGACAAAGCCCAGAAGTTAGCGAGTAAGCTGAAGAAAGGCAAAAAGTTCGACCTTGAAGACTTTCGCGACCAGATTCAGCAGATGAACAATATGGGTGGCATCTCCAGTATGCTCGACAAGCTACCAGGCATGGGCGGTATGGCCAAAGTGGCACAGGCCAAGCTGGAGGCGAATCCTTTCGGTCCGATGGAAGCGATTATCAATTCCATGACCCCTGGCGAGCGGCGTTTTCCGGATGTCATCAATGGCTCGCGAAAAAAACGCATTGCCATGGGATCCGGCACTCAGATTCAAGACGTCAATAGATTGCTCAAGCAGCATAAGCAAATGCAAAAAACCATGAAGAAGCTGACGAAAAAAGGTGCCATGGCGAACATGATGCGGGGTATGGGTGGTATGATGCAGGGCCCTGGTGGGGGTGCGCCGCGGATGTAGCCCAGTTTTTGCGCTTCAGCGTGGCTGCCGTGGGTTTACGCAAGGCCCGCATAGGTGCGTAGTATTGACCAATATTCATGGCTGAAAAGAAAATCTTCCCAGGCGCTATGCAGCTATTTAACTCTGCACGTCTTTACCGTACAATACCGGCCCTTTCGGCAGCCCTAATTTCTGCCGAGCCTGTATTTTTAAAGGAAATCAAGAACATGGTAACGATTCGGTTATCCAGAAGTGGCAGTAAGAAACGCCCTTACTATTTCATTAGCGTCGCCGACAGTCGTGTTAGTCGTGACGGCCGTTTTATTGAGCGCTTGGGATTCTTTAACCCGGTTGCCCGTGGCGCAGACGAAAAGCTTCGTCTGGACCTGGAGCGCTACGATTACTGGACTCGTCAAGGCGCGCAGTGCAGTGATCGCGTCGCGCAACTGGTCAAAGACGCGCGCAAATTAGCGGCAGCGACCCCTGGTGAGGAAGCTGCGGCTTAACTGACGGATTGAGTGATTCAAAATTGCCAGACTCGTCGCAGGGACCTATTGCGATAGGGCGGATTTCGGCGGTTTATGGTTTGAAAGGCTGGGTAAAAGTTTTTTCTTTCACCGAACCGAAGGAGCAGATTTTCACTTATCAGCCTTGGCTGATTAAAAAAGCTGACTCTAGAGCGCCACTGCAATCCTTTGAGGTCGTGTCGGTCAAGGTTCATGGCAAGGGTCTTATTGCTTTGCCAGTGGATTGCCAGGATCGAGATCAGGCGCTGCTGTATGTAGGGTACGAAATCTGGACGGCCAGTGAGCAACTGCCCAGTCTGGAAGCGGGAGAGTTTTATTGGCGCCAGCTCGAGGGTCTGAAAGTGATCAACGAGGCGGGTCAGTATTTTGGCAAGGTCGATCATCTGCTCGAGACTGGCGCAAATGATGTGCTGGTGGTGAAGGCCGATAAGGGCAGTATCGATGACCGCGAGCGGCTAATTCCTTATGTGGAGCCGCAGTACATCCGCGAAGTTGATCTGCAGCAAGGTACGATTTTTGTGAACTGGGATGCGCAGTATTAATTTTCTGCGTGCACCGGGACAAGTAGAAAGACGAGGAAGCTGGTATGTGGATGGGAATCGTGACGTTATTCCCGGAAATGTTCCAGGCAGTGGCTGACCATGGGATTACCCGGCGGGCGTTAGCGTCAGGTTTGCTGGAGATGGCGATATGGAATCCGCGGGATTTTGCCACTGACAAGCACCGGACGGTAGACGATAAGCCTTATGGCGGTGGGCCAGGCATGTTGATGAAGGTTGAGCCTTTGACGAAAGCCATTGAGGCCGCAAGGCTGGCCGCTGGCGCAGACTGCAGAGTGATTTACTTGTCACCCCAGGGGAAGCGCCTGGATCAGGCGGCGTTGGATAGTCTGGCGAACCGGGAGCGGATCATTTTGGTTGCCGGACGTTATGAAGGCATTGATGAACGGTTGATGGGTGCCGTGATCGATGAAGAATACTCCATTGGAGACTATGTCTTGAGTGGAGGTGAGTTGCCTGCCATGGTTTTGATTGATGGCATTACCCGATTATTGCCGGGTGCGGTGGGCGATCCGGAATCAATTGAATTTGATTCTTTTAAGACGGGTTTGTTGGATTACCCGCAATATACGCGGCCAGAAGTGGTCGGTGGAATGCAGGTGCCGCCAGTGTTACTGAGTGGCAACCACCAGAAAATTCAGCGCTGGCGGCTACAGCAGGCGTTAGGGCGGACATATGAACGTCGACCGGATTTATTGGAAGGTCGGGAAATGAGTGAGACGGAACAGCAGTTGTTGGATGAGTACTTGCAAGATCAGTTGCAAGAGCACGCTACCCAGCCTCGGCTAATTGAGGATTAACCTGATGAAGAATAAATTGATCGCAGATATCGAGAATGCCCAGCTCAAGCAGGACATTCCCGCATTTGGCCCCGGTGATAACCTGGTTGTTCAGGTTAAAGTTCGCGAAGGTACGCGAGAACGATTGCAGGCCTATGAAGGGGTTGTTATTGCCAAGCGTAATCGTGGCATCAACTCTGCGTTCACTGTCCGCAAGATTTCTCATGGTGTTGGCGTTGAACGAACTTTCCAGGCGCACAGTCCGCTGATTGACAGCATTACAGTGGTACGTCGCGGTGATGTTCGGCAAGCGAAGCTATACTACCTGCGTGAACTCAGTGGTCGTAGTGCGCGTATCAAAGAGAAGTTGGCCAAGCGGGTCTAGACTCGGCATCTTCGAGAAAAAACGTCGCCATAGCGGCGTTTTTTTTCGCCTGAATTTATCCATTACCAGTCCATCTGTAAGTTGTTCGCTGACCTTATTCCGCTGTAAGGTGTCATCATGTCGAATCAGATCATTGATAAGTTTCTTGATAGCCAGTGGCTCGAAAAGGGTTTAAGCCGCAATACCTTGGAATCCTATGGTAGAGACCTCAAGGCGTATTCGACCTGGCTTGAACAACAACCTCTAGAGCTCCTCCAGGTCCGACGAGAAGATCTGCTGCGTTATCTTGCAGCCCGTATGGGCAGCGGATTGAAAGCTCGCTCTACCGCTCGTGCGTTGTCGTGCCTGCGAGGCCTATATCGCTATTTGCTGCGAGAGAATCTCATTCGCCTGGATCCCACCCTGCGCATTGATAATCCGAAACTAGGTCGCCCCCTGCCTGATACACTCAGCGAACAAGATATTGACCGATTGCTCGGCGCGCCCGATCCGTTGACGTTATTGGGGCTTCGAGATCGCACCATGCTCGAGGTGCTATATGCCACAGGACTGCGAGTCACCGAGCTCGTGTCGCTGCGGCTGACTGATATTAACTTACGACAAGGCGTTGTCAGAGTCATGGGTAAAGGCAGCAAGGAGCGCCTAGTGCCTCTTGGCGAGGAGGCGATAGCCTGGATTGAGCATTTTTTGCAGACAGCGCGAGAACCGCTGCTGAAAAATAGCCTTTATGAAGATGTGGTATTCCCCAGCAATCGCGGCCAGATTATGACCCGCCAGGCGTTCTGGTACCGAATAAAAGCCCATGCACGAACGGCGGGCATTACGCGCAAGCTCTCGCCTCACACGCTGCGGCATGCCTTTGCGACCCATTTGCTGAATCATGGCGCAGACCTGCGGGTTGTGCAGCTGCTGTTGGGGCACAGTGACCTGTCCACCACTCAGATCTACACGCACGTCGCCCAACATCGGATGAAAGAATTACATCTGGCTCATCATCCTCGCGGTTAATCTGGGGGATATGACCGCTCAGGTAATAAAATATTCAGTGTGAACCGCCGAATCCAGCATTTGCAGTCTATAATAGTCGGCATTCGCATTGGCACTGTTGGTTTTTAGTGACGGTGTACCAGAGCATGTGACCTTTTGAACCTCGAGGAAGCCAGATTATGGGCCAAATTAAGATAATATTGTTTGCGCTGACGTTGCTACTATCACCGGGATTATTGGCTGCGGAAAGTCGAGCTTCGGCGATAACTGCGGTACCAACCGTGAGCCTGAATGCCGACAGCATTCGTGAGCGTCTGTTGCAGGCCAGGCCTGGGTTGCCAATTCTGAGTATCGAGGCCAGTCCGTTAGCCGGTTTTTGGGATGTGAAATTACCCGGCGGCCAAACACTGTTTGTGTCGGCCAATGGTGAGAATTTTATCGTTGGCGAGCTATTTGCAATCACTGACAATAACTTTGTGAACATCTCCGAGCAGGGTCGAGATAGGGAGCGCAAGCAGTTATTGGCCGACATTGACAGCAAGGATATGGTGATTTTCAAAGCGTCCACGGGTGAGCCCAAAGCGGTGGTTACCGTGTTCACCGATATCGACTGTGGCTATTGTCGCAAGCTTCACCAAGAAGTGCCTGAAATGAATCGTCGAGGCATCGAGGTACGGTACCTTGCTTATCCTCGGTCAGGTATCGGCTCACCTTCTTACGACAAGTTGGTGTCTGTTTGGTGTGCTGATAATCCTCCGATGGCGTTGACCTTGTCCAAAGGCGGCTCAGATTTACCCGTTCGCACCTGTGCCAACGCGGTAGCTGAACAGTACCAACTCGGTGCCGAGATGGGGGTTTCAGGTACGCCAAGTCTGGTGTTTGAAGATGGCAGGATGCAAGCGGGCTACGTTCCTGTGGATCAACTCGCAGCGGTGTTGGGGCTGAATTGAGCTGCGAGCTGAGCTTTCATCTTTTACCTTTCACCGTTCACTTTTCAACTCTGAG
>DGOD01000267.1:33359-34708 GCA_002389265.1 Gammaproteobacteria bacterium UBA4475
TAACTGGAGCGCGATAACGCGTGGATCTTGAAGCTTTGGAACAAAAACATGCAGAGCGTCGCTACGAACTGCAGGTCAGAAGAGACTTAAATCGGAACTTCTTTGCCCATCTCGCTCATGGCATGCTCGGTCAGACGGGTTTTCGGCTTATTAACGCGCCCACTTTCCTGCCGGCTTATATCATGTTGTTGTCAGGCGGTTCTGAGATGATGGTGGGTCTCGCCTTGTCGCTTCAAGCGCTCGGTATGACACTAACGCCATTTGTCGGCGCCAATCTGATTGAACACCGCAAGCGCGTTTTGCCCGTCGGGTTCCTCGTGGGTGGCATGATGCGTTTGAGCGTTCTGCTGATCGCGTTGTCAGGTTTGTTTTTTGGTGGTACGCAGGCGCTGATCGCGATAATGATTTGCTTGACGTTGCTGGGCCTGTCTCAGGGTATGCAGGGTGTTATTTTCAATTTTTTAATGTCCAAGGTTATTCCGGTAAAGAAGCGGGGTCGGCTCACAGGCCTCAGAAATTTTCTGGCGGGCATTACCTCCGCAGCGGTGGCTTGGCTGGGCGGTCATTATTTACTGGGTGAGACACCCACGGCGCAGGGATATTCGGTCACCTTTCTCTTGGCCTTCGTCTTGACGAGTATTGGTCTTCTGCTTCTGCTTTTTGTGCGAGAGCCTGAACCGCCAACCGTTAAAATCAAACAAGGCTTGTGGCAACGGCTGGGCGAGGTGCCGGCTTTGCTGCGACATGATCCGGCGTTCACCCGTTATTTTTTGGCCCGCTCTTTAGCGACCATGGGTCGTATGGCCATGCCATTTTATATTCTGTATGCGGGGCAAACGATCGGTTTAACCGGTCAGACGTTGGGTATTATTACCTTTGCGTTCACCATCGCGGGTACCTTTTCAAATTTGGCCTGGGGCGCGATGGCTGACCGCCACGGATTTCGCGGTACCTTCCTGCTATCGATCGGCCTGTGGGTGTTGTCGACGCTGGTGCTGCTAGTAGCCAGTGGTTTGTGGGTCACTGTGTTGGTGTTTGTCGGCATCGGTGCGGCTGTTCAAGGTTTTCAGAACTCATCACAAAATTTAACCCTGGAGTTCGGTGACCGAGACGATCTGCCTGTGCGGATTGCGATCGCGAACACGGCCTCTGAGGTTGCCGGTACCATCGGTCCATTGTTGGGCGGTGTGTTGGCTGCGATGCTTGGATTTGAGGCGGTATTCGCCGCATCTATCACTTTTTTAGTTATCGGTGGTATTGTTGTTCGAATCTATGTGCCCGAGCCCCGTCTGCGAAACTAGCGCGATGGTTGACTCGAGGCGTTGGTTGGTCAATGGCAGATCAATGGC
>DGOD01000004.1:0-9703 GCA_002389265.1 Gammaproteobacteria bacterium UBA4475
GGATTGTCGAACCTCTTCATTCGCCAGCACGTCGACTTCACCGCCCAGCTTCACATCAGCGAGCTCTTGACGGGTCTGCGCTAATACTTTTTCAGTCCGCGCCAACGAGATTAACAGCGCATCTCGCTCCACTATCACGCCACGCTTCTCTGCCAGACCCTCATCCAGACCATGCAGATAAGTCAACCCGCATAATGCTGCCACTGTCACTAGCCCAAAGCAAAATGTCCAAACTCGCATCCACGGCCTGTGCGGTACCACCACCATTCGATGCTGCTTGCTGCCTTTGACTTTACCCATCGCCTACCGTATTTCGCTACTTATCACCGTACCAGCTTAACAGATATTTCGACCAATCGTATGGGGTCGTCGATATAAGCGCAGCTGAACCACGGGAGCTGCAGTTTGGGGCAAATAGGGACAAATGCCAGCCAAACAATTTAATGCTTAGACTGCGTCGAAACTAACTCGCCTGACTCGCCATCAGCACGATCGAGACGATCGGGTTTGAATAGTCTGCGCAGGAGTGGTTGAATTCGCATCTCGTTCATTGCCGTGTCCTACATCATGAGTCGTTCAGCATCACTTTTTGAAGCAGCCAAACAAGTCCTGCCCGGTGGCGTCAACTCGCCAGTCCGCGCTTTTCAGCGAGTCGGCGGCAACCCAGTCTTTTTTAAACAAAGCCGCGGCGCCTATTTGATCGACGAAGACGATCAACGCTACATCGATTACATCGGCTCCTGGGGACCTATGATTGTCGGTCATTGCCACCCTGAGGTGATTGCGAAGGTCCATCAGGCTCTCGACAATGGCTTGAGCTTTGGCGCGCCCACAGAGATCGAGACATTGATGGCGCAAAAGGTCAACGCCATCATGCCCCATATGGAAATGCTACGGATGGTCAGCTCGGGTACCGAAGCCACCATGAGCGCCATTCGCCTGGCCCGAGGATTTACCGGCCGCGATAAGATCGTGAAATTTGAGGGTTGCTACCACGGTCACAGCGATTCTTTACTGGTAAAAGCCGGATCCGGCGCGCTGACCATGGGCGAACCAGACTCACTGGGCGTTCCCGCCAGCCTCGCACAACATACAATCACACTTGAATACAACAATATCAGCGAGGTGGAAGAATTATTCGCCCGCTCCGGCCAGGAAATCGCCGCTATTATTGTCGAGCCAGTTGCCGGCAATATGGGCCTCGTACCACCCATTCCCGGCTTCCTTGAAGCCCTGAGGGCTCAATGCGATATCTCTGGCGCGGTCTTGATCTTCGACGAGGTCATGACGGGTTTTCGCGTGGCGTTGGGTGGCGCTCAAGCACTCTACGGTATCCGTCCAGATTTGACGACTCTCGGCAAAATCATCGGCGGCGGCATGCCTGTCGGCGCCTTTGGCGGACGCAAAGACATCATGAGCATGCTCGCCCCATTAGGCGGCGTCTATCAAGCCGGCACCTTGTCTGGCAATCCGATCGCCATGACCGCAGGACTCGCGACGCTGGAACTCACCGAGACACCCGGTTTCTATGCCGACCTGACGCAAAAAACCCAGGATTTAACCCAAGGCCTGCAAGCTGCAGCAGATGCCGCAGGCATCAATTTTACCACCAACCAGGTCGGCGGCATGTTTGGCTTTTTCTTTACCAATGCCGAAGTCCGATACTTCAGCCAAGTCATGGATACCGATACGCACCGATTCAACCTATTTTTCAATGGCATGTTGGCCCAGGGGATTAATTTGGCACCTTCACCCTTTGAATCCGGGTTTGTCTCGGCGGCACACACCGACGCCGACATCACGGCCACGATTCAAGCCGCGCAGACTGTCTTCAAAACACTTTAAGCAGCACTTTGGTTAAGCACTAATTGACGAACACCCTGAGAACCAACCGGATATAGAGGCACTAATGGCAAATTTTGACGTGTATGGCGTGGGTAACGCCTTGGTAGATACTGAGTATGAAGTCGACGAGGCGTTCATTAACATCGCGAAGCTGCAAAAAGGCGTTATGACGCTGGTGGAAGCAGATGATCGAGAAAAACTGATACACCTGCTTGAGCAGGAACATGAGCACCGTGTCGTCAAGCAAGCCGGCGGCGGCTCAGCAGCCAACACCATCGTTGCTGTCGCCCAATTCGGCGGTACTTCGTTCTATAGCTGCAAGGTCGCTAATGACGACACAGGCGACTTTTTTATGCGCGACCTCAAGGCAGCTGGCGTGGCGACCAACCTGGATACGGGCCGCGAGTCGGGTATTACCGGCAAGTGTATATCCCTCGTGACGCCCGACGCAGAGCGCACTATGACCACCCATCTGGGCATCACTGCCACATTAGGCGTCAACGAACTCAATCCCGATGCACTACGGCAATCTGATTATTTGTACATCGAAGGCTATCTGGTGACCTCGCCAAGCGCGATGGCAGCGGCCAAGGAAGCCCAAGCGATTGCTCGCGCTGCTGGCGTTAAGGTCTCAATGACACTATCAGATCCAGCCATGGTCGATAATTTCAAGCACGCTTTTGACGAACTGGCAGAAGGTGGCGTTGACCTGATTTTCTGCAATGAAGACGAAGCTAAACTCTGGACCGCTGCCACCTCTCGCGCAGATGCCATGAGCCGATTGAAGACCATTTGCCCGCGGATCGCGATGACCTGCGGTAGAGATGGCGCAATGGTCTATGACGGCAAGTCGGTCAATCTAGTCCCCGGATTTCCAGCCCAAGCGGTAGACACCACCGGCGCTGGCGACATGTTTGCCGGTGCTTTCTTGTACGGCATCACCCATGGCATGAGCTACCTTGAAGCTGCGAAAATCGCTAATAAAGCGGCGGCGTTACTCGTCGCCAATTTTGGCGCACGCATGGCCACCGCAGATGTTCGAGCACTGCTAGGCTAGAGTCATTATCGCTCGGCCTCTTAGAACAGACCCATCTGTCGATCAGTGATCTTTGCTAGTGAAGTCGACTCGAGCGCCAGTATAGCGTCTGCAATAGGCGCTATCTGCTTGTCTACGTAGAATTGATAGTCTATCGGGGCAGTCAGATATTGCCGAGGCTCTGGACCATTAATCGTCATGATGTACTCAACCCATCCGCCATGAGTCAATCGCCGAGCGAGGCCTCTGGCGGCTCGGGTATCATCACTCAGCCGAGCCGCTTTGACGTGTGGCGGAACATTTTTGGTGTAATCTTCAAGTTTGCGGCGTAACCGCCGGCGCAGCACTAGCTCTTCGTCACGCTCTCCGGCGTAAACCGAGGCGACCGTTGCTCGAACAAAATCAACTACCGGCTGATCATGAAAGACCAGGCGATAGAGCTCCTGCTGGAACGTCCTGGCCAAAGGGGTCCAATCACTCCGCACTGTCTCCAGACCCTTGAAGATCAATGTTTCGGCGTCACCGGTCGTCACCAGTCCCGCATAGCGCTTTTTGCTGCCAATCGTCGAGCCGCGAACAGTGGGCATCAGAAAACGTGCGAAGTGAGTCTCGTACTCAACTTCGAGGCAGCTCACCGTAGCCGCTGAAGACGCTATCTGCACTTGCCACCAGCGGTTCAGTCTCGCCATCAAATCCTGTCCCGTGGCGTCCACGTTGCGGGTCTGATCGGCGCCTCTGAGCCAGACAAATACTGAATCGGTGTCGCCGTAAATCACGGCATAACCCCAGTCCTCCAACAAGTCACGAGTAGTCTGTAAAATTTCATGACCGCGCAAGGTAATTGAACTCACCAGGCGTTGGTCAAAAAACCGACAGCCAGGGGTGCCAAGAACACCATAAAAAGAATTCATGATGATTTTGATGGCTTGAGACATGGCCGTTTGGCCCGCCAACTTCGCCTCATCACGGGCCAGCCACAGACCCTCAATAATCTCCGGTAAAATATAATGATGCCGAGAAAATATCGCGCCCTTGAAACCAGCGATACCGTCATCTTCCAACTCGCCACAAACCATAGCCAACGGGTCCACATGGAAGGTACGAATAATACTCGGGTACAAACTCTTGAAGTCCAGGACGATGACATGCTCATAAAGCCCCGGCTTTGAACCCAAAACATAGCCACCGGGGCTGCCAGAATCAATCTGCTCGCTGACCACTGGTCCGACATAGCCTTGACGATGAAGCCGGGGCAGATACAAAAAGTCAAAGGCCGCCACGGAACCACCGGGGCGATCCAAGTCGAGACCGGTCAAACGCGCGCGCTCGAGGGCAAATCGGATCAAGTCTGTCTTGGCAAAGATCTCTTCCACCAGCACACAGTCTTCAAGATTGTAGCGAGCCAGGGCAAGAGGGTCCTGGGCGTACATAACCTGAATTTCTGCCGCCCGACTATCAACATCATGAACCAACTTGCCCCGCCCCAATAACACCCGGGCGACATTTTCCAGGCTGAAACTCTCAAACTGATAGGTCGCGGTTCGAAGCATTTCAATGCCATCAAGGACCACCCGGCCCGGAACCAAAGCATAATGCCGTTGCTGGCCTTGACTGGTTGATCGCCAGCGAACCTCCTGGCTTTGCCGACCCAGTGTGAAAGCCAGGCCGTGGAACTCACAACGCTTCTGCAGAAACTGCAAGTCGAAACCCACCACATTCCAACCAATAACCACATCTGGGTCGAGCACTGCAAACCAATCAAGGAAACGCTCAATAAGCACCGCTTCAGTGGCCACATACTCAAGATAGTCCAGCGCCTCGCCTAAAGCTGGCTCCTCATGGCCTGGCGAGGGCGCATCAAAAACCATAAATACCTTAGCTATATTCGGACCCGACACGGCAATGGAATACAGAATATTCTCCGTATAAGAGGTCTCGATATCCAGGGAAACTACCAGCAATGCCGGTATATACTCGACGGGCAGTAGTCGCGGATTGCGATAAACAGGCAGGCCATCCAGGGTCTCAGCATCACCCTCCACAGACATAGCACCAGTAATAAACCGCTCCATGAGATAGCGATCCGTCGGCCGAATATCAGCCTCCAGAGGCTGCACATTGGCTTGCCAAAGCCGTGCACGGGCAATATTCAGATCTTTTTGCGAAGTGAAGTAACAGGCATGTACCGGTGTCTGATGAAAGTCGCATAAGGGCACTGCGGCATCCCGCCAACGAGGCTTATCGCCCAGAATCCGTCTCGCTGCAGGAATCTGCGGCAGCGGCAGAAAAAATACCGACTCATGATTTTCGATAACAACCTTGACCGGTCCGCTATCTGTTGCGAGCCAGAAGACAAGATCCTGACCGTCGGGTTTTTCCAGCCATTGCCGGGTTAGTACAAAGCCTTCCGGCATTGTTGGTCCTTGTCGGTTTTCGAGAACGTAGATTATTGAGAATTATGGCTGATTTATATTCAGTCGTCGCAGACATTCGTATCCATCAAGGGGGCCTGCCGGTGACCCAACCAGGAGAGATTATTCGACAAACAGCCACTGTCGACTACCATCGGCCAGCAGCACAACCTGGGGAGTTACCCCAAACGCTGCCTTAACGTGCTCGTTTGTCAACACTTCCGCAGGCGTACCTATACCCATCACCTCACCGTCTTTAAGCAACACAAGCCGATCGGCATAACGGGCGGCAAGATTAATATCGTGCATCACCGTCAACACCCCAGCCCCTTGCTGCGCTAATTGACGCGCCAGACTCATAAAGACCAATTGGTGCGCGATATCCAATGCGCCAGTGGGCTCATCAAACAGAAAATAGCTGGCCGGCAAGCAATCCCATAGCTGACACAGCACGCGAGCAATCTGAGTTCGCTGCTTCTCCCCCCCCGATAAGGTGGTGTAAACCCGCTCGCGCAAGGCCTCAAGCCCTAGCAATGCGGCAATCTCGGCGCGCATGGGCGCGTGCATCCGAGCATTACCACCATGGGGTATCCTGCCCATTTCAATAATCTCGTCAACGGTAAACGGGAAATCCAGACTCGTGTGTTGTGGCAGAACGGCCAAACGAGTGGCCCTTGCAGCCAGGGAAATATCCGCATAAAGCTGATTGTCGAGCGTGACAGATCCGAGTGTAGGTCGACTGGTACCCGCCAGCAAACCCACAAGAGACGACTTGCCAGCACCATTAGGGCCGACGACAGCAAGAATCTCGCCCGCCTTCAGCTCCAGGCTGACATCATGCAATATTCTTTGACCGGCATAGCTCAGACCGCAATGTTCAGCGCGCAGTGTCATATACCTAGCCTGCCCTTTTGTTGCACAACCAGGTAGATAAAAAACGGTCCGCCCAACAGCGCAGTCAAAATTCCCACAGGCAATTCCGCCGGCGCGATGATCACTCGCCCTAGGGTATCGGCCATCAGTAGCAACAGCGCGCCGAGCAGCGCCGACCCCGGTATCACTGTATGATGATTAGAACCCAACATTAAACGTATCAGGTGCGGCACAACCAGACCGATGAAGGCGATGATACCCACCAGCGCTACACTCGTACCCGTAATGACTGCGGTATACAGCACGATTCGCGTCCGTAACCTGGGGACATTGATACCCAAGTGCGTAGCCTCAAGATCACCCAGGGTGACAGCATTCAGCTTCTGACTATCTCGATACAGCAACAACACCACTATCGGAATAACCAATGCGACTTGAACACCGACCCAATCAGCGCCGTTGAAACTGCCGAGCGCCCAAAACGCCACGGACCTTAACTGCAGATCAGAGGAGAGATAGGAAAATAAACCCACACCGGCTAAGGCGATGGCGTTAACGGCAATGCCCGCCAGCAACATACTGGAAATAGTGCCGCTGCGCTGACCCACTTTCAGCACCAACAGTGTCGTGATGAAGCCACCGGTGAACGCGCTGCCCGCCAGACCCAGAAACCCCCACGCCGAATTGTGCAGATTAAGCACCATATAAGCCGCCGCAAACAGAGCAGCGCCACTGGAAACGCCGATCAGCGCCGGGTCTGCGAGGGGATTTCGAAACATACCTTGAATCGCAGCGCCTGTAGCGGCAGTACCCGCGCCAACGATAAGCGCCAATAGGACCCTTGGGAGCCGGATTTGAAAAATAATAGTATCCACCAGCGGGGACGTCGATTCACCAATGATCAGGCTCCAACCCTGCGCCACAGAGATCGTCGCACTACCAAAAAACATCGCCGCGAACGCACTGGCAACCACCGCCATCAATAACATCATCCATACGATCGGCTTCGTCATTCGAGCTCTACCAGCGACACAGGTATGGATTCAACCAGGCGAATACCGGTGGCACTCAGATCGGCTCGATAAGCCATAACCTCAACGCCAGCCGCCATGGCCAAAGCCAGTGTTGCCGTATACATCGGGTCAATATGTAAAGCCGGGCGAACCACTTCTATCGCCGAATGTTGGACGCAAAACACCAGGACCCCACGCTCACCTTGCTCAACAACCTGCATCAGTTCACGCAGGTGCTTGGTGCCGCGAACGCTGACGGAATCCGGAAAATAGCCAATATAATTATCACCCCGAGGCTCGCACAAAGTCACACTCTTAACTTCAACATAACAGGGCGGCAACTTCTGATGCTGGGTGAGCAACAAATCGATTCGACTATTTTCCTGCCCATATTTGACTTCCGACGTGATGGTGCCATAACCCTGAAGCGAGTCTATGACACCCGTCTCAACAGCCGCCTTGACCAACGCATTCGCACGATGGGTATTCACGCCGATGAAATGTCCTGCCTGAGTCTCATTGAGCTCCCAAGTGTGCGCATATTTGCGTTTCGGGTTCTCCGACGTGGAATACCAGACTCGGTCGCCGGCTGCAGCGCAGTTTTTCATCGACCCTGTATTGGGACAATGAATCGTTTTAACCGAGCCATCTGGTAAAGCGATATCTGCCAGGAATCGCTTGTAGCGCTGAATCAAAAGCGCGGATGCAAGGGGAGGCGAAAAAATCATGAGAGTCCATAAGCGGCGACGGCACGATGTAATCGATCGACGCCCAATTCAAGCATGTCCAGGCCCTGAGCATAGCTGAAACGCAAGTGCTCATCCGCTCGATAGAAGCCGAAGTCCGTACCGGGCGTCACCGCAACGTAATGGTTTTCAAGTAGGCTGTCACTGAAGGCCTCACTGTCGGCAGCGAGACCCGCGGGCATCGTTGCATAGATGTAAAAAGCACCTTCCGGCATGCGCTCAATCCCAAACCCGAGCTCTCGCAGCGCCGGCACTAGAAAGTCACGACGAGCCTGGAATGCCTCGCGTTGGCGCTCCATAATATCTCGAGCCTCGGCACTGAATGCTGCTAGCGCAGCCTCTTGCGCGACGCTGGAGGGGCAAATAAAGAGATTCTGTGCGAGTTTTTCCAAGTCTGGCACAGCAGCTTCTGGGACAATTAACCAGCCTAAACGCCAACCCGTCATGCCAAAATATTTCGAAAAGCTGTTGATCACAAATGCCTCTGGGTCAAAGGCAAGCACGCTGGTTGGTTTGCGCGCAGTATAGGTCAGCCCGTGATAAATTTCATCCACCACAAGATGCCCACCTCGCCGCCGAACACCAGCGGCAACCGCCTGCAGAACAGCTTTGTCGATAATCGCCCCAGTTGGGTTAGCAGGCGACGCTAATAACACGCCACGAGTCGACGACTGCCAATGTCGGTCGACCAGTGTTGGGGTCAACTGATAGCCATCGGCTGCAGTGACTGGTACCAATTGACCCTCACCGCTGAACGCCTTGAGGAAATGCCGATTACAAGGATACCCAGGATCTGTCATTAACAAGCCTTCACCGGGATTCAGAAGCAACGCAGAAACCAGTAATAGCGCGCCTGAGCTACCTGCTGTGATGAAGATCCTTGAAGGTGCCACATCAACACCATGTTCTTCAGCGTAGTGTCGGCTCAACAGTTCTCTGAGTTCAGGAATGCCCTGAGCGCTGGTGTATTTCGTTTTCCCCGCACGCAATGCCGCAATACCAGCCTCGACGATCGCGGCTGGCGTCTCAAAATCCGGTTCTCCCACCTCCATATGGACAACCTGATGCCCCTGCGACTGAAGCTGATTCGCCCTGGCTAAGAGTTTCATTACCTTGAACGACTGGATGTCTTTGAGTCGATGGGCAAAACCCGAACTGTCAACAACTGCCATCTGTTACTACCTATCCCTGGCTTGAGCTCAAGCTCTGCACCTTGTTTAAAATCGCAGTATCGCTTAATTTCACTGTCGGGTCAGAAATTGACCCAATATTTTTCAGGATTCTGATACAAATGACGCAAATCGAAGTAAAGCGACGATGACTCAATTCTCGCTTGGAGATTCTTCCTTCTTCTGGTAACGTTCGCGCTCGATTTTGTTTAGGTTTTACGTGACATAGCATACTGGATGAAACTATGGCAACCAAAACTAAAAGTAGCTCCAAAGCCAAGCCGGCAAAAAAAGCAAAAATTGTAGCGCCTGCGGCGAAAACCAAGAAAGCGAACACGACTCAGCCGGTGAAAAAAACTGCGCCGGTGAAAAAAACTGCCGCTAAGGTCGCAACGAAAACGCCGCCAGCAAAGCCTGCCGCCAAGATAAAGAAGCCAACGTCGAAGATATCAACTAAGGCAAAGACCACAGCGCCGGCAAAGAAAACCGTCAATCCGAAGGCAGCTGCCAAACCAGCTGTCAAAAAAGTCGTTAAGCCGGTTAAGGCCGTGTCAGCCCCGAGTAAAGCGAAGACTATTGCAAAGCCCAAAAGCAGCACCGCGCAAGCTAA
>DGOD01000004.1:9735-13412 GCA_002389265.1 Gammaproteobacteria bacterium UBA4475
ACTAAAGCGGCTACTAAAGCGGCTACAAAGACGACACCCAAAACCAGCGTGACTAAAGCCGCACCGAAAGCAGCATCGAAAGCCGCACAAAAAGCCGCACCGAAAGCCGCATCGAAGCCTATTGCCAAGGCCAAAGCACCGAACAAGACAGCGGTAAAATCTAAGAAGATCGCGAAGCGCACCGCCGCGCAAAAGTCGGCACCGGCGTCTCCGATCAAATTATCATCTAAAGGCTCTCAAAAGGCAGCCCAACGAGAACCTAAATTGGCCAAGACAGACCCCATCGCAATTGTTAAACCCGTCGCCAGCAAGAAAGTAGCGGCCAAGAAACCGGCAAAAACAACCAGAAAAGCCGGCGTCAGTCGTATCGACGCACAACCCGCCGATTTCACACCCTATGCTCGCAAAAAGAACGAAGAGTATATGAACGCTGGCCAGCGTGAGCACTTCAGACAAATCCTCCTCGACTGGAAATTGCAGTTAATGGAAGAAGTGGATCGAACCGTCAATCATATGAAGGATGTCGCGGCGAACGACCCGGATCCAGCGGATCGCGCAACCCAGGAGGAAGAATTCAGCCTTGAGCTACGCACCCGCGACCGAGAGCGTAAGCTGATCAGAAAGATTGACGCCACGATCGACCTGATCGACCAGGATGACTATGGTTACTGTGATTCTTGTGGTATCGAGATAGGCATTCAACGACTCGAAGCCAGACCGACGGCGACCCAATGTATCGACTGCAAGACCCTCGATGAAATCAAGGAACGACAGATTCACGGCTAGCCCCTTGTTGTTGTCTGACCTATGAGTCAGACGCAGGGCTACATCGGCCGTTTTGCACCTTCGCCAACGGGGCCATTGCACTTTGGTTCCATTGTAGTGGCTCTTGCCGGCTGGCTCGAGGCTCGTAAAAACAAGGGCCTGTGGTTACTCCGCATCGAAGATCTAGACCCCCCGCGTGAGAAACCTGGCGCGCCCGCTCAGATTATGAGCCAATTGGAGTCCCTCGGGCTGAGCTGGAACGGCACGCCCTTATTTCAAAGCCAACGTCTCGACGCCTACCAGGCCGCGCTAGATAAACTCAAAGAGCAGCAGCAGGTATACCCTTGCACCTGCAGTCGTCGGGATCTGCCACCCATTTACCCTGGTACCTGTCGATCGCGTTCCTTCACCCCCTCATTGCCGGCACATTCTATTCGCTTTCGTGTGCCCCCGGTCGTTGTTACCATCGACGATCGCGTCCAGGAATCCCGGGGCTCGTCGCTCCAACGCGACGTTGGCGATTTCATCATCAAGCGCAGAGACGGCTTGGTGGCCTATCAACTCGCCGTCACGGTAGATGACGCGTATCAAAACATCAGTCATGTTATCCGCGGCAGTGACCTGCTTGACTCGAGCCTGAAGCAAGCCTGTCTGGGCACGGCGCTAGACTACCCACCCATCAACTATGCCCATATCCCATTACTGGTAGATCAACAGGGGCACAAACTCAGCAAGTCAACCGGGGCAGCGGCGATACCCGACGGCAAGCCCATCGCCTGCATCAGGCAAGCCCTGAACGCTCTCGGCCAACCATTATTTCCCGAGATCGACGACCTAGAATCTCTGCTTCAGGCTGCAACAGAGGCCTGGTCAATGGATCGCGTACCAAAACGCCTGACACTTGCAGCACCTGACCCATATTAGGCTTATCCACTCTTTGTTCATTAAGTTTACAACGCCTGCCTGTCTCTCGATCAACTGATTATTTTCCTGGCTTTCAGTTTCTTCGTCTTTGTCGCCGAGGTTGACCGCTGATGGGCCAGCAACAGCCACGTCCATCGTTGCCCAGCATCGTGGGGGGATCAGCGCGAACGCGGTCGGCGCAGGCTTGGGGGACCCGAATCAAAATGACCTTGCCGCGCCACCCTAACGGAGAATTTGTTTGACTTAGGCCGATCTTCGCTGTTTAGTGACAAATCGAATGTCAGGTTCTACAGTGTAATCCATGAGCCGAAAAAAGATTCTTATCGTCGAAGACGAAGTCGTCATACGCGCATCTTTGAAAAAGTTTCTCGAAAAAAAATTATACAAAGTCGTAGAAGCTGGATCGTTGGCAGAGGCCTTGCAGAATAATTTGCAGGACTTCGCGCTGATCATCACAGATTTGCAGCTACCTGGCCCGATCGGTACCGATATCATCAGACACGCTATCAACGTCCCGGTGCTGGTCATGACCAGCTATGCCAGCGTCAGCTCTGCCGTGGATACTATGAAACTGGGTGCGGCGGATTATATTGCCAAGCCCTTCGCCTACGACGATTTGTTGGACAGTATCACGGCGCTCATTGAACCCCATTCGACGGATTTGCCGTTATTCCCAGAGATGCTGGGGACCTGTGATGCCATGCATCAACTCTTTAATCACATTCGCAAAGTTGCGCCAACTCAGACCACCGTGCTGATTATGGGTGAATCAGGGACAGGCAAGGAATTGGTAGCGCAAGCGATCCACGCTGCGGGCCCCAGAAGCTCGCGCAAGATCGTGTCTCTCAACTGTGCGGCGATCCCTGAGACGTTGATCGAGTCAGAGTTATTCGGTCATGAAAAAGGCGCTTTTACCGGCGCCACCAGCAGTCGGGTCGGGCTTGTTGAAGCCGCTGATGGGGGCACCTTATTTCTTGATGAAATCGGTGAATTGCCGCTGGAAGCCCAAGCGCGCTTGCTACGGGTTTTGCAAGAAGGTGAGATCCGCAAGGTCGGAGCGATTGAAACCCGCAAGGTCGACATTCGTCTCATCGCTGCAACCCACAGAAATCTGGAGAATTTGACCGAAAGTGGTCAGTTTCGTGAAGATCTTTATTATCGCTTAAACGTTGTCAAACTCAGCCTGCCGCCCTTGCGGGAGCGGCCTGGTGATCTGCTGAGCCTAGCTGAACACTTCCTACAGACTAATGGCAGAACCTTAGGCAAAACTGGTTTGAGCTTTTCCAGGTGCGCACTAGATTTGATCCAATCTTATTCCTGGCCAGGCAATATCAGAGAATTAAAGAACGCCGTCGAACGCGGCACCATCCTGTGTGAAGGCCGGATAATTGATGCGGAGTTGCTGGCTGTCGACAGTGAGACTCGCCGCCACCAGCCAAATGAGGCCAACGATCTTGAGGACCGTGATTCTCTCGAAGGGTATTTCAAGCGCTTTGTCATCGACAACCAAGATCACATGACGGAAACCCAACTGGCACAGAAGCTAGGCATCAGCCGCAAAGCCTTGTGGCAGCGCCGGCAAAAACTTAATATGCCGCGCGAGCGCTCCCGCAGATCCTAGCGGCTCATGCTACGAAACAGTCGTACACCAACCCTTCGGGGCTGGGTAGCTGCGGCAATGGTGTTACCAATGCGTCCAATCCCGACACCATAACGTAACCAATCGTCCCATCGCGCCATAGGGCCAGAGACTTAACACCTTGTTCTTAAACACTATTTTGGGCTGGCACAATTCATGCTCTTGATTACTCAGCTGTGAAGCTAATGGGTCGATGTAAAAACAACAGCAACCAAGCCTCGACCCAATCAAAATAAAAATAAAAACACTAATAATAAAACTAAAATCGATGACTGCATGCGTACGGAAGGGGGGCTCCATCCCCTTCTGTTTTTTTCAACGCACCAAAATCCTTTTCTCTCATACTTTC